>CALIBK010000043.1 GCA_938045955.1 uncultured bacterium | reverse complement strand
AGAGCCTCCAGGGCAATTTAAGGTTACCGCACTCAGGGTTTTCTCCGATACCCCTTTCAGGCCTATTCTCCCCTCATGAGTTAGGGAGTATATTGAGGAATCTGTGGAGACCTCTGAGAAAGTCTTAAAAAGACCGTGGAGGTTGGGTTTAAATCTTTTGAACACGGACTGAATTCCTTTAACCTAAATTGAGCGACTTTTATTGAATTAGTAGTACCTAAATTAAGTGATTTTTCGTCATTCATTGAATCAAATATCCTGGATTCCTGCTTCCGCAGGAATGACGACTGTCACCCGATGAATGAAAATGTCATTCCCGTGAAAACGGGAATCCAGAAGGGGTTTATCTTTAAATAATACTAAGAATCGCTCAATTTGGGTTTAAAATATTTTTTCAGGGGTCTCCTTTAGACAACTTGACAATATTGATTAAAAGTGATAATGAAAATATTCACAAATATTAAATATCAAAAGGAGGGGATCTTATGACCATTAGCAAATGGATGACCGCAGGAACAGTACTTAAAATGATGGCTATGCATTATCCTGACAAACCGGGAGCAGGTGATAAGTTTAGAAAGATGACCTTCAAAGAATGGAACGAAAGGAGCTGTCGTTTAGCCAATGCGTTGAACCAATTAGGGGTGAAGAAGGGAGATCGGTTTGCCATTCTTGCATACAATTGCGTAGAATGGATGGAGATCTATGCGGCTTCAGCCAAAGGAGGACAGATCACGGTGCCCATTATGTTTCGCCTTGCTGCCCCAGAGATAGAATATATTATCAATCATTCGGAGTGTAAAGCCTTCTTTGTCGCTAAGGAGTTTGTCCCGCTGGTCAACTCCCTTCGAAATAAGCTCCCGACCATTCCTCCAGAAAATTATGTCTACTGGGGTGACGAAAATGTCCCTGAAGGGTATCAGTCCTATGAGAAATTGATTGCCCAGGCCTCCCCAGAGGAACCCGATGTGGTGGTTGACGGGGAGGATATATGGAATCTCATGTATACCTCTGGAACCACAGGAAAACCGAAGGGAGTCGTTAGAACCCATGAGAGTAATATCTCTCAATACATCTTAAATGCCATTAATATGGGACTTCGTCCGGATGATTGCGTGATGCTGGTGATGCCCATGTGTCATATCAACTCTATCTTTTATTCCTTTACCTATACCTATGTGAGTGCCAGAGTCTTTGTATATAATATGGTGAGCTTCGATCCAGAGGATCTGTTAAGGACCATTGAAAAAGAGAGAATTACCTTTACCTCCTTGGTTCCCACCCACTATATTATGATCCTTTCGCTTCCTGATGAGATTAAAAAGAAATACGATGTGAGCTCAATCCGGCAACTTCTGATCTCCTCGGCTCCAGCCCGCAGGGATACGAAACTGGCCATTATGGATTATTTCAAAAATGCAGAGCTATGGGAAGCCTATGGTTCCACAGAGGCAGGTCTGGTCACCTTGCTTCGGCCGGAGGAGCAATTTAAAAAATTGGGATCCATTGGCCGGGAAATCTGGGGGACAGACCGAATTAAGATCTTGGATGAGAATGGGGTAGAGGTTCCAGATGGTCAGGTGGGAGAGCTCTATTCCCGGACCCCTCATGTATTTAAAGAATACTGGAAGGATCCAGAGAGGACGAAAGCAGCCTTTAAGGGAGAATGGTTCTCAGCCGGGGATATGGCCTATCGAGATCCTGATGGATACTATGTCCTTGTAGATCGAAAAGCCAATATGATCATCACCGGAGGGGAAAATGTCTTTCCATCGGAGGTAGAAAATGTGATCGGTTCCCATCCTGCGGTCAAATATGTTGCCGTCATCGGGGTTCCCCATGAGAAGTGGGGGGAGGCGGTAAAGGCGGTGGTGACCTTAAAGGAGGGAATGAGCGTCACCGAGAAGGAGTTGATCGATTACTGCCGTGGAAAGATCGCAGGTTATAAAATTCCAAAATCTGTCGACTTCATTAAAGATGAAGAGATGCCAATGACACCCACGGGAAAGATTCTCCATCGGATTCTCCGAGAAAGATATGGAAAATGGAGTGACGTGAGGTAAACAGAATATTCCTTTAAGAGTTGTTCAGGCCTGAGGAAGGGTCATCCTCGGGCCTTTTTTTAGTTTGGGAAACCCCTTGAAAAATATAACGCTATAGGCTATGTTTGATTCGTCCAAGGGGAATCGCGGATTTCCCTTGGTTTTCGTTTTTTCTTCCCTTGATGTCGATTTCCCAGGGAAAGAGATTGGTTCGAGTTAGAGAAAAATGAAAAGAAGCCTGCAATGGAGATTCATCCTTTATACGGCGGTCACCGTTTTTGCCGTTCTTCTCTTTCTTCCCACGGTGGTTTCAGAACTTCCCCCCTGGTATTTTAAATTGATCCCTACGGAAAAGATCCATCTGGGCCTTGATTTACAGGGAGGAATGCATCTTGTGCTGGAAGTTGAGGCCGAGAAGGCGGTAGAGAGTTACCTGGAACGGATTAAAAATAATCTCCGGGATGATCTTCGAGATAAAGGAATTCCGGTAGGAAGACTTGAGAGAGAGAAGAATCACCAAATCCTCATGGAGGTTTCCGGGGAGAAAGAGAAATGGGAGAAGCTCTTGAGCCAGCGTTATGGGATCCTTCAGGAACTCTCCTCCACCCCTTTAGAGAAGGGGATCTGGAGGGTAACCTTCATCTTGGATCCTCGTCAAGCCGAACAGATCAAAAAGAATGCCGTGGACCAGGCCCTTGAGACGATTCGGAATCGAATAGATCAGTTTGGAGTCTCGGAGCCAGAGATCACTCTGCAGGGTTTAGACCGGATCCTGGTTCAACTGCCCGGTATTCGAGACCCTCAGAGGGCGATCAACCTGATCGGCCGCACTGCTCTATTGGAATTTAAATTGGTTGATGAAGAGGGAAATCTTGAGGAGGCCCTGAAAGGAAATGTCCCTGAAGGCTCCATCATTCTCTATCAGAGAGTGGTGGATCCAAAAACAGGAGGAACCAGAAAGATTCCGTGGCTCCTTAAAGAGAAGACCCTAATGACCGGAGAAGTGTTGAAAGATGCCCGAGTGGCTATTGATTCTCAATTCGGAGAACCCTATGTGGCGTTGGAATTTGATGATATTGGTTCAAAACTCTTTGAACAGATCACAGGGGCTAATGTGAAAAAGAGATTAGCCATTATTTTGGATGATAATGTCTATTCTGCCCCTGTGATTCAGGAAAAGATCAGCGGGGGAAGGGCTCAAATCACAGGGCGATTCGATATGAAGGAGGCAAGTGATTTGGCCATCGTCCTTCGTGCAGGGGCTCTTCCTGCCCCTGTGAAGATCATCGAGCAGCGGACGGTAGGTCCTTCCCTGGGGAAGGATTCCATTCGGAAGGGAATCTTTTCCACTATTGTGAGTGCAATTTTAGTGGTCCTCTTCATGATTTTTTACTATCGAGGGGCAGGGGTGATCGCGGATATTGCTCTTCTCTTGAATGTATTATTTGTGTTAGGAGCCCTCGCCATCTTTCGGGCCACTCTTACCCTCCCCGGGATCGCAGGTTTAGTCCTTTCGATCGGAATGGCAGTGGATGCGAATATTCTAATTCATGAACGAATCAAAGAAGAGCTGAGATGGGGGAAGACCATTCGAGCAGCCATTGAACAGGGGTATCATCGTGCCTTTGTGACCATCATTGATTCTAACCTGACCACCCTGATTGCAGCTCTTTTTCTCTACCAGTTTGGAACGGGCCCTGTGAGGGGATTTGCAGTCACCCTCTCCATAGGGATTTTGGCAAACATCTTCACCGCTGTCTATGTCACTCGTTGGGTTTTTGATTTTCTGACCCTTCGATGGAAGGTGAAACGGTTAAGTATTTAAAAGGGATTTAAGAATGGAGATCATCCCCCCCAATACACGTTTTGATTTCATTGGTAAAAAGAAATATACGTGGTGGATTTCTCTTCTTGCAATCCTTGTGAGTTTAGGTTCCATCTTTCTTCAGGGAGGATTGAGGTACGGGGTCGATTTCGCCGGGGGTATTCTCATCCAGGTGAGATTTTCAAAGGGTGTGGAGATCTCCGAGGTTCGTCATGCCCTGGAGGCAAGTGGATTGAAGGATGCGATGGTTCAGAACTTCGGGGAGGAGAATGAGTTCCTCATTCGACTCGAAAAGACCTCCTTGGATTTGGAAGAGATGTCTAAGAAGATCCAATCCTCCCTTCAGGAACGATTTAAAGAGAAAGCCTTAGAGATCCGTCGAGTTGAAGTGGTGGGTCCAAAAGTGGGAAAGGACCTGAAACGAAAAGCCCTCTGGGCGATTGGACTTTCCTTTTTAGCCATGCTCGTCTATGTCGCCTGGAGATTTAAACAGGTTTCCTATGGGCTGGGAGGAATTGTCGCCCTCATCCATGATATTATCGTGACCTTCGGGGCCATCTCGATCGCTCGTCTGGAGTTTTCTCTATCCTTGATGGCAGTGATTCTGACGATCATCGGATTTTCCATCAATGATACGATTGTCATCTTTGATCGAGTGCGGGAAAATATTAAAAAGATAAGAAAGGAGTCTCTCGAAAACATTTTTAATATCAGTATTAACGAGACGCTTGGCCGAACGATTCTGACCTCTGGAACGGTCATGATGGTGGTCATCATTCTCTTTTTATTCGGTGGGCCTGTCATTCATGATTTTGCCTTCACCCTGATGATCGGATTGATCTCAGGAACCTATTCCACCATTTATGTTGCAAGTCCAGTGGTCCTTTTCTGGAACCAGCTCGTCGATAAGAAGGGAAAACGCTGAAAAAAAGAAGAATCATTTCTTGACACCAAAGGAAAGAATATATTATTTAAAAATATTAAAATGAGGAAGACCTATCAAGCCAAAAAAGAAGAAGTTGAGCGAAGATGGTATCTCATTGATGCCGAAGGAAAGGTCTTGGGCCGACTGGCGACAGAGGTAGCCAAGATCTTAAGGGGAAAGAATAAACCTATTTTTACCCCTCATGTAGATACCGGGGACTTTGTAGTCGTGGTCAATGCTGAAAAGGTTACCTTAACCGGCGATAAGAAAAAGAATAAAACATATTATCATCATACAGGATATCCGGGTGGGATTCGGGAGATCACGGCTGAAAAGCTTCTGGTTAAAAAACCCACAGAGCTTATCTGGAGAGCGGTAAAAGGGATGCTTCCAAAGAATAGTTTGGGAAGGAAGATGCTTCGTAAACTGAAGGTTTACGCAGGACCCCGGCATCCCCATGAGGCTCAGAATCCTATTCCAATTCAAATTTAGAGGAGATCGATAAGGTGCCAGAAACGTTTTATGCTACTGGAAAGAGGAAGACCGCGGTGGCCAGAGTCTGGCTTGAGCCTGGGGAAGGAAGGTTTATCATCAATGAAAGGGCACTCCAGGAATATTTTGGGAGAGACACGTCTCAACGGATTGCCCTTCAACCTTTTGAACTCATTGGGATGCACAATCAGTTCAATGTAAAGGCGACGGTTTGTGGTGGAGGGGTTTCCAGTCAGGCTGAGGCTCTCCGACACGGGGTTTCAAGAGCTCTCCTTCAATATAATCCGGATTTAAAGGATGTTTTAAAAAAGGCTGGTTTTTTGACCAGGGACTCGAGGGTGAAGGAACGAAAAAAATATGGAAGGCATGGAGCCCGGAGGAGACCTCAATACTCCAAGCGATAATTCTTCACCCCATCATCTCAAGGAGATAGAAAGAAATTGGAAGGGGAGGTTATAGAAAGACCTCCTTTTTTATTTTAGAGGAAGGGATGAAAACAAAAGTAGCGGTCATTGGAGCCACAGGATATACAGGGGTAGAACTTCTTCGCCTTCTCCTGGTTCATCCAGGCGTGGAGCTTACGGTGGTGACTTCCCAAAAATATAAGGGTCTTCCTATCGAAGAGGTTTTTCCTTCATTAAGGAAGCACCTCCCTTTGATCTGCGAAGGGTTCGATGGGGAACAGATTTCCCAAAAAGCAGATTTCATTTTTACTGCCGTTCCCCATAAGACAGCCATGGAGATGGTTCCCTTCTTTCATGAGAGGGGAAAAAGGATCGTTGACCTCAGTGCTGATTTTAGATTTAAAAACCCAAAGGTTTACGAACAATGGTATCAAAAGCATCAAACCCCGGATCTTCTCTCCATTTCCGTCTATGGACTCCCGGAGCTTCATCGGGAGGAGATTCGAAAAGCCAGGATTGTGGGTAACCCCGGGTGTTATCCGACGGGGGCTTTGATCGGTCTTCTCCCGCTGGTGAAAAAGGGGATCATCTCATTGGAAGGAATTGTGGTGGACTCTAAATCAGGGGTCAGTGGCGCAGGCCGTGATGTTGTTCTGGAATCCCTTTTCTGTGAGGTCAACGAAGGAGTGAAGGCATATAAAATCTTTGCCCATCGACATACCCCTGAGATGGAACAGGAATTAAGCGGGATTGCTCAAAGGGAGGTGAGGATTACCTTTGTCCCTCATCTCATTCCAATGGATCGGGGAATTTTGACTACCCTTTATGTTCGTTTGGTTAAAAAGATGAAGACCCGGGATCTTCTCAATCTTTTTGAGGAGTATTACTTGGGAGAACCCTTTGTTCGAATCTATCCCGAAGGGAGACTCCCTAATACGAAAGATGTAAGAGGATCAAATTTTTGTGATATTGGTGTGGTCGCGAACGAAGGAGACGAACGGGCTGTCATCGTGACGGCTATCGATAACCTGGTCAAGGGGGCCTCCGGCGAGGCGATTCAGAATATGAATATAATGCTGGGGTATCCTGAGACCATGGGTCTTGAAGGGATTCCCCTTGCTCCATAATGAAGAGTCATCGGGGAGAAAAGGATGGGAGAGAAGAATCAAAAGACTCAAAGGATTCGGAGATCGGGTATGATGAAAAGAGTGATTTTCTGGTCTATTTTATTTCAATTTTTTTCAACTTTCGTTCTTTCATGGGGTGAGGCGATAGAGAAGGTAGAGATCTTCTTTGATGGGAAGTTAACTCAGGACGGGGTTCCTACAGGATGGATTCTAAAAGAAAAGACAGGAGAAGCAGAGTTTAAGATTCTGAATGAGAATAATGAGTATATTGCCTATTTTAAAAGCAATGCAGCCTCCTTTTCCTTGGAGAGACCTTTACAGATTGACCCGAAGAAGTTTCCCTATCTCTCCTGGAAGTGGAAAGTGTTGAAACTTCCTGCCGGAGGGGATGTAAGGTTAAAAGGGAAGAATGACCAGGCCGCTCAACTCTTGATTGTCTTTGAGGGGCGAAAGGTGATTAGCTACCTATGGGATACGATGGCCCCTGTCGGTTCGATTTCAGATGAATCGATCGGGTGGCCTATTAATTTAAAAATAAAAACGCTCACCGTTAAATCCGGGACCTCAGATCTTGGGAAATGGGTTTCCTTTACAAGAAATGTTGTGGAGGACTATAAAAATTTATTCAACGAGGAACCCTTGCTGGTTCAAGGGATCAGGATCCAGATCAATTCACAGCATACCCGGACGATTGCCGAGGCTCTCTTTGGGCGGATCGTCCTTCTTTCTTCTCTTCAAGCACACTGAGCTTATAATCCCACACGAAAAGATAGGAATCGTTTAAGCCTGACAGGTGTTTTTCTTTCCATTTTACAACTCCAAAAGATTTTGTTAGATTAATTTAAAAAGATTCTACCCCTCGTCAAAAAGGTATGAAACCTCTCACCCCGATGATCAAACAGTATCTTCAGATCAAAAGTCAATATCCCGATGCCATCCTTTTTTTTCGCATGGGTGATTTTTATGAGATGTTCTTTGAAGATGCCCAGATCGCTTCGAAAGAGCTCGAGATTACTCTCACCTCACGAGATAAGGGAGAAAAAGAGCCGATTCCTCTTTGTGGGGTCCCCTATTTTACAGCAGAGACCTACATCTCCAAACTTTTGCAAAGAGGGTATAAAGTTGCTCTCTGTGAGCAGGTAGAAGATCCAAAATACGCCAAAGGGATAGTCAGAAGGGAAGTGGTGAGAGTCTTCACCCCGGGGCTCACCACCGATTCGATTCATCTTGGGTCTGGAGAGAATAACTACTTGATGGGATTCTCCGTAGAAGGAGAAGTCTTTGGACTGGCCTTCTTGGATATCTCTACCGGTGAAATGAAGGCGACTCAGGTTTCAGGGTTCGATCCCTTTCTCAATGAGGCCCTTCGGAACGAACCCAAAGAGATTCTCTGCGAAAAGCGTTTTCAACAGCACCCGTTTTTTGAGAAGTTTAAAAAGAGTTTTGAAAATGCTCTGATCACCTATCTCGAGGAAGAATCTCACGAGTCCTTTGAGAGACTCCAGAGAATAGAGAATCTTATCCTTCCCGATGGGGTCCCTTTAGCCCTTCTTGCCTCAGAAATGGTACTCCATTATGCAGAAAGGAATCAGAAAAGATCCCTTTCGGACCTCTCCTCCATCACCTTTTATCGAATTCAGGATTTCATGATTCTCGATGAGACGGCCAAAAGAAATCTGGAGTTGACCCAGTCCCTCTTTGATCAGGAGAAGAAGGGTTCTCTTCTATGGGTGTTGGATGAGACGAGGACAGCGATGGGAAGTCGAAGATTGAGGCAGTGGCTGAATTATCCTTTGATGGATATTGGAGAAATCGAACGTCGGCAGGAGGCCGTCTCTGAATTTATAGAAAAAAAGATAGAAAGAAAAAGGATCAGGGAGTCTCTCGGAAAGATCCAGGACATCGAACGATTAACCTCCCGTATCTTCCTGGGTCACGCCAATCCAAGGGATCTGGTGGGGTTAAAGCATTCCCTTCGACCATTGCCCGAGCTCAAGTCCCTCCTTCAACCTTTTTCATCTCCCCTACTCGTCCACCTGATTTCTGAGATTGATGTGTTTGATGATCTTTTTGAACTTCTTGACTCCGCTATTGTGGAGACTCCTCCCATGACCTTAAAGGAAGGAGGGATCATCAAACCAGGATATCACCCAGAATTAGATGAATTAAGAGAGATCGGGATGGAGGGAAAGAAATGGATTCTTGAGCTTGAAGCAGAGGAGAGAAGGAAGACCGGGATTTCCTCTCTGAAAATTCGTCACAATCAAATCTTTGGGTACTATATTGAAGTGACCAAAAGCAATCTTCATCTGGTCCCAGAGCATTACATTCGAAAACAGACTTTGGTTAACGCTGAACGATTTATCACCCCTGAACTTAAAGAATTTGAGACCAAGGTATTGGGGGCACAAGAATTGATCTGCCAATTAGAATATCGGCTCTTTGAAGAGATTCGCCAGAAGATTGTGGAGGCGACGGGAAGACTTCGAAAAACCTCCTCAGCCCTTTCTATTCTTGATGTGTTGGCTTCCCTGGCAGAGGTAGCCGATCGGTACCAGTACGTAAGACCGAAGGTGGATGAGGGAGATGAGATCTTCATTCGTGACGGAAGGCATCCGGTTGTGGAGAGGATGAATCTTTCAGAACGATTTGTACCCAATGATACCCTTCTCAATACCAGGGATCATCAGCTCATCATTCTCACCGGTCCGAATATGGCGGGAAAATCCACCTATCTCAGGCAGGTCGCCCTTATCGTGCTGATGGCTCAGATGGGAAGTTTCGTTCCAGCCAAAGAGGCACGAATCGGGAGGGTGGATCGAATTTTTACCCGGGTTGGAGCGATGGATCATATCATGCGGGGACAGAGCACCTTTATGGTGGAGATGATGGAGACGGCCCGGATTTTGACTCAGGCCACCTCACAGAGCTTGGTGATTTTGGATGAGATTGGGAGGGGGACAAGTACCTTCGATGGATTGGGGATTGCCTGGGCCGTTGCTGAGTATCTCCATGATCATCCGTTGCTTCATCCCCGAACCCTTTTTGCAACTCACTACCATGAGTTGACCGAATTAGCCCTGACGAAAGAGGGGGTAAAGAATTATAACGTTTCTGTAAAGGAATGGAAGGGCGAGATTATCTTTCTTCGGAAGATTGTAGAAGGTGGAACCAATCGGAGCTATGGAATTCAGGTGGCCAGGTTAGCTGGCCTTCCTCCTAAGGTAATCGATCGAGCTAAAGAGGTTCTCTCCAACCTGGAAAAGGGTGAGCTGGACTCTACCGGAATGCCCAAAATTGCGAGGACCAGAGGGGAGATCACAAAGTTCAAATCGTCTCCCCAACTCTCTCTGTTTTCCCCCCACGATCCCATCCGATGGGAACTGAAGAGGATCGATCCAAATCAAATGACACCGATTGAAGCGCTCAATTTTTTGAGTTCTTTGAAGAAAAAGATAGAGCAAGAGGAATGATCGATTTCCCAAAGGCAAGGGAGAAAATGGTGGAAGAACAGATCATTGCCAGAGGGATTAAGGACCCTCGAGTGATTGCGGCAATGAGGAAGGTTCCACGTCATCTCTTCGTTGAAGAGGCACTCCAGGGACAGGCTTATAATGATCATCCTCTTCCAATCGGGGAAAAACAAACCATCTCTCAACCCTATATGGTGGCTCTCATGACGGAGGCCCTCCAATTGACCGGAAAAGAAAGGGTCTTAGAGATAGGAACAGGTTCAGGTTATCAAACCGCAATTCTTGCGGAAATCGCTCAGGAAGTCTATTCCATCGAAAGGATTCGTTCCCTTGCCCTTAAAGCAAGGAGATTGCTATACGAGCTTGGATACTACCATGTGGAAATTAAGGTGTTTGATGGAACGGTTGGATGGCCAGAAAAAAGCCCCTTTGATGCGATCCTCGTGACTGCTGGAGCTCCTGAGATTCCTCCACCCCTTTATGACCAATTGGGTTTGGGAGGAAGGTTGGTCATCCCCGTGGGAGATGCCTACTCTCAAGACCTCATCCGGGTGATCAAGACAAAGGAGGGACAGAAAAGGGAAGATCTGGGAGGGTGCCGGTTTGTGAAGTTGATCGGAAGGTACGGGTGGATGGAGAATGGAACAATAAACCAATGATTAATGGGCAATGGCCATGAAAAAGGGGATTATTTTGGCAATTGAGACCTCCTGTGACGATACAGGGGCGGCTATTCTTCTCGACGGGAGAAAGATTCTTTCCAATGTGGTCTCTTCCCAGGTTTCGATTCATCAGAAATACGGAGGGGTCGTTCCCGAACTTGCTTCGAGAAGTCATCTTGAGGCGATTGTTCCCATTGTTACCGAAGCCTTAGGCAGGGCAGGGGTGACGTTGAAAGAGATTGATGGAATCGCAGTGACTCAGGGACCCGGATTGGTGGGTTCTCTCCTGGTAGGCCTTTCTTTTGCAAAGTCCATCGCCTTTGCGATGGGAATCCCTTTTGTAGGGGTCAATCACGTTGAGGCTCATCTTTCTGCTATCTTCCTGGAGGAGGAACCTCCAAGGTTCCCTTTTATCGGGCTGGTCGTTTCAGGGGGGCATACCTCTCTGTTTCGAGTGGATGGATTCGGGAAAGTGGTTCGGTTAGGTCAGACGCGAGATGATGCCGCAGGGGAAGCATTCGATAAGGTAGCGAAATTGTTAGGATTGGGTTATCCCGGAGGGCCCATTATTGATGAACTCTCAAAGAGAGGAAATCCCAAGGCCATTCGATTCCCAAGAGCTTTTCTTGGTAAAAATTCGCTCGACTTTAGCTTCAGTGGACTAAAGACAGCGGTGGTCCATTTTGTCAAGACCTATCAAGAATCGTCCGAAAAATTTTCAGAAGGTCTACTCTGTGATATCGCTTCAAGTTTTCAGGAAGCAGTGGTCGATGTGCTTGTTCAAAAGACCATCCTTGCCTCCAAACAGGAAGGGATCCGGAGAATCGTGATTTCCGGAGGAGTAGCGGCGAACCGACTCTTCCGAGAGAGAATGAGAGAAGAGGCCTTGAATCAGAAATTGAAACTCTATATCCCTTCCCCTCAACTCTGTACGGATAATGCAGCGATGGTAGGGGTGATCGGATATGAGTATTTAAAACAGGGAATTCGATCGGACTATTCGACGAATGCCTACTCAAACCTTCCCCTTTAATTCCTCCTTCTTTTCAAAAGAGGAAGGATGATTCCTGATGGCTTCTGTCTTTAAGGAACTCAAAGAATACGGGCTATCTCCTAAAAAGCGATGGGGGCAGCATTTCCTGGTAGACCGCAATATCCTGAAGAAGATTCTTCGCTCCATACAGATTGGCAAGGAGGATACCGTTCTCGAGATTGGCCCTGGCCTGGGAGAGATGACTCTGGCTCTCTCTCAACTGGCTAAACAGGTCATCGCCATTGAGATCGATTCCCGTCTGGTCAGGAGATTAAGAGAGAAGTTTTCAAACCTGTTGAATATTGAGATCGTCGAAGGGGATATTATTAAAATGGACTTCTCTTCCCTCTTCGGTCGGGAGGGCATTCCGCTTCGAGTGGTGGCAAACCTGCCCTATCAGATCACCACCCCTCTTCTCTTCCGATTGATGGAGGAAAGAAGGTTGTTTCAGGATCTCCATCTGATGATCCAGAAGGAGGTCGCCCAACGAATCATCGCTCCTGCAGGAAGGAAGGAGTATGGTCCTTTATCCGTTTTTACACAAGTGATCTCTATTCCCACCCTCCTTTTTCTTATAAAGCCCTCTGCTTTCTTCCCGCCTCCAAAGGTAGACTCTGCCTTTATTCGAATCGAATGGAGAAAGAGGCCACTCATCGAGGATGAGAAGGAAGGATGGTTTAAAAAAGTGGTGAAGGGATGCCTTGGGTATCGTCGAAAAACCCTTTTCAACGCACTTAAATCCTCTGGTCTTCCCCTTCCCGAAGATCTTCAAACGAGATTAAAGGAAGCAAAGATTGATCCAGATCGGAGGCCTGAAACCTTAACTCCTCAAGAGTTTGTTAACCTATCTATATTATTAAAGAATTAACCTTTCTTCACAGGAAAAAATAATTTGCAAAAATGGTGAGGGATGATTATGTTTTTCGAAAAAGGGTTTTTTGATCTAACAACAGAAATAGGAGGGTTTAGATGCAAATTGATCGATTTACCTTAAAAGCCCAGGAGGCTTTACAACAAGCCAAAGCGATCGCAGAACAGAGAAATCATCAGCAGATCGATGTGGAGCATCTGCTGGTTGCTCTTCTCTCCCAGAGAGAGGGAATTGTCATTCCCATACTTCAGAAATTGGGAGCCAATATAGAGCTAATCCTTTCTCAGTTGGATGGAGAACTGAATCGGATTCCCAGGGTCACAGGGGCTGGAGCAGGGCAGGTCTATCTTTCCAGCCGCCTGAATGAACTTTTGAATTCGGCATGGAAAGAAGCAGAGAGGTTGATGGACGAGTATCTCTCAACGGAACACCTCCTCATCGCCATTGCTGACGAGAAGAGAGGTCCCTCCTCACAGATTCTTCAAAGACAGGGAGTTACCAAGGATGCGATTTATCGGGTGCTCCAGGAAATTCGGGGTCCCCATCGGGTGACGGATCAGAATCCAGAGGAGAAGTACCAGGCTCTCAAACGTTACAGTCGGGATCTCACCGAAGAGGCCCGAAAAGGGAAATTGGATCCCGTGATCGGGAGGGATGAAGAGATTCGAAGGGTCATTCAGGTTCTTTCAAGAAGAACGAAGAATAACCCGGTGTTGATAGGAGAACCCGGGGTAGGGAAGACTGCGATCGTTGAAGGCCTGGCTCAAAGGATTGTGAAGGGAGATGTCCCGGAGACCTTGAAGAATAAGAAACTCGTTGCCCTGGATCTGGGGGCTCTCATCGCTGGAGCGAAGTTCAGGGGAGAGTTTGAGGAAAGATTAAAGGCTGTCCTGAAGGAGATCCAGGCAGCCTCAGGCAACATTATTCTCTTTATCGATGAACTCCATACATTGGTGGGAGCGGGAGCGGCAGAGGGAGCGATTGACGCTTCCAATATGCTTAAGCCTGCCTTAGCCAGAGGAGAACTGCGCTGCATTGGTGCCACGACCCTGAATGAATACCGGAAGTATGTGGAGAAGGATGCCGCCCTTGAGAGAAGGTTTCAACCCATCTATGTGGCCCAGCCCAGTGTGGAGGATACCATTGCGATTCTGAGAGGATTGAAGGAGCGTTACGAAGTCCATCATGGAGTGAAGATCAAGGATTCTGCCCTGATCGCAGCAGCCATGCTCTCCCACCGCTATATTTCGGATCGGTTCCTGCCCGATAAGGCCGTTGACTTGATTGATGAAGCTGCCTCTCGCTTAAGAATCGAGATTGATAGTGTGCCTATGGAAATTGATGAAGTCCAGCGAAAAATCATGCAACTCGAGATTGAGCGTCAGGCCTTAAAAAAGGAGAAAGACAAGGTTTCGATGGAGCGGTTAAAGAAGCTTGAGAAGGAACTGGCAGAACTAAAAAAAGAGGTTCAAGAGAAGAAGATCAAATGGGAGAATGAAAAGAAGTCAATCTCACGGATTCAACAGCTTAAAGAACAGATCGAACGGACTCGGCAGTTGATGAAGGAAGCGGAAAGAGAAGCAGACTATTCGAGATTAGCAGAACTTCAGTATGGGGAGATGACCCATCTGGAAAAGGAGTTGAGAGAGGAAGAGGCAAGACTGGCTGAACTTCAGAGGGATGGAAAGATGCTCAAAGAGGAGGTTGATGAGGAGGATGTGGCAGAGGTGGTCTCGAAATGGACCGGGATTCCCGTCTCTAAGATGTTGGAAGGGGAGGTAGAAAAACTCCTTCATATGGAGGAAAGGCTGAGTCAAAGAGTGGTTGGTCAGGAAGAGGCCATCCGGGCGGTCTCCAACGCCGTAAGAAGGGCAAGGGCAGGACTTCAGGATCCCAACCGACCCATTGGTTCCTTCATCTTTATGGGACCTACCGGGGTAGGAAAGACGGAACTGGCCCGCGCACTGGCTGAGTTCCTATTTGATGATGAACAGGCCATGGTCAGAATCGATATGTCAGAATATATGGAGAAACATTCGGTAGCAAGGCTCATCGGAGCTCCTCCCGGTTATGTAGGATATGAGGAAGGTGGATTTCTGACGGAAGCCGTTCGAAGGAGACCTTATTCCATTGTATTGATGGATGAGATTGAGAAAGCCCATCCAGAGGTCTTCAATCTCCTCCTTCAAATCCTTGATGATGGGCGTTTGACGGACGGCCACGGAAGGACAGTGGATTTTAAAAATACAGTGATCATTATGACTTCCAATATCGGAAGCCAGTGGATTATGGACTTAGGAGAGAGGGATTACGAAGAGATGCGAAGAAGGGTGATGGATGCCGTGAGAGCCCATTTTAAACCCGAATTTATTAATCGAATTGATGAATTGATTATTTTCCGAAGCCTCGGGATGAGCGAGATCAAGGCCATTGTGGAGATACAGGTTCGAAAACTTGAACAGAGGCTCGGAGAAAGACGACTCAAGCTTAAAATGACGGAGAAAGCAAAGGAATGGCTTGCAAGAGAGGGCTATGATCCTTCCTACGGAGCCAGACCCCTTAAGCGAGTGATTCAGAAAGAGATTCAAGATAAACTGGCTCTTCAGATCTTAGAGGGAAGGTTTAAAGAGGGAGATACGATTGTGGTCGATTGGAAAGAGGGGAAAGAAGGTCTGATCTTTAAAGCTTCAGAATAAGATCGACCTCCACAATGCTTTCATCGGGTTTTAGAGAAATGCTTAGAATTTTCTTGACAATGAGATAAAAACCTGTTATGGATACAACAACTTTCAGAGTTTTATTCCATGGGAAGGAAGGAGATAACAGGCACGTAGCTCAGGGGGAGAGCGCTACCTTGACGCGGTAGAAGTCTGGGGTTCAAATCCCCACGTGCCTACCAAAAATAAAATATATATTGAGTGGATCTAAAGTTCCTGAAAAAACAAACAATTTAATTGAAAATTGGAAGAGGCATCATTCATCTTTATCAGGATGAATGATGCCTCTTCCGTTTCAATCTGAGTATAGATGGAAGAACGGGTGACCCTTACTCTTCCCAGTGGAGAGAAAAAGATTGTTCCGAAGGGAATAAGAATTCAGGAGTTTGTGGACCAGGATACCATCGCTGTTCAACTCAATGGCAGACTGGTGGACCTATCCTCTCGGGTCGAGGAAGATGCCTCGATCCAATATGTCTCTATTACCTCTAAAAAGGGGCTGGAGATTCTTCGCCATTCCACGGCCCATGTCATGGCTCAGGCTGTGAAGGAACTCTATCCCTCGGCGAAACTGACTTTTGGTCCATCCACTGAAACAGGTTTTTATTATGATTTTGATTATGAGAAGAGTTTTACTCCTCAAGACCTTGAGGCGATAGAGAAGAAGATGATGGAGATTGTTCAAAGGGATGAGCCCTTTGTTCGAAAGGAGGTTTCAAGGGAAGAGGCGATCTCGATTTTCGAGAAGATGGGTGAACATTATAAAGTAGAACATCTCAGGGAACTTCCCGAACGGGTCTCCCTTTATCAACAGGGATCTTTTTTAGATTTATGTGAAGGGCCCCACCTCCCCTCCACCGGAAGAATTAAAGCCTTCAAACTCCTCAGTGTTTCAGGAACGTATTGGCGAGGAGACGCAAGGAATCAGGTCCTCCAGAGAATCTATGGAACAGCCTTCCCGGAATTCAAAGCCCTTGAAGAATACCTTCAAATGCTGGAAGAGGCTCGAAAGAGGGATCATCGAAGACTGGGAAGAGAGCTTGATCTCTTCAGTCTCAGCGAAGAGGCAGGACCGGGATTGGTCATCTATCATCCCAGAGGAGCCATGCTCCGAACCATCCTCGAAGATTTTGAGAAGAGGGAGCATCTAAAGAGGGGATATCAGATCGTCATTGGTCCCCAACTCCTGAGGCTGGAGCTCTGGAAGCGATCGGGTCATTTTGAAAACTATAGAGATAAGATGTATTTCACAAAGGTAGAGGACATAGAATACGGGATCAAGCCGATGAACTGTCTGGCCCATATGCTTATCTACAAGTCTAAGATTCGAAGCTATCGAGAGTTACCCTTAAGGTACTTTGAATTAGGGACCGTTCATCGACACGAAAAATCCGGGGAACTTCACGGACTTCTCAGGGTTCGGGGATTTACTCAGGATGACGCTCACCTCTTCTGTCGACCCGATCAACTCAATGAAGAGATCAAAGGAATCATTGATTTTGTCGATGATGTCATGAAGGTCTTCGGTTTTGAGTTTGAGATGGAGCTCAGTACCCGACCAGAAAAGTCTATCGGCACGGATGAGGATTGGGAGAAGGCAACCCAAGCTCTCCTTCAATCTCTAAAGGAGAAAGGGCTTCCCTATGAAGTCAACGAAGGGGAGGGAGCCTTTTATGGTCCAAAGATTGATGTCAAATTGAAGGACGCCCTGGGCCGGCGATGGCAATGTGCGACCATTCAGGTCGATTTTGCGATGCCCGAGAGATTCGACCTCACCTATATCGGTGCGGATGGAGAGCGACATCGACCGGTCATGCTTCATCGGGTCATTTTGGGAGCCATGGAGAGATTCATCGGAGTGCTCATTGAACATTATGGAGGGGCATTCCCGGTCTGGCTCTCCCCAATCCAGGCCATCCTCCTTACCGTCACAGAGCGACATGTTCCCTATGCAGAGAAGGTCTTCCGGGAATTGATTCAAAAGGGAGTAAGGGTGGAGAAGGATTTTCGGAACGAAAAATTGGGATTTAAGATTCGAGAGGCCCAGCTCCAGAAGATTCCCTATATGCTGGTGATCGGGGATAGGGAGGAAAAGGAAAGAACCGTTTCTCCTCGTTTCAGAAGTGGGAAGACCTTTTCAGGGATGAAGGTGGATGAATTCATTGCCTTAGTGGAATCGGACTATCCAAAATTATAAATTAAAATTCAGCCATGGGTAATCGAAAGTAATGAGGAGGTGGTGTCTATCATCAAAGAGGTGAGGGTGAATCGTGAGATTCGAGCAAAGGAAGTAAGAGTCATTGATCCCGAAGGAAAGCAGTTAGGGATTTTACCTCTCATAGAAGCCCTTAGAACGGCCGCTCAATATGATTTGGATTTAGTCGAGGTCTCCCCGAAATCTGATCCTCCGGTTTGCCGGATCATGGATTACGGGAAGTTTAAGTATCAACAGAGCAAAAAGGCTCATGAAGCAAAGAAGAAACAGACCATTGTTCATCTCAAGGAGGTAAAATTCAGGCCGAAAACTGAGGAGCACGACTTCCAATTTAAACTTCGTCATATTGAACGATTTTTAAGAGAGGGAAATAAAACCAAGGTGACGATTCTTTTTCGTGGGCGGGAACTGGCTCACCCTGAAATGGGGAAGACGATGATGGAACGAATCATTGAGGAGATGAAACCCTATGGGAAGGTGGAGCAGTTACCCAAATTTGAGGGGAGGAATTTTGTGATGGTTTTAACTCCTCTCTCAAGCCAGAAGCCCTCTTGATTTAAATACTTTGAAAGGAGAATAGCGTGCCGAAATTAAAGACGAATCGGGGTGCAGCAAAACGATTTAAAAAAACTGCTACAGGGAAAATAAAGGCAAAGAGAGCCTTTGCCAGGCATATTTTAACCAAAAAATCTTCTAATCGGAAGAGAAGTTTACGGACACCTACCTTCGTTTCTCCTGCTGACCAGAAGGGGGTAAAACGACTACTTCCCTATGCTTAGGATTTGATAAAGGGGAGAAGGGTCAACATAGGGGATCAGGATAAATCTATCATGATGGAAGGAGCATCAACATATGGCAAGAGTCAAGGGTGGACCAAAAACGAGGAAAAGAAGAAAGAAGGTTCTAAAGATGGCCAAGGGCTATGTGGGAGGAAGAAGTAGACTCTATCGGACTGCTGTGGATGCAGTTCACCGGGCCCTTGCATATGCCTACCGGCATCGTCGAGCTCGAAAGAGGGATTTTCGAAGACTCTGGATTGCTCGCATCAATGCAGCGGCCCGACTTCATGGTCTTTCCTACAGTCGGTTAATGAATACATTAAAGAAGGCCCACGTGGAGCTGGATCGAAAAGTCTTAGCCGAATTGGCCGTCAGCGATCCCACGGCCTTCTCCAAAATTGCAGAGATGGCCAAATCAGGGCTCCCTTAGAATTTTCGAAAGAGGATGGAATCTTTGAGAGAAATCCTTGAACGAATCTATCGGGAAGCTCTGGATTCCCTCTCTAAGGCCTCTACCCAAAGAGAGGTCCAGGAGGTTCGAGTTCAAATCCTGGGAAAGAAGGGGAGTTTAACCCAGGTCCTCAAACAGTTAGGATCCCTTCCAGAATCTGAGAGGAGAGAGACGGGAAAGAAGGCCAATGAGATTAAAAAGGAGCTTGAAGGAAAAATAGAAGAGGCCCTCCAGAGAATTGAGGAGAAGGAAAGAGAAGAAGCCTTTCTAAAAGAGAAACTCGATGTGACGCTTCCTGGAAGGGGACTTCCCCTGGGGAGAAGGCATCCTTTGACTCAAGTCCTCGAGGAGATTGTGGATATCTTTAACCACTTAGGGTTTGAGGTGGTGGAGGGACCAGAGATTGAACTCGATTATTATAATTTCGAGGCCCTCAATATCCCGAAGGGGCATCCTGCGAGGGAGATGCAAGCCACCTTTTTCATCTCCGACGAAGTTGTCCTGAGAACCCATACCTCTCCAGTTCAGGTTCGGACCATGGAGAAAAAGCGACCTCCTGTGCGGATCATCTGCCCAGGGGCAGTTTATCGCTGTGATTCGGATCCCACCCATTCGCCAATGTTTCATCAGGTCGAAGGCCTTCTGGTGGATCGGGGGGTGACTTTCGCCGATCTCAAAGGGGTCTTGACTGCCTTCGTTCATGAGATGTTTGGCAAAGAGACCAGACTTCGATTTAGACCCAGCTTTTTCCCTTTTACGGAACCAAGTGCCGAGATCGATATCGAATGTTTCATCTGTAAGGGAAAGGGATGCGGGGTTTGCGGACAAACCGGATGGCTGGAGATTCTGGGTTCAGGAATGGTTGACCCGGCCGTCTATCAATTCGTCAACTACGATCCTGATGAGGTGAGTGGTTTTGCCTTTGGAATGGGTATTGAGCGGATTGCCATGTTGAAATTTGGAATCAATGATATTCGGCTTTTCTTTACAAACGATTTGAGATTCTTAAGACAATTTTAGAGTTTCGAAAACGGGAATTCCTGATTTCATATTCTAAGACCTAACTCAATCACGATGAAGGCAAGTTTGAACTGGCTTAAGGATTACGTTGAGATTCCCATGGGAATCGATGAACTTGTCCACCTTCTGACCATGGCAGGGCTTGAAGTAGAAGGGGTCTCCTCGGTCGGGGAAGGTTTTAATAAGATCGTGGTTGCAGAGATCGATTCCATTCAAAAACATCCAAACGCAGATCGACTTTCATTGGTTCAACTGAGAACATTGGATAAAAGGTTTTCTATTGTTTGTGGGGCAACCAACATTCGGGAGGGTCAAAGAGTTCCTCTGGCATTGCCGGGAGCACGGCTCCCTAACGGAATGGAGATTAAGAGATCTAAAATCAGAGGGGAGATTTCCGAAGGAATGCTCTGTTCCGAGATAGAACTTGGATTGGGTCAGGATGCCTCTGGAATTATGATCCTTGACTCCAACGCCCCCTTAGGGGCCAATTTAGCAGAAGCCTTGGGGTTAAAAGATACGATCTTAGATATAAACATTACTCCTAATCGACCCGATTGTCTATGTATCCTCGGGATTGCAAGGGAGATTGCGGCCCTCACCCAACAAAAGGTAAAATATCCAGTCTCTTCCTTACCTTCAGAGGGAGGGGAGATCTACCGTAGGACCTCTGTCACCCTTGAGGATCCAGATCTCTGCCCCCGTTATGTAGTCAGGATGATTGAGGGGGTCAGGATTGGTCCCTCTCCCTTCTGGATCAAAGATCGTTTGGAGAAGGTAGGGATTCGGTCGATCAATAATGTGGTGGATGTGACTAATTATGTGATGATGGAATATGGACAGCCCCTTCATGCCTTTGATTTCGAAAGATTGGAGGAAAGAAGAATAGTGGTTCGGAGGGCGAAGGCTGGGGAGGAGTTTGTGACACTGGACGGGGTCAAGAGAGTTCTGGATGAAGAGATGCTCATGATTTGTGATGGGGTAAAGCCCGTGGCCATCGCCGGAGTGATGGGGGGTCTGAATTCAGAGATCCAGGAAGATACAAAGGTCATTCTCTTGGAGAGTGCTTATTTTCATCCTACCAATAACCGTAGGACCTCCAAGAAGCTCGGCCTTGAAACCGAAGCGGCTTACCGGTTTGGTCGGGGGATCGACTATGGAGGTTGTCTGAAGGTGGCCAACCGAGCCGCCCAGTTAATTCAGGAGTTGGCAGGGGGAAGAGTCATTGAGGGAGCCTTGGATGTCTATCCTAAACCCATTCCAAATCGTTTGATTGAGTTAAACCCTGAAAGAGTCAGGAGCTTCTTAGGAATGGAGATTCCAAATGAGAGGATCAGAATCTTTTTAGAGAATTTGGAACTCCAGGTCGATCAAACGGAGGAGAATCGATGGAGAGTCCTCACTCCCTCCTTTCGAAGGGATCTTGAAAGAGAGATCGATCTGATTGAAGAGGTAGCACGATTGGAGGGATATGAAAAGATCCCTTCCACTCTCCCGAAGGGTCCTCCATCGGTGAGGGAAAAGAAGAAAAGCACCTTTGTCGAAAAGAAGATTTATGAGACTCTGATCCTTCATGGTTACCATGAAATCATTTCATATAGTTTTACCTCTCCCTCCACCCTGAATGGAATAGGGCTTCCCCCGGAGGATCCGCGAAGGAATATGGTTCGAATCCTCAATCCTCTCAGTGAAGAGACCTCGGTCATGAGAACCTCTTTGATTCCAGGACTTTTAGAGACAGCCCGATATAACCTCTATAGAAAAAATTTAAACCTGAAAATTTTCGAACTCCGGAAGGTCTACTTTCCGAAACAAGGAAGACCCCTTCCAGAAGAGGTGACCTATCTTGCCGGATTAGCCATGGGAATGGATCGAGACCCCCATTGGGCCTTCCTCCAGCGATCCATTGATTTTTACGACGTTAAAGGCCTTCTGGAAACCCTTTTTGGGGTTTTAGGAATCGAGGATGTTCAGTTTATCCCGACAGAGGAGATCCCCTATCTTCATCCTGGTCGGGCCTCTATGATTATCGTTGGAAGGGACTCCATAGGGGTTTTAGGAGAGGTCCATCCCCGGGTCCTTGCTCATTTTGAGATTCCAACCAGAGCCTACCTCTTTGAGATTCCGTTTGAAAAGTTGGTGGTTCATGCGAAGGAGGAAAGAAAGTTTAATCCCTTGCCAAAATATCCAGCTATTTACAGAGACCTCTCAATTGTGGTAGATGAACAACTGGAAGTTGAGAGAATCCGGGAGGCCATCTGGTCCCTCCAGGAACCCTTTATCCATGAGATCCATCTATTTGATGTCTATCGGGGGGCCCCCATCCCGGCAGGAAAGAAAGGACTCTCCTATCGAATTCGATATCAGGCTCCTGATCGGACCCTGACGGATGAGGAGGTGAATCACTCCATAGGGAAGGTGATCTCCCATTTAAGGGAAGTATTAAAAGCAGAACTGAGACAATAAAGATCTCAATGAAAGGAGGAAGGAGGGCATGACGAAGATTGATATCATCGAGGCTATTTATGAGAAAGTGGGTTTTTCCAAGAAAGAGGTGGCCAAGATTGTGGAGACGATCTTTGATATTATGAAGGAACACCTTACCAGGGAAGACAAGATCAAGATCTCAGGGTTTGGAAATTTTGTTGTTCGAAACAAGAGAGCGAGAAGGGGACGAAACCCACAGACTGGAGATGATATCCAAATCACCCCTCGAAGAATTTTGACATTCAAACCCAGCCAGGTTCTAAAGGCGGCCATCAATCGGAAAGAGACCCCTCCTTCGGAATCCTCTCAGGTCTAAACTAAAGGCTGTCGCAATTGGACCGGCAGATGGAAAAGGAGATTCATCCCGTGCCGAGAGTATCCAAGAAACGGGAGATTTTAACTCCATCCGAAGATCGACTTTATTATCGGATCGGGGAGGTCAGCCGGATTACCGGGATCAAACCCCATGTCCTCCGGTACTGGGAATCCGAATTCAAAATGATTAAACCCCATAAGGGGAGTTCCCTTCAGCGTTTATACCGAAAGAAAGATCTGGAGTTAATCTTAAAAATCAAAAAGCTCCTTTATGAAGAGGGTTTTACAATTGCTGGAGCGAGAAAAAAGATCAGAGATATGGAGAAAGAGGGAGTCAAAAAAGGAAAACCTCAAGAGGCGAAAAAACCGACCAATGGAAAAGATCATGAGTTGCTGATCAGTATTCGGGAGGAGCTCAACGGAATTCGAAAGATGTTGGGTTGAAAGGGGAGAAAGAAAACGATCTGGACTTTTTCATCGAAATTGACTATATTAATAAACAAAATAAAATTCGGGGCGTGGCGCAGCCTGGTAGCGCACTGGCATGGGGTGTCAGGTGTCGGAGGTTCAAATCCTCTCGCCCCGACCAGCCTCTTTATCATTAAACGATGGAAAACCGTCCCACGATTCTGGTTACGAATGACGATGGAATTCATTCGGATGGAATTCAGGTCTTGGCTAAAGCCCTCCAAGAGGTGGGGGAGGTTTATATCGTTGCCCCGGATCGAGAAGAGAGTGCCATTGCCCATTCCCTGACCCTCCATCGGCCTCTCCGGGTGGAAAAGATAAAAAAGAATGTCTATGCGGTGGATGGAACGCCCGCGGATTGTATCCATCTTGGAGTGAATGCCATTCTTCCAGAAAGGCCCAAACTGATTGCTTCTGGAATTAACAAGGGAGGAAACTTAGGAGACGATGTGACCTATTCTGGGACCGTTTCAGCGGCTTTTGAGGGAACCCTTTTGGGGATCCCATCCTTTGCGATCTCTCTGGTTTCAAGGACTCACTTTCATTTCCAGACAGCAGCCCGTTTTGCGGTTCGGGTGGCCCGGGCCATTCTCAAATATGGACTCCCCAAAGATACCCTCCTCAATATCAATGTCCCAAATCTAAAAGAGAAGGAGATTAAATCCTATAAGATTACAGAGCAAGGGAGATGGGTTCATAATGGGAACGCGGTTGTGGAGAAGGTGGATCCGAGAGGAAAGAGGTACTACTGGATTGGAGGGGGAGAACTTGTCTTTACCAAAAAGAAGAATACGGATGTGGAAGCCGTTCAAAATGGTTATATTTCAATTACTCCCCTTCATCTCGACTTAACCAATTATGGTTCGCTCTCGAAATTAAAAAGATGGAAGATATAATAGCAAAATTCCACATATCAAAGGAGAAGACCATGAGAACGACGCTCAGTGTAATTAAGGCAGATGTTGGAAGCATCGGGGGCCACATTCGTCCCAGTGAACGGTTGGTCGAAGCCGTACGGAATTATGTGGCAGAAAAAGGAAAGGGAATCATAAACGATTTTTATGTGAGTCACACAGGGGATGATATTGCCATTCTCTTCTCTCACACCCTGGGAAAGGGGAATGAAAAGGTGCATGGCCTGGCATGGGATGCCTTCGTGGCAGGGACAAAGGTAGCGAAATCGCAGGGGCTCTATGGGGCAGGGCAAGACCTCCTGAAGGACTCCTTTTCTGGAAATGTGAAGGGGATGGGCCCTGCCGTTGCCGAGATGGAGTTTGAAGAGAGGCCCAACGAACCTTTTCTATTTTTTGCGGCAGATAAAACCGATCCCGGAGCCTATAATCTTCCTCTCTATCTGGCTTTTGCAGACCCGATGTATAATGCAGGGCTCATCTTAAGCCCTTCCATGAACAAGGGGTTTCGATTTATCATTATGGATGTCAATTATACGGAGGGAGATCGGGTCATTGAACTGAATGCCCCGGAGGAACTCTATGACATCGCGGCCCTCCTGAGAGATAATCAACGGTTTGTCATCGAGGCGATCTATTCCAGGAACACCGGAGAGATCGCTGCAGCCGTCAGCACCACACGCCTTCATAATATTGCAGGAAAATATACCGGAAAAGATGATCCGGTGATGCTCGTCCGGGTTCAGGGGGCTTTTCCCGCTACCGGAGAGGTTTTGGCTCCATTCAATATTGGCCATTATGTGGCTGGATTCATGAGGGGAAGTCATACCGGACCCCTGATGCCGGTTAAGATTAACTCAACCATCTCTTTCTTTGATGGTCCACCGATCGTTGCCTGTCATGCCTTTTGTGTTCATGAGGGGAAGCTGACCGAACCTGCAGATGCATTTGACCATCCTTACTGGGATTGGGTCAGGGACAGGGTCTCTCAGAAAGCGACCGAGATGAGACGACAGGGATTCTCGGGAGCAGCCATGTTGCCATACGGGGAACTGGAATACGGGGGAATTGTCGAAAAGATGAAGACCCTGGAGTCTCGATTTAAAGTGAGAAGTTGAAATTCCTCCTCGATTTCGGACCAGAGAAGTTCCTCCCGTCCATTTCACTGAGATGAAAGAGAAGTTTGTCTATTTTGAAACCTATGGCTGTCAGATGAATGAGCACGACTCGGCGAAGATGAAATGGCTCCTCGAGAGATACCACTATCTCCCCACCCAAAATCCGGAGAAAGCCGATCTTATTCTCATCAATACCTGTAGTGTTCGAGAGAAGCCAGAACATAAGGTCTATAGCGCTCTGGGGAGATATAAAAAGTTAAAAGAGAAAAAGAAAACGATTCTCGCCGTGGCAGGATGTGTTGCCCAGCAAGAGGGAGGGAGACTCCTTCAGAACATTCCTTATTTGGATATGGTCATCGGCACTCAGGCCATTCATCTGCTCCCCCGGCTCATTGAACGGGTGGAGAGGGATGGAGAAAGGGTTTGTGAGACGTCCCTGGATCAAGGAGAGGAATATCTGGAGACCATCCTTCCCATAAAGGATTTTCCAAAGGTTAAATCCTATGTAACGATCATGCAGGGGTGTAACCATTTCTGTTCATTTTGTATCGTTCCTTATGTAAGGGGAAGAGAAAGGAGTCGACCCAGCCAGGAGATTCTGAGAGAAATAGATCATCTGGTTCAGCGAGGAGTGAAGGAGGTCTGCCTCCTCGGTCAAAATGTGAATTCCTATGGAAAGGGAAGGGATGGAGAGATAGGATTTCCTGAGCTTCTCAAGAGAATCAATGAGATCGAGGGTCTTGAGCGGATCCGGTTTACGACCTCCCATCCGATGGACCTCTCAGACGAGTTGATCCATGCCTACGGCAGGCTTGAAAAACTCTGTGAGCATATCCATCTTCCCTTTCAATCAGGCTCGGATAAGGTCCTGAGAGCGATGCATCGAGGGTATAGCCGAGCCTCCTATCTTGAGAAGATAGAACGCCTCCGCGAAGTCTGTCCATCCATCGCCATTACTGCGGACGTCATCGTGGGTTTCCCGGGCGAGGAGGAAGAGGACTTCGAAGAGACTCTGACCCTGATCCAAAAAGTTCAGTTTGACGATCTCTATTCTTTTAAATATTCTCCAAGGAAAGGAACCCGAGCCGAAGCATTTGGCGGTCAGGTCGAAGAAGAGATAAAGCAGAAACGCCTTGTTCTTCTTCAATCCATACAAAAAGAGATTACCTTAAGAAAGAACCAGGCCTATGAGGGAAGGGTGGAGGAGGTTCTGGTCGAGGGGCGAAGTAAACAGAACGATCAAGACCTCATGGGAAGGACTCGAACCAATAAGATCGTTAACTTTCGAGGAGACTCCAATCTGGTAGGGGAGTTGGTCCAGGTAAGGATAACTCAGGGGTTAGCCCATTCGCTTCGTGGTGAGATCCTCGGGGATGGAGCGCGATGAATTAGGTGTGTTTCATGACGATGCTCGAGATGATGTTGGCTGCTTCGTCTCCCCGATCCGCGGCGTTGCTGAGATGACGATAGATCTCTCGCATCTTCAACATATAAATCGTATCACTTCCCTTGAAGAGGTCGGCCAGGGCATGGTGATAGGCCTTTTCCATCTGGTTTTCATAGGACTTTGCCTTGACCGCATGCTCCGATGCGATTTTGGGATAATCCTTTAAGATCTTTACCGCATCATTTAACTCTCTGGCTGCCTTTCGGAGTATGTTCACCATTTCTTTGATATGTTCATCCCCCTGGACCTGATAGATCTCCATTTCATCCACCGTCGTATTTGCATAATCCAGAACATCGTCAATGGCTCGTGAAAGGGCATAGATGTCTTCCCGATCGATGGGTGTGATAAAGGTGCTATCCAGCTCTTCTATCAGGATGCGTCTCAATTCATCGGCTTCTCGCTCGATCCTGCGGACCGCATTCGCACTCTCCCGGGACCCGTCTTCCACGTATTGGAAAAGGGCCTCCAATCCTTCCACCGATTTTGCAGACTGTTGGGAAAGCATTTCAAAGAATCGGCCCTCCCCGCTCGAGAATGGTTTTTTCTTCTTAAAGAATCCCCATGGCATTTTTTCCTCCCTTCTCCCTTTTCCTCTCTTTCTCTTAAGAGGAAGAGGTTGCGAGGAACCAAGGTGCTCCTCATGAATGGATCAAACGAATAAGAAAGAAACTGAGTCCAGCGATCAAGCCGGATGCGGGAATCGTAATCAACCACGCCACCATTATGCTTTTCGCAACCCCCCAGCGGACCGCTGAGATTCGCTGCCCTGCTCCTACCCCCATGATACTCGAAGAGACGACATGGGTGGTAGAAACCGGACCTCCCAACAGGGCGGCTCCCAGAATGACTGCCGCTGAGGAGGTCTGGGCACAGAAGGCGTGAAGTGCTCTTAATCGATAAATCTTTGTCCCCAGAGTTCTAATGATTCTCCATCCCCCACTCGCTGTGCCCAAGGCAATGGCGAAAGCACAGCTGGCCACCACCCAGGTGGGGATATGAAATGTGGGCAAGAAACCCAGGACCACGAGTGAAAGGGTGATCAATCCCATTGATTTCTGAGCATCATTGGTTCCGTGGCTGAGGGAGAGGGCAAGGGAGGATAGAATCTGAATTCGATTGAAGAGGTCTTTTATTTTTGGAGTCGCCTCTCGGGCAAGATAAACTGTGAGTTTAAAGAAGAGCACTCCAAAAAGAAGACCCACCAGGGGGGAGAGAATCAATCCCCCAACGACATATAAAAGGCCTTTCCATAGGATCTTTTCAGGTCCATAGCCGGCCAGAACGGCGCCTACCATCCCTCCGATCAGGGCATGAGATGAACTGGAGGGAAGTCCAAAAAACCAGGTAATGAGATTCCAGGCAATCGCTCCGATCAGGGCCGCAATCAGAAGATGGATCGAAAGGCTCATGGTTTTAGGATCAAAAGATGAGAGGTCGACGATATTTTTCCCAATGGTTTCAGCCACGGCCGTCCCAAAAAGGAAAGGGCCGATCAATTCACCCATCGCCGCCATCAGCAGGGCTTTTTTGGGAGAGAGGGCTCCTGTCGTGATCATGGTGGCTACCACATTGGCCGAGTCATGAAAGCCATTGGAATAATCAAAAAAGAGGATCAATCCGACCACCAGAATGGCTAATCCCAAAATCGTGATGTCCATCCTACTTCGTTGAATTTAAGCTGTTTAACTGTTTAGACAGCTTATAAAGGAAAACTTTAAGAATGTCAATACAACATTCTCAGGTCTCCCATCCCCTCTCATTCTCATCCATCCATCTCAAAAGATGTTCGGGTTGGGAGATGACGAAATCCGCACCGGCCTGAAGAAGTGATTCTCTGGATAATCGTTTTTGGGATGAAGAGCCAATATATCCAATGGCCAGGATCCTTAGTTTCTTTTTGGCCTCTTGAGCGGCCCTCATATCGTCTACGGAATCTCCCACATAGGCGCATCTGGGAGAGAAAAGGCCCGCCTCTTCAATCACACGAAAGAGGGAGTAAGGATGAGGTTTTGAAAAGGATTTTCTTTTCCCTGTAGAGAGATAGAATCTCTCCTCTTCCTCTCTGCAACTCTCGAAGGTCACCATATAATCGAAGTAGGGCTCGATCCGGAACCTTTTTAGGGCAAGCTCAGCCTCTGCTCTGGGTCTTCCACTTGCAATTCCCATTGGGATCTTTCGTCGAAGGCGTGAGAGGATCCTTCTTGGGAAAAGAAGCCTCTCTTTTAAATAAAGTCCTTTTCCGTGGTAAAAGAGGAGAGGAAGGTGATAATAAGAGGGAAATTTATCTCCAAGATAAACCTCCTGGAAGATTCTCTGAACAAGGTTCTCCTGATTTAAATCTCCCTGATGATAGAGCCACCCTTCCCAAGAGTGCTTCAAGGCCAGACGAACTCCTTTTAAACCTCCTTTATAACCTTTTACTTTTTTTAAAAAAGGGTTGAGGTTATTTTTATATTCATCATGGAGCCTTTCGATATCCCTCGGAAATCCTTTAGATCTTTCTTGCAAGAAAGAAACGACGTCTTGGATACGAATGAAGTGTTTCCTGTTTTTGCAGGGAGGAAGGCCTGAGAGAGAGATGAGATACAGGAGGATACCTGAAGTTAAATCCCAATCATTATTGAATCCTCCCACCAGTTTAAACAGAGAGACCTCTTCCTCCGTCACCAACCTTTCTACCTTTTCAAAACCCAAGCCCAATTTGAGGTAAAGTTCGATACTCCTAAGAATGGTTTGACGATAAGAGTTCGAGACATCGATCAAAACGCCATCCATATCGAAAATTAAAAGGTCTATCGCCATAGAGGGTATTTTCTAAATCCTTCTTATTTCGTAGAGAACCGTGTGAACGAGACTCTCTACATCTAACCCCTGCATCCGATAGAGGTCATCCGGTTTTCCAGAACTTCCATAGGAAATGATTCCCATCTTATGGAAACGAATGGGTAGACCCTGTTCCGCTATGAAACTTCCGATGAGGTTTCCCAGACCGGTCTCTACATGATGATCTTCATAGGTCACTACCACTCCTGTCTGACAGGCATTGAGGATAGCTTCTCTGTCCAGATCACTCAAGCAGGAGAGATAAAGGATCTGGACCTCTACCCCCTCTTCCTTCAATATTTCCCACGCTTGAATGGCACGATAAAGCATTCCACCCGTCGTTAGAATGGCGCCATCTCTCCCTTGACGAACCAGGTCAGCTTTTCCATATTGAAACTCATATGGAGTTCCGAAATAGGGAGTTCCCTCTTCCGAAAGAATGATGGGAGCTGGAGAACGACCCATCGCGACCAGGAAGTTCCCGGGGGTCCTGGCCACATATCGAATCACCCGGTCTGTCTGATTTGGATCGGCGGGAAGAATAATTTTGTATCCGAAGAGATTTCGCATCACCCCGATATAATCGATACACTGATGAGTATTTCCATCCTCCCCGACATCGAGCCCATTGTGGGTACAGATGAGTTTTAAATTGGTTCCATTTATATCATTGAGCCGATGCTGATTATAGGTCTCATCTACCCCGAAGACCCCGAACTCTGCAAAGAAGGAGATGAAATTCACCGTAGAGATAGCTCCGGCGATCGTTGCCGTGTTATGTTCCTGGATCCCTCCTTGAAAGAAATAGGATGGGAACTCTCTGCCAAAGGCACTGGTTTTGGTGGAGGGGGCCAGATCACAGTCGAACACCACCAAGGGGAGAGTTCCATCTTTACGAAGATTCACAGATCCCAGATCCACCAGGACGTTTCCAAAGGCGGATCGATTATCCAATTTCTGGTCTTTTCCATAGGTTCTTGGGCTCCCCGTTTCAATCGTGGGGATTTCTATGGGATATTTCTGAGGTGGCAAAAAGAATTCCCCTTTTTCACGCATCTGACGGTAATAGGATAGGTCATCCTCCAATCCCAACTCCATCATCGCTTTTTGAAATTCTTCATAGCTCAGGGCCCGTCCATGATACTCTTCCTTCCCTTCCATAAAAGAAACCCCTTTCCCCATAATGGTATGGGCAAGAATCATGACAGGTCGATTGGAAAGGGTGGCCTTTCGCAAGGCTTCGTAGATCTCCTGGAATTGATGACCGTCGATCTCGATGACCTCCCATCCATCCGATTCATAATTCTTCGCTATATTCTGAGGCATGATCTCGCAGGTGATCCCGCTGATCTGTCGGTTGTTATAATCGATAATCACAGTGAGATTATGAAGATCGTATTTCACAGCGAATCTTCTGGCTTCGGAGATCTGTCCTTTCTGTTGCTCCCCGCACCCCATTGTCACAAAGACATGAAAACCTCTCCCCAATAGCTTCGAGGCGAGGGCAAAGCCACATCCGGCAGAGAGTCCCTGACCTAAATTTCCCGTATTCCATTCGATTCCTGGTACACCTTTCTCCACATGTCCCTCAAAGGCGGAGCCTGCCCTTCTAAAATTCACAATGGCGGCTTCGACAGGGAAAAAACCTATTCTTCCCAGCGCAGCATAAGCTCCTGGCGAGGTGTGCCCATGGCTGATCACGATTCGGTCTCGATCAGGGTGATAAGGAGATCGGGGGTCCACCCCGGCATAAGAGTAAAGGACCAGATAGAAATCGATCGAGGACATCGATCCCCCTGGATGGCCAGAACCTGCCAGGGTGGTCATTTTTAGGATGTCCCCTCGAGCTAAGAGAGAAAGCCTTTTTAATCTCTCGATGGATGAATCGTCTAACTTTTCAGCCTCAAATCTTCTTCCGATCATCTTTTCCTCCATTTAGGGGATAGGGCATAGAAGTAATCCATCAGCGATGGGTGGGGAATAGGCCTGATAGGGGTATTGGAGAAAACCTGAGTGCGGGAACCTTAAATTGCCCCTAAAGCTCTCAGGCTCAATCCGCTTTGATGAGAAACCCATTTTTATAGTGAATCGTTTCGTATTCCATTTTATACTGAACCCCTCCGCGTTCTCAGGGTTTCGGAAATACCCCTGTCAGGCTAAAATGATTTCCACCCTTCGGTGAGGGATTACGCATAGAAACCTATTTTAATGGATTGGGAATTAGATTTAACATATCATCTTCATTTTTGGTAGAGATATTGACAGGAACCATGGGTATGATATGTTTTTGAAAATGGGAGAGTGATCAAGATGAGAGGGATTGAATATCAAGGACGGAAGATTCCCTGTCGGCTTATTATCTTCGACAAAGATGGGACGCTGATTGATTTCACGGCTACCTGGGTTCCTTTGATTCGAAAAAGGGTCGACTTCGTTTTAAAAAGACTGGGGAGGAATGGGCCATTAAGGCATTATTTATTGAAGGCCTGGGGGATTGATCCAGTCTCGGGAAGGGTGGACCCCAGGGGTCCCTGTCCGATTTCACCCCGCTCCGATGAGATTGTCATCGGAACAATGGCTCTCTATCAACACGGATATCCATGGGATGAGGCAAAACTGCTCGTCACCCAGGCTTTTGATGAAGCCGATTCCGACGAAGATTGGAGAAAAAAGGTGGTTCCTATCAATGGAATTCGAACCTTTCTTTGCCATTTAAGAAAGAATGGATTTTTAACCGCACTGGCAACCTCTGATGAGCGAAAGGATACAGAGGCCATCCTACGCAATCTCAAATTGGAAGATCTATTTGATATGGTTCTTTGTTCAGGGGAGGTGAGCCAACCCAAACCCCATCCCGAGACCATCTATTCCATCTGTCGGAAACTTAATGTGACTCCTCATGAGACCATTATGATCGGGGACTCGGTGACGGATATGATGATGGGGAGGCAGGCAGGGGTTGCCTTAACCATTGGAGTCCTGGAGGGTGGGGTGACCCCGAAGGAGGAGTTAGAGAGGGTTGCAGACCTTGTCGTCTACTCTATCAGAGAACTGAAATTTATCTGTTGGGCCGAGGATCCAGCCAAAGGTTGACAAAGAAAGGAGACTTAGATATAAAAAGGTGGTGATTAAAAAAGAAAGGAGGTGGGGGAAGAGATAGGAAAAATAAGAGGAATTCGGGTAAATCATTAATTTAAAATTTGAAAGGAGGGTAATGGAATGAAGAGAAAATGGACGGTTTTGGTGATAAGTTTCGTGATGGGTTTATTCTTGGCAGGCGTGGGGCTGGCCAAAGAAAAAGTGACCGTTTATACCTCTCTTGAGACCGATGAGATTGTGAAGTATTTGGAGGTTGCCCGAAAAGATTTACCGGATCTCGAAATTGATATCATTCGACTCTCCACCGGTGAATTGGGAGCCAGGATGTTGGCTGAAAAAGACAATCCTCAGGCGGATTGCATCTGGGGATGGGCCGTAACCAATATGGAGCAGTTTATTCCCTTAAATATGCTCGAGCCCTATAAACCCAAAGGAGTGGAAAAGTTAGAAAAGCGATTTGTTCATCCTGAATACTATTATGTAGGGATTGACATGTATATTGCTGCCTTCTGTGTGAACACCAAGGTGATGAAAGAAAAGGATCTTCCTATGCCCAAGGGCTGGAATGATCTGCTGAATCCAAAATTTAAAGGACTCATCGCCATGCCAAATCCTGTGGCCTCTGGGACAGGATTCTTACAAGTCTCAAGTATCCTCCAGATGTATGGGGCCAAGGAAGGAAAAGAGGATGGCTGGGAGTTCTTAAAAAAGTTAGATAAAAACATTGGTCAGTATATCAAGAGCGGATCGAGACCTGCCAAAATGACCGCCCAGGGAGAGTTCGCCGTGGGATGTTCTTTCGATTTCGTGGTGGCCGAGCAGAAAAAATTGGGATTCCCCGTAGAGTTTGTCTTCCCTATCGAAGGGGCAGGTTATGAAATAGAGGCCAATGCCCTGATGAAGGGAGCAAAAAATCCCAAGGCGGCTAAACGATTCCTGGATTGGGCCATCAGTGAGAATGCCATGAAGGAGTATGCTAAATTTAAATATGGAGTCACTCTACCAGGCATTCCTACCCGACCGGACCTCCCGAAACTTTCTGAAATTAAACTCTATCCCATGGATTTTGCCTGGCAGGCGAAGAATCGTGATGCCATCCTTAAGAAATGGGAGAGTCTCTTCCTGAGATGATCGGAAAGGAATCTCTAAGGGGCACTCCGAAAGGCGGGGGTGCCCCTTTTTATTGACAATTTCCCTAAATTCGATTAGAAGCTATTTAGATAGCTAAACACCTTTTATCTTATTTTTCGATAAGGAGAAGAAGAAACCGAGGTCAAGGAAGAAACCATGGGAAGAAATCTCAGATTGGAGAATTTAACCAAACGATTTGGGACGCTGACGGCTGTAGACCATGTAAATCTGGAGATTGAAGAGGGGGAGTTCGTCTGCTTTTTGGGTCCCAGTGGTTGCGGAAAGACCACCGTGTTACGAATGATCACCGGGTTTGAAACCGTAACTGAAGGGAAGATTATCTTCGATGGAAAGGTGATCAATGATCTGATTCCTCAGAAAAGGGAATTTGGGATCGTTTTTCAGTCCTATGCCCTTTTCCCCAACATGACCGTGGAGGAGAACATTGCCTTTGGCCTTAAGGTGAGAAAGAGACCGAAGAAGGAGATCGAGGAAAGAGTGGATCAGATGCTGGATCTGGTTGGGCTTCGTGAATGGAGAAAACTTTATCCTGCTCAACTCAGTGGGGGGCAGCAACAGCGGGTCGCTCTGGTTCGAGCCCTGGCCCCTGATCCCCAGGTTCTTCTCTTGGATGAGCCTTTGAGTGCCCTCGATGCAAAGATTCGGGTCCGCCTCAGGGCTGAAATTAAAAGACTCCAGCAGGAACTCAAAAAGACCATGATCTATGTGACCCACGACCAGGAAGAAGCCCTTTCGATCGCCGATCGGGTAGTCGTCATGGAGGCAGGTCAGTTCCGACAGGTGGGAAGACCCGTAGAGATTTATCAATCTCCCAATTCAAGTTTCGTGGCCGATTTTGTAGGAACGTCAAATTTCTTCCGAGGCGTTCGGAACGGAGATCGAGTTCATACGGAGAAAAGAGATTTTAAAATTGCCCGATTCGAATCCCTTCCCGAGGGGAAGGTCTTTTTAGCCATCCGGCCTGAAAAAATAGAGGTTTTTAGAAGAGGAGAAATCCCGGAGGGATTGGAGAGGTCAAACCTCGCTATAGGACGAATTGATGTCATTACTTTTTTAGGAGCTGCCGTAAGATTGACCATCCATCTGGAAGGGGAAGAGGTCATCTCCGATATCATTGAAAAGGAGTTCTCCCGAAGAGAGTTTAGGCAGGGGGAGGAAGTCCAGCTCTATTTTCCTCCCGAGGCCTTTATGGTCTTTTCTGCTGAAGAGGGGTCTCGGTGAAACTAAAGAAGGAGGGTCAGGGACTCACCTTTTCTGCTCCCGTGAGCAGCGAGCGATGGCTTGTATGGATGACGATGGGAATCCTTCTTGCCATTCTCGCTTTTTTCATGCTTTACCCGGTCTACGATATCTGTAAACTGAGTTTTCTCAAAGGGGGAACCTTCACCCTCAAGAATTATCAATCCTATTTTTCAAACCCGAGGATGTTTCGATCCCTGACCAATAGTCTTTATGTTTCCCTTGTGACCACTGCGATCACCACCTTTTTCGCCTTCTTCTTTGCCTATGGACTCACCCGAACGACGATCCCGGGGAAGAATATTTTTTACACGATTTCTACCTTTCCTCTCATCGCCCCCTCGATTATTCAGGGTCTTGCCCTCATCCTTCTCTTTGGAAGAAATGGATTGATTACCCGTTACCTCCTCCATACCGACTGGAATATTTATGGGGCCACAGGGATCATTGTGGCCGAGTGTCTTTACTGTTTTCCCAATGCCCTGTTCATCCTCTACACGACACTCTCTGCGGTGGACACCCGATTGGATGAAGCCGCCCAAAGCCTCGGGGCCTCCGCTTTAAGAACCTTCTTTAAAGTCACCCTGCCCTCAGCCAAATATGGAATTGCCAGTGCAGCAGCGCTGGTATTCAATCTCACCATTACAGATTTTGGTGTTCCAGTGGTCATCGGAGGAAACTACAACGTTCTTGCCACAGAGATCTATCAACAGGTGATCGGGATGCAACGGTTTGACCTGGGGGCCACGATCAGTGTAATTCTTCTAATTCCTTCGGTGGGGGCTTTTTTGCTCAATTATTACCTCACCAAAAAAAGTTATGCCCTGATCAGTGGGCAGGCTCGCCCATTCCTTCAACCCTCCAGACCCTTTAAGAAATGGGCTTTTACGATTTATTGCTGGATTCCTACCACATTCATTCTTATCGTATTTATCACCGTGTTCCTGGGTTCCTTCGTGAAGACCTGGCCCTATGATTTTACGTTGACTCTTCAACATTTCGATTTTCCCTCTCTGGGGGGGAATGCCCCTCTGTGGACCAGATTCTGGTCCTCTGTATTGGAAGGACAATGGAGATCACTGATTGCCTATAAATATGCCCCTATCTGGAATAGCCTCTGGGTCTCGGTCCTGGTCGCTCTCGGAGGAGCTTCCCTGACCCTTCTCGCTGGCTATCTCATCGAAAAGAAGAGACCCGGAGGGGTAGAGATTCTTTATACCCTGAGCGTACTTCCTGCAGCTATTCCCGGAACGGTAATGGGGTTAGGATATATTCTTGCCTTCAATAAACCCTATTTCTTTATCTATGGAACCTTCTGGATCATTATCATCAATATCATCATCTGTAACTTTACCTTAGGGACTCTCTCCAGTATCGCCAACCTGAAACAGATTGATCGTTCGATCGAGGAGGCTGCCATCAGTTTAGGAGCCGATCCCATTAAGACCTTCACCCAAGTGGTCTTCCCCCTGACGAAGACAGCCTTCTTTTCCAATATTACCTTCTTCTTCATGAGAGCCATGACGACCATCAGTGCGGTGATCTTTCTGGTCTCTGCCAAGGTTAAACTGGCAGCCATAGAGATCATCTTTCTGGACATCGATGGCCGAACGGCCAGTGCCAATGCCATGTGCACGATCATTATCGTTCTGGTGGTAGCCATGCTCGTGGTCATGAGATTGATCACTGGAAAATCAGGACTGAAAGGAATGAGTGTCACGGCTTAAAGGAATCATCATGGCCGAAACCTTCACTCTGGAAAAAGGAGTCCCCAAGTATATTCAGATCAGTCAGTGGCTTCAGGAGATGATCCAGAAGGGTCGATATGGGATTCATGATAAGCTCCCTTCTGAGTCGAAACTGGCTGAACTGTTTCGAGTCAATCGGAACACGGTACGGCAGGCTATTTCGGACCTTGTGGGGAAGGGATTGATCCAGAAGAAGAATGGGGTCGGATCTTTTGTCATTGCTCAATCCCAACGACCGGTCAAATATACCCTTCAACATATCTCCAGCTTCACCGATGATATGATCAGGATGGGGTTAAGGCCCCAGACCAAATTGATAGGAAAGTCTGTGATAAAGGCACCTCCTGAGGTGGGAGAAAAGTTGATGCTGGGGCGGGATAAGAAGGTGATTTTAACTGAAAGACTCCGTTTAGGAGATGGGGTTCCATTGGTTCTCGAACGGAGCTATCTCCCTTATGAAGAATTTAAGGAGATTCTAAAGATGCGTTTGACCGGTTCTCTTTATCATCTGTTGACCCGAAAGTTCCGGGTGGAACTCCATCGGTCGATCCAAACGTTTCGTGCCATTTCACTCTCTGAAGGGGATGCGAAATTCCTCGAGGTTCCTCCCCACTCTCCTGCCATTTTTCTTGAAAGTGTCATTTACGATTCAAAGAGTATTCCTGTGGAGGTTCTTCACGCGATTCATCGAGGAGATAAATATGTCTTTGAGGTGGAATCCGGAAGATACCGATCCGATCTCAGAGAGTAGATTCTAAAAAAGACTTGACAAAGAGGAAAGGTCTTGTTACCTGTATAGATAGCTAATCAGCAATTGATCAAGAAAGGAGAAAGCGATGGCCGATTTGAAAAGATTTTTGGTTCCCTGGATTGATCAGGTCACCCCTTATGGAACAGAGGATATTCTTCTGGCATGGTCCAGACCAGAACTCAAAAGGATGATGGTCAATGAAAATCCCATCCCCCCCTCTGAAAAGGTGATTCGGGCCATTTCGGAGGCAGCAAGAATGGGAAACCGCTATCCCGACAATGGTCCCCGGCTTCGAGCCAAAATTGCAAAACTTTACGATTTGAGTCCGGATAATGTTTATCTCAGCCATGGTTCTTCCGAAATCATCGATATGGTCATGAGGCTCTTTGTGACTCCTGGAGATGAGGTGCTTCTGCCCAATCCCACGTTTTCCCTTTATGGAATCCGGGCCAGGGCCGTGGGGGGAAAGGTCGTTGCCATCGATATGACCCCGGATCTCCAATATGATGTCCCGGCCATGCTACGGGCCGTGACCCCAAGAACCAAGGTCATCATTGTGTGTAACCCTAATAATCCTACCGGAGACTTCATTCCGGATGAGGATTTACAGAGGTTGATTGATCTTGGAATTCCTACTCTTATCGATGAGGCTTACCTCGAATATCATCCAGAGCATGAATCCAAAGCCCCTCTGATCCGAAAGTATAATCATGTCATCGTGGCCCATACCTTTTCAAAGGCCTTCGGGATGGCTGGAATCCGATTTGGATACGCCCTGGCAGATGAAACCATGATCCAATATTTTCGCAAGATGCAGATTCCCTGGAATACGACCCTTCTTTCAATGGCTGCTGCAGAGGCTGCTCTGGAGGAAGAGGAAGAGTTAAAAAAGAAAGCTGCTTATAACAATGCAGGAGTCGAATATGTCGTGAAAGAGCTTTCCAAGATCTCCGGGTTAAAGCCTTACTATTCCCATGGGAATTATGTGCTCATTGATGCCACCGATGCGGGAGTGACGGGGAAAGAGATCGTCGATTACGTGTTTGAGAAGGCGGGTGTGATCCTTAAATCCTTTGCGCCTTTGAGGGGAAGGAATGGTTTTTTCCGAATCAGTTTAGGGACTCATGAGGAGAATTCTATCTGCGTTTCAGCGATCAAGCGATTTTTCGAAAATCGAAAGAAGGAGGCATGAGAATGAAAAAAAGTCCTTTTGAAAAACTGATGGAAACCCATCCCGGAGCTGAGATCTGGTGGGATTCTTCTCCTCTCATCTATGAAGCCTGGGCAGAAAGCTTTCTCAAAAGGGTTTCTCCCCAAAGGGCCGAAGAATTAAGGGAACAACTCAGGAGACTCTTTGACCCTGAACATCCAGAGAAGACTCTCTTTCGAGGGGTCACCACCAATCCTCCTCTCTCTCTGAATGTGATCAAGATGAGAGAATCCTTTGTTTCGGAGATTGTGGATCATCTCATTGATGAAGATCCAAACATCGATCCGGAAATCCTCTTTTGGAGGACCTATAAGGAGATCGTTCGAAGAGGGGCCGAGATGTACCTCGGGGTGTTTGAAGCCTCAAAATATCGATATGGATATCTTTCGGGGCAGGTGGATCCTCGAAACCTGACTCAGAAAGAGAAGATGGTCTCTCAGGCCCTGGAGCTCTCTAGCCTCAGTCCCAATGTCATGATTAAGGTTCCGGGAAGTAAGGAAGGCTACGAGGTGATTAAACTCCTTACCTCCAGAGGGATCTCCACCAATAATACTCTTACCTTTATTCTTCCTCAACTCATTGCGTGTGCGAAGGCAGTCAAAGAGGGAGTAGAAATTGCAAAAAAGAATGGAGTCGATCTGACGAAATGGAGGTCTGTGATCACCCACATGACCGCCCGGTATGGAGATTTGGGTACCCTTCGAAAAGAAGCGGAGTCTCTGGGAATCGAGTTAACCGAGGCGGAGGTTCGATGGGCAGAGATTGCCATCTTTAAAAAGGCTTACCGATTTTTAAAAGAGGGAGGCTATCCCAGTAAAATGCTCATCTGTTCGATGCGAATCAGTCCAATGATGAACGGGAAAAAACAATGCTGGCATCTGGAGAAATTGGCAGGAGGAGACATCGTCTTTACCTGTCCCCCGCCATTTATTGAGGGCGTTTTCGAATCTCTGGATGGGATGGAGTTCACCCCGCAGATCGAAGAGGAGGTCCCGAAGGAGGTCTTGGATAAACTCTTACGGATCCCATATTTCGAACGGGCTTATCGAGAAGATGGGTATACGCCGGAGGAATTTAATTCCCATCCCGCCATGATTGCAACGGCCAATGAGTTTTCGAGGGCTACAGAAGCCATGGTCGAATTTGTAGCCAGACGTCTGAGCTTAAAACGTAAATGAACGAGGGAAAGAGATGATCATAGGGGTTCCCAGAGAGATCAAGACCGGAGAAAAGAGGGTCGCTATCACTCCCAGTGGAGTCGATGCACTGGTTGCTCATCGTCACCGGGTCCTGGTAGAAAGAGGGGCAGGGGAGGGAAGCGGATTTACGGATCAGGAATATCTCCAGGCCGGGGCCATCCTAATGGACCAGGCGAGAACCATCTGGGAAGAAGCGGAGATGATTGTGAAGGTGAAGGAACCCATCGAGCCAGAATATCCCTTCCTAAAACCCGGACAAATCATATTTACCTATCTTCATCTGGCGGCCAATCCCGAGTTGACCCGTCAGTTGCTGGAGTGTCGAGTGATCGGGATTGGATATGAAACCGTTCAGAGCCGAGACGGTTCCCTTCCCCTGTTGAGACCGATGAGTGAGATTGCAGGGAGGGCATCCATCCTCGCGGGTGGGATGTGTCTGGAGGCAAGGCATGGTGGAAGAGGAGTTCTTCTTTGCGGGGCTTCTGGTGTTCCCCCTGCCAAAGTGGTGATCCTTGGTGCAGGAGTGGTCGGAACCAATGCCTGCAAGGTGGCTGTAGGAATGGGGGCGCGTGTTTCTATCCTTGATATTTACCCGGAACGACTGAGCTATATCCATGATATCACCCAGGGGCACGTGACGACTTTCATCTCCAACAGAATGACCATCGGAGAAGAGATTACGGATGCTGACCTGGTCATCGGTGCCGTACTCATCCCTGGAGCTCAGGCCCCCAAGCTTGTCACACGGCAAATGTTGAGAAGGATGCGTCCAGGGTCAGCCATTGTGGATGTCTCAGTCGATCAGGGGGGATGTTTCGAGACCACTCGGCCTACTACCCATGAGGATCCTATTTACATTGAGGAGGGGATTGTCCATTATTGTGTGACCAATATGCCGGGGATCTATCCAAGAACTGCTACTCTTGCCCTCACCCATGCCACGATTCCTTACGTTCTTCAACTGGCAGAGCAGGGATATGAAAGGGCCTTAAGGGAAAATGAAGCTTTGAGAAAAGGCCTCAATCTGATTCATGGGGAACTGGTTTGCGAGGGTGTGGCAAAAAGTTTAGGACTTCCTTTAGCCCCTAATCCCTTCTCTTCAATTTCTTGAAAATTCCCTTCCAATATGATAAAGCCTCTTTGTTAAAAAGAAGATTTCCTCCTATTTTTCTCTCTGGGTGAGTGAATTATTTTGAGCCCCCGAAGATTGATCATTGCCATTGATGGTCCCTCGGGTGCAGGGAAGAGCACCGTGGCCAGGGCCTTGGCTCAACGATTAGGCTATCAATATGTAGATACGGGTGCCATGTATCGGGCGGTGGCCTGGAAGGCCAAGAGGGAGTCTATTGGAATTGAAGACGAATCTTCCCTCCAGGAGCTGGCTTCCTCCCTTCGTTTATCCTTTGTTACCGAAGGTGAGAAACTCCGTTTTTTCTGCGACCAAGAAGAGATTACAGAAGCCATCCGAACCCCTGAGATCAGTCATCTGGCCTCAGAGATTTCGAAGAAAAAAGGGGTAAGAGAGGCTCTCGTTAAAAAACAGAGAGAAATGGGAAAGGAAGGAGGAATGGTCTTTGAAGGAAGGGATATCGGAACGATCGTTTTCCCTGGAGCGGATATTAAATTTTATCTTACCGCAAGTGTCGAAGAGAGGGGGAGAAGAAGATTTAAAGAACTTCTGGAAAAGGGAATCCAGGTGGATTTTTATGAGACTTTAAGAGAGGTTATAGAAAGAGACCGAAATGATATGACCCGGGAACTCTCCCCCCTCAAGAGGGCAGGGGATGCCATAGAGATTGACTCCACCCATCTTTCAATCGAAGAAGTGGTAGGTGAGATGTATCGTTTGATTTTAGAAAAGATCGGGAACCCATGAAACTGATCGTCGCTAAGCTCTCAGGATTCTGTTTTGGAGTGGAACGGGCGATGAAGATGGCTCTTCAGGCAGCCCAAAGATCTTCTCAGGACATTTATACTCTGGGCCCCTTAATTCATAATCCTCAGGCTGTCACCTATTTAGAAGGATTGGGCATAAACTCGAAGGCTCGAGTGGAAGAGATTCCTCAAGGAACTGTCATCTTTCGATCCCATGGGATATCCAAAGAAGATTTAGAGAAAGTGAAGAAGAGGGGATTAAAAATCGTTGATGCAACCTGTCCGATTGTAAAGAAGGTTCACTCCTTCGCAAAGTTTCTGGATCGGAATGGATATCCTTTAGTGATTGTAGGAGATCCGAAACATCCTGAGGTGGAAGCAATCCGGAGTTATCTTCGTCAGGAGGCGATGGTCATCGAGACTCCTGAGGCCATCACGAAAATGGGAAATTATAAAAAATTAGGGATCATTGCTCAGACCACTCAAAGGTCGGATCTCTTTAAAGAGATCGTCAGGAGATGTATGGAGAAGGCGGTTGAGGTTCGGGTTTTTAATACGATCTGTCAAGCCACCACCCTTCGTCAGCAAGAAGCCATTGAGATAGCAAAGAAGGTGGATTGCATGATTGTCATCGGGGGGTATAATAGTGGGAATACCCAACGATTGGTTCATATCTGTAGAGAGGTTCAACCAAGGACCTATCATATTGAAACTATCGAAGATTTGGACCCGAGCTGGTTTAAAAATATCAAAAGGATAGGTTTAACCACAGGGGCTTCTACCCCTCCTTGGATCGTGGAGGAGGTGAAAAAGAGAATTAAACGATTAATGAAAAATTTGTAATTTTTTAAAAGGTATGGTATAAAGTTTAGGTTTCAAAGGGAGGTTTAGAATGATAAAGGATGATTTGACTCCCACAGGAGAAGAGGTTCAGGCCACTCCACCTGGGGAGACCGTAGAGCCAGAAGGAATTCGTGAGAACGAGGAGAAAGAGAGTCTTCAAACCCTTTATGACGGGACGTTCAAAACCATCGAGGAAGGTCAAATTCTTAAGGGAACGGTGATCGAAATCGCCCCCGAATATGTGACCGTGGATGTAGGGTACAAATGTGAAGGCCAGATTCCTATTCAGGAGTTTCAGAAGAGGAGTAAAGGATTGGACCTGAAGATTGGAGACAAGATCGATGTCCTGGTTGAGAGGAAAGATACGGAAGAAGGGGTTCTGATCCTTTCTAAAGAGAAAGCGGATCGAGCCAATATCTGGAAAGAGATCACCAGGTCTTTTCGAGATGGAGGGGCCATGGAAGGGGAGGTCGTCTCCAAAGTCAAAGGGGGACTTTCTGTGGATTTAGGAGGCGTTCACGCCTTTCTTCCAGGTTCCCAGATTGATCTCAGGCCAATTCGAAACTTAGATGAATGGGTCGGACAGAGATTGAGATTTAAAGTCATTAAGTTTAATCGAAAGAGAAATAACATCGTTCTCTCCCGTAGAGTCCTTCTCGAAGAGGAACGTAAGATTCAAAGGGAAGAAACTTTAAAGAATTTAAAAGAAGGGGATATCGTTGAAGGAACGGTCAAGAATCTGACCGACTATGGGGCTTTCATTGATGTAGGTGGGGTGGATGGCCTCCTCCATATTACGGATATGAGCTGGGGAAGGATCTCCCATCCATCCGAGAAGCTCTCCGTAGGAGATCGGGTCAAGGTGAAGGTCCTTCGCTTCGATCGAGAAAAGGAGAAGATCTCTTTGGGGCTGAAACAGGCTCAACCCGATCCGTGGAATTCTGTCCTTGAGAAATATCCCCCAGGGACTCGACTCAAAGGGAAAGCGGTCAACATCACGGACTATGGGGTATTTGTTGAGCTGGAGGAAGGGGTGGAAGGACTGGTTCATATCTCAGAGATGACATGGAGTAAGAAGTATAAGCACCCCTCCAAAATGGTCCGGGTGGGGGATCGAGTCGAAGTCGTGGTTCTCGACTGTGATCCTGTAAAACGAAGAATTTCATTGGGAATGAAGCAGATCGAACCCAATCCATGGGCTCTTCTTGCCGAGAAGTATCCTGTTGGGACAAAGGTAGTGGGAAAGGTGAAGACGATTACGGATTTTGGAATTTTCATCGGGATCGATGAAGAGATCGATGGATTGGTCCATGTTTCCGAAATGTCCTGGACCAAGAAGATCAAACACCCGAGTGAACTATTCAAAAAGGGACAGGAAGTGGAGGCAGTGGTTTTAAACATCGATTCGAAAAACGAACGATTCTCCCTGGGAATTAAACAGCTTACCCCTGATCCCTGGAAAGAGGTGGATAAACACTACCGGAAAGGGGATATCGTGACAGGGAAGGTCACCAATGTAACTGATTTTGGTGCCTTCGTAGAGCTGAAGGATGGAATCGAGGGATTGGTTCATGTCTCAGAGCTCAGTCGGGAAAAAGTAGGGAAACCGTCCGATGTGGTGAAGGTCGGAGACACAGTTTCGGCAATGATCATCCACGTAGACCCCCAGGATCGAAGGATCGGGCTAAGTATTAAGAATTATAAGGAGAAGATGGAAAAAGTTGAGGTGGAAAAGTACATCTCGAATCAAGGTTCGACCGTCCATAGCCTTGGAGCATTGATCCAGGAAGAGATCGAAAAGCGTGGAGAAGGCCTCTCCCCTAAAAAGAAAGAAGAGTAATTCCTTCGTTCCTCTTTTTATAAAGCCTTTCTATTGATTCCTCTCTTCTTGAATGTTAATTTTTATTCATGACATTATCCCTTCTTAAAAAATCCGAGGGGGTTTATGAAAAGATTATCACTCATCATGATTTTGATGGGATTGTCAGTGCTTCCATCTGCGGGTGGGTCTTAAAAATCAAAAAGGTCCTCTTTGCTGGACCCTTGGTCATCACCAGGAATCAGATCACCATTACAGAAAAGGATGTGGTCTGTGACCTTCCTTACCCCCTCCAGTGCGGGCTTTGGTTTGATCACCACGAAGGAAATCTTCAGGAATTAGAGTATCGGAGAATCGACCCCAGATCCATCCCTGGACGGTTCGCCCTTCGACCAAGCTGTAGCCGGGTGGTCTATGAATATTTTTCGGAAAGAGCTGAGGTTCCTTCGCGATTTATAGAAGCGGTCGACGAGGCGGACCGAATCGATAGTTTTTCCTATGAGAGCATCGAAGATTGGCGAAAAGAGACTCCCGGAAGGATGATCGATCTTTCCTTAAAGGTCCGTTTCCAGAACCCGGAAGAACATGCCCATTATTTAAGAAATTTAGTGAAGGAATTAAAGGAACGGCCCATTCAGGAGGTGGCCCATCTCGATTTTATCCAGACTCGATTCAAACGATATCGAGAAGAAGAGAGTCGAATGCTAAAGATCCTTCAAGATGCCTCCTCCTTTCTCGAAGAAGATGAAAAGAAGGAGATCGTTGTGGTTGATCTTACCCCGTATCAGCGGAGACCTTACCTGATTAAGAATCTTGCTTTCCTCCTCTATCCTCAGGCCCTCAGTGTATTAGAAGTCTATAATTTAATGGATCCTCCAGGGGTGAAGAGTAATCATTTGGGTTTTTCCATGTCCCTTTCGATCCATGGGAATCGACAGGGAATCGGTAAAAATATCGGGGAGATCATGAGGACCCTTAACATTGGGGATGGTCATCCTGGCGCTGCTTCAGGACAGATTCGATGTCGCTCCAAACAGGAGATGCTTAAAAAGAAGAAGGAGATTCTGAACCAGATCTTTAGACTCTGGTCACACCAATAAATTTTAACACCCATAGTACGGAGTTCCGTTTTCATGGAAATTGATATTCGATTCATTCCTGTCCCCCCGGATCCCATCACCCTTTCTGACAGAATTGCGATCGTGATCGATGTCCTTCGGGCCACCTCGGTCATCGTGAAGGCCCTTTCCGAGGGGGCGGCGGAGATTATTCCAGTGGCTAAGGTGGAAGAAGCCTTTCAAAAGGCAAAAACCTTTCCCCGGGGAACAACCCTTTTAGGAGGGGAGAGAAATAGCCTCAGGATCGAGGGATTCGATCTTGGTAATTCTCCGAAGGAATATATCGCTGAAAGAATCCTTGGGAAAAGAATCATTCTCACCACCACCAACGGAACCAGAGCCTTCGATCTGGTCTCTTCAGGGAAAGAGGTCCTCGCGGCTTGTTTTTTCAATCTCAGAGCGATTGCAAAGTATTGTCTCTCCCATAAAGAGGACCTTCTCATTTTTGCCTCTGGAGATGAAGGGAATTTTTCCCTGGAAGATGTTGTCTGTGGAGGAATGCTGATCGAGAAAATGGTCGAAGAGAAAGCATCCATTCAACTCACCGATGCAGCTGTGGCTGCAAGAATTCTCTACGAAAAGTTTAAAGGAAATCTCATCGAAGTGTTTTATACTTCCCGCCACGGGAGAGATTTGGTCGAAAAGGGTTTTGGGGAAGATCTTCTCTATTGTGCCCAGACGGATATCTCTGAAGTTGTCCCGATTTTCAGAGAAGGGGTGATCAGGATATAAACCCATAAAATGAAGAGGACGGGAATGCGCCGCCAGGATAGAGAGTTCAAGGATAAGGAGACAATGGAGTTTCTCCTTAAAAGGACATGGGTGGGGAGAATAGCAACCGTCAATCCGAATGGGATTCCTGTAATTAAACCTGTTCACTTTCTCTATGAGGATGGAAAGATCTATATTCATTCCTCCCAAACAGGAGAAAAGATGGAGGATCTTCGAAGGGGTTCCCCGGTCTGTTTTGAAGTGGATGAACTGGTGGCCTATGGGGCTACTCAAGACTCCCCCTGCAAAGCCCACACTTATTACAGAAGTGTGATTGTGAAAGGGAAAGGAACTCTTATTCACGACAGAGAGAGAAAAAGAAAGATCCTTGAGCGAATGATGGAGAAGTATCAACCCGAGGGAGGATATGGAGAGATTTCGCAAGAGATCCTCGAGAAGACCGCGGTGATCGAGATCTCTATCGAAGAGGTGACGGGTAAGGAGAGATTAGGATAGATGGGCGAGAAGGTCTCCATCGTGCGATGCCAGACCTATGAGGAAGAGGAAGTCTTTAAAACCCTCCAAAAAGCGATTAATTTAATGGGAGGGATTCGAAGATTTGTAAACGAAGGAGATCGAGTCCTTCTCAAACCCAATCTCCTTTACGGGAAGGCTCCGGAGAACGCTGTCACGACTCACCCGGCAATTGTAAAAGGGATGATTCAAATGGTCCGCGAAGCAGGGGGAAGACCCTTTATTGGGGATAGCCCTGCTCTCGGAGGATTGGTCAAAACAGCCGAAAAGGCAGGGATAAAGAGGGTTACGGAGGAACTCGATTGTCCTTTGGTCGAATTCAACAGACCCGTTCCCTCCACTCGTAGAAAAGGATACTTCTTTAAATCCATTGAAATTGATCAAAGGGTGCTGGAGGCCGATGTTATTATCAATCTCCCGAAATGGAAGACCCATGGGCAGATGCTTCTTACCCTCGGGGTCAAAAATCTTTTCGGATGTATTCCGGGTCCCAGAAAGGCACTCTGGCATTTAAAAACAGGAGGGGACCGGAAGAGATTTGCTCAGGTCTTGGTGGACCTCTATCAAATCATCTCACCCTCTCTCACTGTGTTGGATGGGGTGGTCGGAATGGATGGAAATGGGCCGAATAGCGGTCGACCTATTCCTTTGGGTTTGATTATAGCCAGTACCGATGCACTCAGCCTGGATCAAGTCATCTGTGACCTCCTTGATATTCCGAGAGTTTCATTGATGACGAATCGAGTGGCCTTAGAAGCAGGAATGGGGGGAGATGGGATTGAGATTGTCGGAGAGAAGATTGAGGAAGTAAAAATCTCCAGATTCGAGCTTCCTAAACTCGATTCCATGAATTGGGGACTTCCTGATTTTTTTAATAGACTTCTTAAAAATACTTTGAGCTCTAAACCTGTCCTGAGGAAAGAACTCTGCAAAAGATGCGGACAATGTATAGAGATTTGTCCAGCCCAATCCCTACATTGGGAGGCTAAGAGTCCATCCTTTCATTATGGTCGATGTATCCGATGCTTCTGCTGTCAGGAGGTCTGTCCTGAAGGGGCCATCCAGATCAAACCTGGATGGGGGATAAAGTTGTATCATCAAGTCCGAAAAATGAAATGATAAATTCAAAATTCAAAATTCAAAATCAATCCATCTATTTTGAAAAGAGAAAAATCAAAATTTTAACTGTTCCAAATGCGGATTATCAAACTGATCATCGAATATGATGGTACAGATTATTTGGGTTGGCAGACTCAGCCTGGTGGGAAAACGATCCAGGGGGTTCTTGAAGATTGCCTGAAGCGGATTACTGGAGAGGAGATTCATGTGGTTGGCTCAGGCAGAACAGATGCTGGGGTTCATGCATTAGCACAGGTGGCCCATTTTAAGACTCGAAGTCCTATAGATATCCATTCCCTCCAGCGTGCCCTGAATAGCCTTCTCCCTAAAGATATTCTTGTTAAGAAAGTAGAGGAAGTGAACAGTGATTTTGATGCCAGGAAGATGGCTATCAGCAAAGTCTATGAATATCGAATCCTCAACCGACCCCTACGATCTGTCTTCCATCGTTATTACGTCTGGCATATTCCTCAAAAGTTGAATCGGGAGGCCATGGAAGAGGCGGCTCGGTCACTCATTGGAGAACATGATTTTTCGTCCTTTAAATCCTCCGGAACCCCGATCAAGAGCCCTATCCGAAGGGTGTTACGAGCAGATTGGAAGAGAACTCGAGAAGGAATCCTATGTTTTGAAATAGAGGCCAATGGGTTTTTAAAACAGATGGTCAGAACAATTGTAGGGACTCTGGTTGAAGTAGGAAAGGGAAAGATCAGCCCTGAAGAATTCAAAGAGATCCTTCATTCCAGGGATCGAAGAAAGGCTGGCCCCACTGCCCCTCCTCACGGTTTGTTTTTAAAAGAGGTTAAATATTGAGACGATGGTCTGATCATAAAGGGATAAGCTCATATTTCCGATTTCCCAATCCGATCTCCTCAGCATAAGAGAGTTGAATACTCCAATCCACTTCAGGGTAAAGAGCACGAAATTTATCCTCCCCGGGCTCCCAGTTCTTAGGAAGCCTGGAGGATCGATTTCCTTCTTCCCGATTCACCAGATCCACAGAGGCCTGATCAATCGCTACGGGATCCTCTGAGGATAGAATTCCAATATCCCCGACAATGGGTGTGTCCGAATATCCATAACAATCACAGGCAGGAGAAATCTGGGTAAGAAAATTGACGAAGAGGGTCTTTCCCTTTTTGTTCATGAGGGCCCCATAGGCGTATTCGATCATCTTTTTCTGAAAAATGGGAATAGATTCATTCCATTGGATTTGGATGGCACCCGAAGGACAGGCCAGGATGCATTCTCCACATCCAATACATTTTTGGGGATAAATTCGGGCGACCCTGCGATTCGTTTGGGCTTCGCCTTCAAGATAAAGAATAGAGATAGCCCCTGAGGGGCACCAGCCCAAGCAGCTCTCACATCCCTTACAGAGCTTCTCCTTCACCTTGGGGGAGATATTGGAGTGCTGACTTAACTTTCCTTCCCGGCTTGAGCATCCCATTCCTAAGTTTTTTAGGGCCCCTCCAAAACCGCAGAGCTCATGTCCTTTAAAATGGGTGACGACAATAAGGACATCGGCCATATGGATGGCCTGTGCAATAGAGACAGTTTTAAAAAAGGCTTTATCGATTTTAACTTTGATGGTACTATTTCCCCGCAGGCCATCTGCAATCAATACAGGAGCTCCAACGACGGATTCTGTGAAACCATGCTGAGAGGCAGTCATTAAATGGGAAACCGCATCACTCCGGGATCCCAGATAAAGGGTGTTCGTATCGGTCAAGAAAGGTTTTCCTTCATAATCCTTTACCCGATCCACAATCCTTCGAATAAAGATGGGTCGGATATAGGCGGTGTTCCCCCTCTCCCCGAAGTGAAGTTTAATGGCCACCAGATCTTTCTTCTTGATCTTTTCTTTCAGATGGACCCGTTCTAAAAGAAGGTCTAATTTGTCAAAAAGCGTTCTTTTGGATTCTCCCCGAAGATCAGAAAAAAAGACAGAACTTTTCATGGTGGACCTCTACCCTATCGATTCTAAGAGAATTCCATTTTGGTGTCAATTTTTTCAGGGCCGGAAGAGTTGACTTTTATTGAAAAAATAAGTAAAAATTTAGTGCTTTATTGAAATTTGCAAAAAAGAGAAAGGAGATAAGATGAGGCGGGTGGAACCTAATTTTATTCGAAACGTGGGAACCTTTGGCCATGGAGGAGAGGGAAAGACCTCTTTAGTGGAGGCTCTCCTATTTGATACAGGGATCAATACCAGATTGGGCAGGGTGGATGATGGATCCGCCATCATGGATTTCGAACCGGAAGAGATCAATCGAAAGATCAGCATCAGTGCCTCCTTAGCTCATTTTGATTGGAATAAACACTTTTTTTATATCGTCGATACCCCTGGGTATGCCAATTTTATTTTTGAAGCAAAGGCTTCGATGAGGATAGTGGATGGAGCCATTATCGTCATTGGAGCTAATTCGGAGGTAAAGGTTCAAACTGAAACGGTCTGGGCGTATGCCAATGAGTTTGAAGTTCCTCGAATCCTCTTCGTCAGTAAAATGGATATGGAGAGGGCCGATTTTCTAAAAGTCGTGGAGGAGGTCAGAAAGGCATTCCCATCCCAGCCTTCGATTCCTGTGCAACTGCCCATCGGGAGTAGCGGGGAATTTAAGGGGGTAGTCGATTTGATCCAGAAAAAGGCCTATCTCTACCAGAGGGATGGAAGCGGTCAGTTTGAAGTCAAGGAGATCCCCTCGGAGATGGAAGAGGAGGTCAATCGTTTTCGTGAAAAGCTGATAGAGGCCCTCGTTGAGATGGATGATCAGCTTATGGAAAAGTATTTGGAATCAGGAGAGATTACCATAGAAGAAGCAATAAGGTGTCTCCGGAAAGGAACACTTGAGAGAAGGCTGGTTCCAGCGGTTTGTGGGTCTTCCCTTCAGAATATTGGGATCCAGCCCCTTCTTGACTTAATGATCCAGTGTTTTCCTTCTCCTCTGGAAAAGAAGCCCATCCAGGGAAAGCACCCCAAGACAGGAGAGGTTGAGACCAGGGAGCCCAAGGAGGATGCTCCCTTCTCTGCCTTTATATTCAAAACCATTGCCGATCCTTTTGCGGGAAAATTGAATCTCTTCAGGGTGTATTCAGGAAGCATCAATGCAGATTCAACGGTTTACAATTCGAAGAAAGATGTGAAGGAAAGAATCGGGCAGATCTTTCTGATGGAAGGGAAAAAACAGAAACCCATAGGATTTGCAAGTGTAGGAGATATTGTGGCCGTTGCAAAATTAAAAGACACCTCCACCGGCGATACCCTTTGTGACGAAAAGAAACCCATCGTTTTTGAAGAGACAAAGGTTCCCCTCCCCGTGATCACCTATGCAATCGCCCCAAAAGCGAAGGGGGATGAGGAAAAGATTACGGCCTCCTTGGCCCGTCTTCACGAAGAAGATCCCACGATGATGGTTTCTCGAGATGAACAGACCGGAGAAATTCTTCTTTCGGGTGTGGGTCAGACCCATGTCGAAGTGATTGTTGAAAAGCTAAAGAGGAAGTTCGGGGTGGAAGTCAACCTGAGCACACCCAAGGTTCCATACAAAGAGACGATTCGGGGAACGAAAACAGGGGTGATTTATCGCCATAAGAAACAGACCGGAGGGAGGGGCCAGTTTGCAGAGGTTCATTTCGATATTTCCCCTCTTCCACGAGGAGCGGGATTTGAATTTGAGAATGCTCTGGTCGGAATGAATGTTCCAAGGAATTTTGTGCCCGCTGTGGAGAAGGGAATCCATGAGGCTATGCAGAGCGGAGTATTAGCAGGGTATCCTGTGGTGGACGTGAAGGTCCGATTCTACGATGGAAAATCCCATGAAGTGGACTCCTCTGAAATGGCCTTCAAGATCGCAGCCATCATGTGTTTCAAAAAAGGGATCGCAGAGGCCAATCCAGTCCTCCTCGAACCCATTATGAAGGTGGAGGTCATTGCACCGGAAGAGACGATTGGAGATGTCATCGGAGATCTCAATAGTCGTCGTGGAAGGGTCTTAAAGGTAGATGCGAAAGGGAATTATCAGGTCATTCAAGCCAATGTCCCCATGGCCGAAATGCTCAAATATGCCCCGGACCTGAACTCAAAGACCGGAGGAAGAGGAACCTTCACCATGGAATTCTCTCATTATGAAGAGGTTCCATCCCACCTTGCTGAGAAGATTATTGCACAGGCCAAGAAAGAGAAGGGAAAGGAGGACTGACCTGAATTCATCAAACATTCGAAATTCGAAATCTGAATTTCAAGAATCTAAATTTTTATGAGAGCAGTGGTCCAACGAGTTAAATCAGCAGAGGTCCTGGTCAATGATAGGTCCATTGGAAAGATTGGGAAGGGGTTACTGGTCTTTATCGGGATAGGCCGGGGGGATAGCGAAGAAGATCTCTCCTTTTTAGCCTCCAAGCTCCCTGACCTTCGAATTTTTGAAGATTCTGAAGGGAAGTTCAATCTCTCGTTAAAAGAGATTAAAGGAGAGATGTTGGTCGTCTCCCAATTCACTCTCTACGGAGATTGTCGAAAAGGAAGGAGACCCTCTTTTACAGAAGCAGAAGAACCTACCCTTGCAAAAAGGCTCTATGAGCAATTGATATTAAAATTGAAGGAACAGGGAATTCCCGTCCAAACAGGAGAATTCCAGGCCAGGATGGAGGTTCACCTCGTAAATGACGGTCCTGTCACATTGCTTCTCGATAGCCGAAGGTGATGGGGGAATGACCCGAATCAAAAGAGTTCTTTCTTTTCCCGTTATTTTCAGCATACTGATTCTTCTGGAAATAGGATGTGAGGCTCAGGGTCCCAAAAAGGGAAAGGAGGTTGGTATGGGTGAGATAAGAGAACCTGCCGTTTCGGGAATGTTTTATCCTGATCATCCAGCCACTCTTTTGAGTGAGATCAAAAAGTATCTTGAGAATGTAAGAAAGGAGCCTGTTGAAGGAGAGATCGTAGCGCTCATCTCCCCCCATGCCGGTTATATGTACTCCGGGCAGGTCGCTGCCTACGGGTATAAGTTGATCGAAGGCCAACCCTTTGATTCTGTCGTTGTGGTCGCCCCGAGCCATCGGGTGGATTTTAAAGGGGCCTCTATTTATGAACGAGGAGGATATCGAACTCCCCTCGGGATCGTCCCTGTAGATGTTGAACTTTCTAAGAAGATGATGGCAAAGTGGAACGGGCTTAGATTTATTCCAGAAGCCCACCGGGAAGAGCATTCCCTGGAGGTTCAGATCCCCTTTCTCCAGGTCGTCTTAAAAACATTTAAACTGGTTCCCATTGTCATGGAGCCCTACTGGAGCTGGGAGAGCTCTCAAGCCCTGGCCTCAGCCATATCAGAAACGGTCAAAGGGAAAAGGGTTCTTCTTGTAGCCAGTACAGATCTTTCCCATTTCCATGGATATGAGGAGGCTGTTCGTCTGGATCAGATCGTGCTCAAACATCTCGAAAGATTTGATCCTGAGGGATTGTCCCAGGATCTAAAAAAAGGGCGGTGTGAAGCCTGTGGAGGGGGGCCTGTCGTGACAGTCCTTCTGGCTGCCAGAGCCTTGGGGGCCAATCGAGGAAAAGTTCTTAAATATCTTAATTCAGGAGATGTGACAGGAGATCGGAGTCGTGTGGTGGGATACACTTCGGCCGTCCTTTTTAGGGCCAAAGGAGGAGAAACCAAGATGAAAGGAGAGAAAAAAATAGGGGTGGATCTGGGATTAAGTGACCAGGAGAAGAAGATCCTTCACCAGATTGCAAAGACCGTGATTGAGAATAAAGTGAGAGGAAAACCTGTACCCGAATTTAAAGTGGACTCGCCTGCATTAAAAGAGAATCGGGGGGCTTTCGTCTCTATTCACAAAAGAGGACAATTGAGAGGATGTATTGGATACATTGAAGGCCATGGACCTCTTTATAAGACAATCGAAGAGATGGCCGAGGCGGCAGCCTTTCGTGATCCAAGATTTAGCCCCGTGACTGAAAAGGAACTCCCAGAGCTTGATATAGAAATCTCGGTGTTGACCCCACTCAAAAAGATCACCGATATCAATGAGATCGAGGTGGGAAAACATGGAATCTATATCAAGAAGGGGTGGTTTTCAGGACTTCTTCTCCCTCAGGTTGCTACCGAATACGGATGGGACCGTCAGACCTTCTTAGAGCATACCTGTCAGAAAGCAGGCCTTCCTCCCAGTGCCTGGAAAGATAAAGACACAGAGATCTACATCTTTTCAGCAGACATTTTTTAAATACACTGAGAACATGACCATATGTTTCAACATTCTTTATGGATAGGTAAACTTCGAAAAACCTATAAGGAATGATTCTATTAAATTCATTCACTCCTTTTCACTCTCAATCATAATCTTATTATTCCCCCGACTCTCATAATATCGCTTTAATCACAGAATGGAGAAGATCCAGAAAGGGCTTAGGATATAGACCGAGAAGGATGGATACCACGGACAACAATATAAGGGGAATGCTCATCATGAACGGTGGATCTTTGATTTGGTCATGCGACAGATTATTCTTCAAAGGACCGAAAAATATTCTTTTCACAGACCAAAATGTATAAATTACTGTTAATAAAATTACGCAAACCCCTATAATTGCAACGAACAGCTTGAGAAAAGAACCCTGTGTTCCATATTTAAAGACACCGGTAAATAAGATCCATTCTGATGGGAAGCTCATAAAAGGGGGAAAGGCAGAGAGCATCATCGCCCCTATGATCCAAAGTATTGCCGTGACGGGCATCTTGGAACCAAGTCCACCCATTTCTCTCATGTCTCTGATTCCTGTAACATAGACTAAAATACCAGCCGTTGAGAAGAGGACGGTTTTACCCATAATGTGACTCAGAAAGAAAAGAATGCCTCCTTCAATACTCAAGTTGTTATGAGCACTTAATCCAAAGATAGAGTAGGAGATTTGGCTTATCGTTGAGCATGCACAAAATCGTTTAACGTCATTTTGAGCTAATGTAAGGAGAGACCCATAGATCATTGTAAATAGTGCTAGGATCATCATAGGGATACTGAACACTTTAAAATCGTTGGAGAGGGGTAAAATGAGAACCCTGACCATCACATAAGCCGCTATGTTCGCATAAATCGCAAGCAACCCAGCAATGCATGTGGGGTGCTCTGCGTGCACCCAAGGCATCCAAACATGAAATGGAAATATGGCCAGCTTGATAAATAAACCAACAAGGATGGGGAAAATAACCCAGTTAACCGAAGGGTTTCCGACGAGCATGTGTAGACTCAAGATATCGAAGGTGCCTATATGGATATATGCGAAAAAAATACCGATGAGGAAGAAGAATGCTCCAGCAATGCCCCAGAATAGACACATGAGAGCAACCTTCGAACGCTCCATAAAATCAGAATAACCGAATTGAGCCATAATAAAATAAAGGGGAATAATTGTTAATACTTCCATGAAAAAATAGACCACGATGAGGTTAGTAGCAAAGGAGATACCCATAAAACCTGTTGGGAAGAAGAGGAATAGAGAGAAAAACCTTGTGTAATAAAAAAGCCATGTTTTCTTATCCAGTTTCCCGTGGATGGCTTCAATCCTGTGATCGACATAGGGAATTGAGTAAAATGCCAGGACGACACAACATAGATTGATGATCAAAGCAACGGGTAGGTTCAAGCCATCAGCCAAAAGATCAAACCTCACCTCTGGACCAACTGGGTATGCCTCATAAAGGGTGTTCCCTCGATGAATTCGGATACCTGCAATGCACAGAAGAACTGTTGTATAGAGAAGAGTGATGCTTGCGACCCAGCCTGCCCTCTCCCCTATTTTTCGTCTAGTTAGTAATATGAATAGAGAACCGAGTACTGGCACTATGATTGTTTGGAGAAGAAGATAAGGCGTCATGGTGTCATTGCTCCCCCTTTGAGTTTGAAACTGTTTAATACTTTTTATTCGTAAACCTAGGCCGAAAAAATAGCTAACGTTCCCATATAAACATAGCTATGAGATAAAGAGTAATAAAGAAAAAGATGAGAAACAATGCGAAACCCAAGTCTATTCCTGTAGGTTGTTCTGCAACGAACAGCTCCACCCCCTTCTCTTGTTTTTGTTTCGGAGGGAGAAGGAATTTCCCGCTTCGATGGAGTTTTACGGGAAGGGATGGGATAAAGCTATGAAAAAATTTATCTAAAGGGTTTTCAAAATACCTGGGGATGCAGGAAAAGATCTTGCCGATCCCTCCGACAAAAAACATGTGGTAAAAGTGATCAATGTACCATCGATTCCAAAAAAACTTATGAAGCCTCTTTATCCATGCATATCTTTCTAATATCTCCTCAGGATTGATTTTTCTCGAAATATAAAGGAAATAGGCAGGTACAACACCCATCATGACAGCAAGGAAAGATAGCAGAGGAACGAGCCAATGAGCTGTGGAGTGGTTTACAACGTGTTCGACCGGAAGACCAATTTCACTCAGGATTTCTCCGAATCCCCCCTTTAAGAGATGTTCTAAAGAGAGACCCAGTATTCCCAAGATAACAATCAAGAGAGCTAAAGCGCCGCAAGTCCACACCATCGAAGGGCGAGGTTCTGTGAGGGCGCCCCCTGTTTTTTTTATATGTTTAATATGTTCACTTTCCTTTCCGTAAAAAACCATTCCTATAAATCTAATCGTATAAAATGCAGTTACAATAACGGTCATTAAAGAGAAAAAAAATAAGGGGTAGTGGTGGGCCTCAAAGCAGGTTAAGATAATCGCATCTTTACTCCAAAAACCAGGTAATGGTGGAACACCCATCAAAGAGAATGATGCAATCAACATAAAAATCGAGGTAAAAGGCATCACCCTCCTTAGGGAACCCATCTCGTTCATATAGATAGAGTGCGTTGTATGAATGATGGAGCCAGCACAGAGGAAAAGGCAAGCCTTGAACATGGCATGGTTCACTAGGTGAAAGGTCCCAGAGGTGAAGCCTCCTAATAGGTTCGATACCGTGAACCCTGACACTCCTAAAGCGAGCATCATATAGCCAATCTGACTCATAGTGGAATAGGCAAGGGTTTTTTTAAGCTCTAAAGAAACCATGGCTTGAGTTGCTGCCAAAAAAGCAGTGATCCCACCAACCCAGGCGGTTAAGACAAAAAAATAAGATGCTTCATGAACTCCCATGACCCAGTAACCATAGAAAAAAATTGGGATAAGCCTGGCAACGAGATAAACGCCACTTTTCACCATAGTCGCTGCGTGAATCAGGGCTGAGACGGGTGCTGGACCGGCCATAGCTTCTGGAAGCCATTCATGAAATGGAAATTGTGCAGATTTGCCAAGAGGTCCTGCAAGAAGGAGAAGAGCAGTCAGGAACATCATTCCTGGTGAATTGGCTATTTTGGGAATCCATAGAGATGAAGTTTCATACAGACGGAGAAGATTTAAGGTTCCGGAATAAGAATAAATGATCAAAATTCCACCTAACATGAGGACATCCCCTGTGGAAGTTGTTATCAAGGCCTTTAAGCCTGCATGGGAAGGCGTGCAGTATTTCGTGGGTGGCGGGCCTCCGATCCAATATTTCTTCTCATCCCTATAGTAAAACCCTATTAACCCATAGCTGCAAAGTCCCACCATCTTCCAACCGATGAAGATGAAGAATAGGTTGTTAGATAGGACAAGAAGAAGCATACTTCCAATGAAAAGATTCATCCACATCCACCATCTTGTTAGGGAAGGACTTTCTCTCATATATCCCAAGGAGTACACCATAATGATGAAACTTATGACCGAAACAATATTTGCCAACAGGATGCTCAAAGGATCAACCAAAACCCCGACGTTTAATTCTATGGGTGAGGTCAACCAGACAAAGGATTTCTCTATGGGCAACTTCGAAGGATGAAAGAGAGCCGGCAGGAGCATGATGCTAGCCAAGGCTGCAAGAAAGGAAAAAAGAAGGGCTCCGTAATCTCTCAACTTTGGATGTACTCTGGTTAACAAAGGGGATGAAAGTGCACCGACAAAAGGCAAAAGGAAACAGTACCAAGCAATTTCCGCAATCATCATGGAACCCTCCCCAATTTGAATAAGGAGTTCACTCTATCTAAAATGGGTAGAGGGATTTCGGTGAGCCAAACGATTCCAACGATGAAACAAAGAGAGCCCAAGACCATCACAGGAATGAGCATGCTCCAGGGTATCTCATCGATGCGTATCTCTTTTGCCCCTTCTTCTCCAATCCGGATGTAAATATATTCTATGACCTTCCAAAAATAGAATACCATGAGAAGTGTGCTAAGAAATATCACCCCCACAAATATATATTTTTTAGACTCTAAGGCGGCAATGATTAAATACCATTTCGTAACGAATCCCACCCCGGGTGGCAATCCTAACAAGGCAAGGGCAGATAAAAGAAAGCCCATACAGCTATAGGGCATTTTCCTCCCTAATCCCTGCAAGTCTTTAATATACCATAAATCCGCTTTATAAATAAAAGCCCCAGCAACCAAAAACATGCAGGCCTTCGTTAGGGCATGGCTGAGGATATGGATCAAGGGAGGAATGAGCCCTAAACGAGTGGAGGTGGAGAGCCCTACCCCAAGCATAATATACCCCATATTCGCCACGCTCGAATAAGCAAGCATCCTTTTTAAATTCATCTGAGTCATTGCCAGAATTGAGCCAAATATAATACCTCCTGCAGCAATCCAGCTGAGAATCTCAAAGATGGGGAAGAGTTGAAGAAATTGGGTGGTGAACACGGAGAAGGAAACTCGAATAAAGGCATAGGTCGCCACTTCGATAATGATCCCTGAGAGCATCGCACTGATCTCCGAAGGGGCGAAGGCATGAGCATCCGGGAGCCAGGTATGAAGGGGGAAGAGTGCCATCTTGATACTGAGGCCAACGAGGATGAAAACAAACGCTGCGATGACCACTCGGTTCTTGTAAAAAGGGGGGAGAAGGAGGGAGAGATCATGCATATTGAGGGATCCCGTGACGGCATAGAGAAATCCTATCCCGAGGAGAAAGAAACAGGCCCCGATAGAGCCAAGAACGAGATAAGTAAAACTTGCTCGAAGGGCAATCTTTCCCCGTGAGGCAATCAGGGCATAAGCCGAGAGAGAAGCAATTTCAATAAAAACATACATATTAAAAATATCTCCGGTGACGACAATGCCACAGAGCCCGGTGAGAAGAAGTTGGTAAACGGTATAGAAGGAAACGACCTTTTTGGGAAGTTCATGCTCGATATTTCTTTTTGAATAGAGGAGGCAGAACAGAGCGAGAAATAGAAGGATGACTAATATATACGAATTTAATGGATCCATCACATACTCGATTCCCCAGGGAGGAACCCATCCCCCTAACCTGTAATGAATCGGCCCGTGGGTGAGAACATGGTTGAGGATCCATAAAGAAAAGGTGAATTGGGACAGATGGGTAACCAAAGAGATCCACCAGGCTATTTTCTTATAAATCCATCCTGCGATCAAGATGGTAATCGCTGAAAGGAGAGAGATCACTACCGTCAATAATGGAAGATGCTCTATGAAATTCGACATGGGTATTTTTAATGATGAACCTTCGAGTTCTCTCCTGTCTGATGTCCTTCACTCGATTTTTTTATAATCTCGCTTTCCTCAATCGTTCCGTACTCCCGATGCATCCGGATGACGAGGGAGAGAGCCACCGCGGTCGTGGCTACGGAGACAACGATGGCTGTGAGAATCAACACATGGGGGAGTGGATTTGCATAAAGATAGCCTTTTTGAATGATCTTCTCATCGACGATGGGAGCAGTTCCTCCCTTAACCGCCCCCAAGGAGATAAAATAGAGGAAGATCGCCGTCTGGAAGATATTGAGGCCAAGGATCTTCTTAATGAGATTATCCTTGGCTACAATTCCATAGAAGCCGATCATCATCAGAAGAATAGAGACCCAATAGTTATATTTTGCAAAGATCTTTGCAATAAACCATTCCATTACTTTTCTTCTTTCTCTCCTACGGGTTCCTCTCTTTGGGCCAGATCAAAGAAGATAGAAGCGATGATGGCCATCACGGTGATCCCTATCCCCATTTCCACAAAATCCATTCCGAGGGCTCTATTCTCTTCAAAGTGAGAAGTGAATGGGATGAATCCGTAGTTCAGATACTGGGCCATTCCACGGGTGAAAAGGATGGCTAAGAGTCCTATTCCTCCATAAATATAGAGACCGAGAGAGCTGAAGAGGGTGTTTGCCGACTCAGGAAATCTCTTCCGCCCACCCGCAAGATTAAAGGCGATCACATAGAGAATGAAGGAGGAAGCAAAGACCACTCCCCCTTGAAATCCTCCTCCTGGCCCCCCAGAGCCGTGGATAATTACATAAAGGGCATAAAGTTGAATAAATGGGATCATCACCCGAGAGACGGTTTCAACGATGACATCCCTTTCTTTTTCGTTCAAAGCCTTCCTTTCCTCCTAAGGAGTAGAATTACCGAAACTCCTGCTGTGAAGATTACGGTAGTCTCCCCCAACGTATCGTAGCCCCGGTAATCGGCCAGTCCATAGGTCACCATATTGGGTACCGCTGTCTCCTTTAATCCCTTTTCAATCCACCGAACCACAAAGGCATATCGGTAGACTTTTAAAAGGTTTCCTTCTTTTCTTAGGAAATAATACTTTTCCTCTTTTGGGTAGTAGGGTTCTTCCTTAGAAATAAAGGCATTCCACTCATTTTGAGTTCTGGAGGTCGTTTCTATCCGGGTAATGGGGGGGAAGCCTCTTTCTTTGAGTTTCTGGATCAACCTGGAAGGAATGGAATTCTCTCCAATCCCCTCGATGTCGGTCAATTCTAATTGGAATAGCTCTACATATTTAATGGTTGGTGCTTCTGGATCCCCAAAAGGGGGGATATCCTCTGCGACATAGATGAAGAGTCCGCAGAGAAGGCCGATGATGATAAGGTTGAACCACCGGGTTTCGATCATTCCTTTTCCCATCTGGTTGTTCTTGCAATCGCTGCGATCAAGAAAGCCGTCGTGGCTCCTGCCCCTACGGCGGCCTCTGTAAAGCCCACATCTACCGATTGGAGTTCCACCCAGATGAGGGCCATCAGAAAGCTATAGGCTCCTAAAAGGATTACTGCGCTCAGTAGGTCCTTAAGGCGAATAACGGTGATTGCAAGGATGACCACAAAAAGAAGTAAAATGAGATCGATAGGGATAATCATGAAACCTTTTATTCCTCCATAAACACATGGGCCACTCGCTTTTGCATCCCCTGATCGATCAAAAGAGCATCTGCGGGCTCTTTCGAAATTGCATGGACCAAGAATTTTCCTTGTTCCGGCTCCACCCGAATAGTAATCGTTCCTGGGGTCAGGGTAATGGAGTTCGCGAGGGTGACCTGAGAAAACTCCCCTCTCAAGGGGGTTTCGAACTCAATGACCCTTGGATCAATAGGCATTTTTGGATGGAGGACCCGATAGGCCACATCAATGTTAGCCAGAACAATCTGCCATAGCTCCCAGGGGATATATCGAATGAGTCGAAGAGTTTTTAGCAATCTCTTTTCGCTCTTCCCCTTCACAAGAAGATCATGAGAGAGGAAGGTGACGATCAGACAACAGATCAAACCCGAAATTAAATGAAAGGCATCAAATATCCCGGAGAGGAGGATCCAGAAAAGAGCCATGGTGAAAAAAGTGAGGGTGATAGCAAATAATCTTCCCTCTTTCATTACTCTCTCTCCTCACCGAGACGCCAGGGTTTGATTCCCATCTGGTAGGCGGCCTTCATGAGGGCATGAGTAGCTGTAGGATTCGCAATGAAGATGAAAAGGATCAAGAAAATAAGTTTGGCAGGGACAAGGGGTGTTTCAGGGTAATAAAAAAAATGATAGATCAAGAGTCCGAGAATGATAAGTCCTGCCCCCAGGGTATCACACTTTCCGGTCGCATGGAGACGGGTATAGAAGTCAGGAAATCTTAATAAACCAATAGATCCAACGAATGTAAAGAAGAGCCCTGCTCCCAATAAAAAAGTTGTTACAATATGGATTAGGACCAAAGGTTTCCCCTTTCGAGGTATTTTGCAAAAACCAGGGTTCCTACAAAATTAATCATTGCATAGAGCAGTGCAATATCAAAGAAGTAAGGTCTTTCGAAGTAATAGCCCATTACCACTAATAAGGCGATCGTTTTCGTTCCTATAATATTGACTGCCGCCGTCCGATTGAATACCCCCGGTCCCTTTATCACCCGATAGAGACTTAGCCCGATAGCAATCGAAATGAGAATTCCCGTAATCAAGAAAACCGAAATCATTTCTTCTCCCTTCAATTTATCTGAAAAAAACCGAGAGAAATTTAACTTGGTTTTTTTAAAAAAGTCAAGTGAAATTTTTCCTGACCGTCTATCACTTTTGGGTCTCCTTTTTAGGAATATTTTCTATCCACGAGAAGGATCGTAGTGTTGGTGGAGGAATATGTTGTTTGAGAGATTTTAAAGAGAGGGTTTGAGTG
>CALIBK010000042.1 GCA_938045955.1 uncultured bacterium | reverse complement strand
AAAGTCGATTATTATAAAAAATGGAGGGGAATATGAAAGAAGTAATGGAGAGAGCCAAAAAGATTCTGCTTGATTGGAAGGGAGACTCCTATATATTTGGAGAGGATGTTTTAAATCTTGTTGGGAAAATGACGGCTCCCTTTGGCCGAAGGGTCATCTTCATAGTGACAGGATTGGGCCATCCATGGGTTGAAAGTCCACTTAATCAAATCAAGGAAAGTTTAAAGAACCACGGGTTAAATTTCATCCTTATTAAAGGAGCAAGGCCAAATGCTCCCAGGGAAGATGTCTATCGGATCGGCCTACAAGCGGCTCGGTTCAAAGTAGATGCGATGGTGGCCCTTGGAGGGGGGAGTACCATTGATGCGGCAAAAGCAGCAGCCATTCTTAATTCTTATACTCCTCAAGAGGTTTCTGAAATCTTAGAGGTTTCATCAGAGGAGGCCGATTCCATTGAGCCTTTTTTTGGAACCGGTTTGGTGACCAAGCTCATGGAGAAAACAGGAAAAAAGGTGATGCCGGTCATTGCTGTTCAGACCGCTTCAAGTTCAGCGGCCCATTTAACAAAATATTCCAATATTACTGATCTCCTCACAGGCCAGAAGAAACTGATCGTAGATGAGGCGATTATCCCTCCAGCATCGTTGTTCGATTATAAAATTACTCTGGATTCCCCCCAGAGCCTTACCTTGGACGGTGGATTGGATGGATTTGCCCATGCCTGGGAAGTCTTTATGGGAGCGAAAGGCCAGGAGTACGAGAAGATTAAAGAGGTAGCTGAACTATGCATCAAATTAATTATTTATGGCCTTCAACGGGTAAAAAAGGAGAAAAGAGATTTAGAAGGGAGAATTGCCCTTGGATTGGGAACAGATTTAGGAGGATACGCTATTATGCTGGGGGGAACGAGTGGACCTCATCTTGGGAGTTTCTCATTGGTTGATATATTGACCCACGGAAGGGCCTGTGCCCTGCTCAATCCTTATTATACTGTCCTCTTTTCTTCGGTTATCCAGGATCAACTCAGGGTCATCGGGGCTATTTTAAAAGAGGCAGGTTATATTCAAGAAGATCTGGATCGATTAGAAGGGAGACCTCTGGGGCTTACGGTGGCTAAAGGAATGATTGCATTTGCTAAGGATCTCAATTTCCCCACCGCATTACAGGAGGCTGGAGCCTCACGGAGCCATATCGAACGTATGCTCGTTGCAGCCAAAAATCCTCAACTCAAAATGAAACTCCAGAACATGCCTATTCCCATGGACCCCGAAAAAGGAGATGTGGAACGGTTGATGAAACCCGTCCTTGAAGCTGCCTTTACTGGAGATTTGAATCTGATTCCCTGAGGATATCAGATTTTAAAATCTACCCATATACAGGAGGGAGAATGAGACCAGAGATCAAGAGAGCACTCAAGAAAGTGGAGACCAGAGGTTGGAAACCCATTTCAGTGGAGTTCGGGAAAGAGGTTCTTGAGGTTTTTGTTCCTCCGGGGTGCGTGGAACTTACTATGAGAGATGTTCCTCCTATCCCCGAGCCCCGAAGGGCCATTGAAGAAGCTCTTGAATATCCCATTTATAGCCCTCCCTTGGAAGAGATCATTCGAAAGAAAGGAAAACCTCCAGAAGAGCTCACTGTGGCGATTGCGGTATCGGATATCACAAGACCTGTTCCTTATAAGGGGGAACAGGGGATCCTCCTTCCTCTCTTGAAAAGGCTGGAATCCTCTGGAATCAAAAAGGAAAAAATCAAAATTATTGTGGCCACTGGAATGCACCGGGCAAGTACGTACGAAGAGAAGATCGAGATGTATGGCAAGGAAGTCGTAGAGCAATACCTGATCCTCGATCATGATTGCGAAAATCCAGATCTCCTTGAGAGTATCGGAGAGACCAAACGGGGTACCCATGTCTATGTGAATCGGGATTTTTACTTTGCTGATCTAAAGATTGCCACAGGATTGGTCGAGAGTCATTTCTTCACAGGAATCTCAGGAGGAAGAAAATCTATCTGTCCAGGGTTGGTCGATGTAAAGACGATCCAGAAATTTCATGGTCCTTATTATCTCGAAGACCCTCGGGCCACCAACCTTGTATTAGAAGGGAATCCATGTCATGAAGAGGCCCTGGAGATAGCCCAAACGGTCGGGGTCGATTTTGTGGTCAATGTAAATTTAGATAAAGAGTTGCGACTCGTACGGGTTTTTGCCGGGGATATGATTGAAGTGAATCTCAAAGCCTTCGAGTTGATTAAGGGGTATGCCGAAATTCCCCTGGATCAACCTTTTGATATCGTCTTAACCCACAGTGGATATGTCGGAAGGGACCACTATCAGACTGCAAAGGCCGGTGTCGGGGCTCTTCCTGCCGTAAAAGAAGGAGGAACCATCATTATTGTGGCTAATAATCGGGACCCTATAGAACCGATTGGCTCTCCGGAGTATAAAACCCTCATCCATTTGCTGAAATTACAAGGGCCCGATGGTTACCTCCAGATGTTAAGAATGCCCGATTGGAGGTTTACGAAAGACCAGTGGGAACCTGAGGTCTGGGGCAAAGTGTTAAGAAAAGTTGGGGAAGAGGGATTAATCTACTGTTCTCTTGAAATCGATCGAAAAAATTATTGTTTGCTTCCAGGGATTTGCGGACTCGATTTTTTAAATACCAAGCGAATCAAACCCTCTTTGGAAAAAGCCCGTGAGATGGTTCAGAGAGCTATTCAGTTTGCAGTCTATCGGTATAGGGAGAAGGGAATTGAACCAACGATGACCTTTATCCGGGAAGGGCCTTATGCTGTTCCTACTCTTCGAACGTCGCTCCATTAGACGCGGATTGGACAAGCTTGGAATACCTTTTCAGATACCCTTTTACCGCCTTTTGAAGAGGTCTCCACCTGGAGAATCTTCTCTTTATCTCCTCTTCCGGGACCAGAAGATCGAGTCTCTTATCGGGAATATCAATCTCAATTAAGTCTCCATCCTGAACGATGGCGATGGGGCCTCCTTCTGCCGCTTCAGGAGAGATGTGGCCAATAGCGGCGCCTCGGCTTCCTCCAGAGAAACGACCATCCGTTAGGAGGGCTATTTCTCGATCCATTCCAATTCCGACAATGGCAGAAGTAGGGGCAAGCATTTCTCTCATTCCTGGTCCCCCCTTAGGACCTTCATATCGAATGACCACCACCTCCCCTTTACGAAGATTTCGGCTCATGATCACTTTCATTGCTTCTTCTTCAGAGTTAAAAACCCTTGCAGGGCCTTTATGCTTGAGCATTGTTTCATCTACGGCAGAACGCTTTACCACTGCTCCTTTTGGGGCCAGATTCCCAAAAAGGGCAACCAGTCCGCCCTTTGGATGATAAGGATGATCTAAGGGTCTGATCACCTCCGAATCAAAAACCCTCTTTCCTTTTATATTTTCTCCTACTTTTTTACCGGTCACGGTCATTGGACTCCCATGAATAAGGCCTCCCCGGTTCAATTCGGCCATGAGAGCTGGAATTCCTCCTGACCGATGGAGGTCCTGGAGATGGTGAGGCCCTCCAGGGGAGAGGTGACAGAGATGAGGGGTCTTTTCACTGATTTTATTAAAGACTTCAAGAGAAAGAGGAATCCCCACCTCTCTTGCGATTGCTGGAAGATGGAGGGTCGTATTGGTAGAACCTCCAAAAGCCATATCCACGGTGATCGCATTTTCAAAGGCCTTTGAAGTTAGAATATCAGATGGTTTTATTCCTTTTTCTACTAATTCCATGATCTTTTGGCCCGCCTCCTTTGCGAGTCGAATTCGATCTGCAAAGACAGCTGGAATGGTTCCATTGTATGGAAGGGCAAGGCCTAAAACCTCAGCCAGGCAATTCATCGAGTTGGCTGTAAACATTCCTGCACAGGAGCCCACTCCAGGACAGGCACACCCCTCTGCCTCTCTTAATTCTTTTATACTTATTTCTCCGGTTTTCACCTTTCCTACCCATTCAAAGATGGTGATGAGATCGATCTCCTTTCCATGAAATTCACCCGCCAACATCGGCCCGCCGCTTATCAGGATGGAGGGAATGTTCAGACGAGCAGCAGCCATCATCATTCCCGGAACGATTTTATCACAATTTGGAATGAGGACCAGACCATCAAAGGGATAAGCCATAGCCATTGTCTCGATAGAGTCTGCGATCAATTCCCTTGAGCCGAGAGAATACTTCATCCCTTCGTGACCCATAATGATCCCATCGCAGATTCCAATGGTGAAGAATTCAAGAGGAGTTCCTCCAGCCATTCGAATCCCATCCTTTACAGCCCGGGCGATCTGGTGTAGGTGGAGATGGCCTGGAATGACCTCATTCGCTGAATTGGCAATCCCGATCATGGGTCGGTCCATTTCTTGATCAGTCAAACCAAGGGCTTTAAATAGGGAACGATGAGGAGCTCGCTCCAACCCTCTTTTCATTCTATCCGATCTCATAAGAAACTCCTTTCTAATTTAACCAATTCATAATTCCTCAGGGAAGGATAAAAATCATTTTGCCTGACAGGGGGATTTTAGAACCCCTTGGAACTTGGATGGGTTCAGGCCTATTTCACAATCACGAATAATAATTTTCAAAATTTCATAACACATCTTGACAAAATTCGCCAAAGGGTATAAATGAAGATAAAGAGAAATTTTTAAAGGTGCCTGGGTGGCGGAATAGGTAGACGCAAGGGACTTAAAATCCCTCGGTGGTTCCCCACCGTGCCGGTTCAACTCCGGCCTCAGGCACCAGGATTCCGAATGATCCTTTATAAAGTTTATCTAAAAAATTATGACCTTAAAAAAGGCGAGCTCATTGGGATGCTTATAGAGCGAAGGAAGGACCTGAGGGGAATGACTCAGGTCGAATCCGGGCTCAAATGGGCGAAGTTAAAATTTGGTCATCTGGCAAAGAATAGAAAAGATCTTTTTGTAGTCCCGAGAGAATCAAATTTTATTGGGGATTCTGAATGGCTCAAAGAAAAAGGGGCATGGACCAAAGAAGAGCTGTTCAGCCTCATGAAACTCCTTAAAACGACTTATCCTTAACTCTTAAAAATTTCATTCCTTCTCGCAGCCCAGATATTTGAGTAGGCCAGTGATAAAGTTTCCCCACGTCGGCATCAACCGATCAATCTCATAGGGAATCAAATGAACCTCTCCTTCATGAACTTTTTGGTGGATCTCCTCTAACTTCTTGAAATTCAAAGGCCAAGTTTTTTTCCCTAATTCACAGATCATATGAAGATTCTTTGTCTTATGGTCCACATCGAGGATTCTCAGCCGTTTGAACCCATCTCCTGCGAAAAACTGGGTTTTCATCTCCTTCATCTCAACCAGTTTCTCCCAGGAGAAGAGGCACCGACCTTGAGGGCTCAGGCCATTTTTCTTTGTTTTATCTTCTTTCTTTTTTTCTTTTTTCATTACCTTTTCCATGAGATGAAGGACCTTATCCAATGGCTAAACCTCATCCCGAGTGATTTCGGGACCTAACGTTCGGATTCGCTTTTGGTTTTTTTTTCGATAGAGCCCCGCCTTTCTCTTTTTGATCTGTTTGACCCTTTTCTTTAAACCCTTTAAATCCAAGAGTTCCACTTTTGGGCTCTTGGGCCTTCCCCTTTTGGATTTTCTATGCTCAAGATGGGTTTCCATGAATCTCTCCTTGATGAATGCTATGAATGCGTCTCAAATTAAACGTATTAAAAATTGAACATCTTGTCAAGGGAAAGGTGGATAAGAATAAAGAAGCCAAACAGAAAGCCTATGAATTAGGGGAAAAATTGGTAGGTTAAACTAAAGGGACTTTAGGGCTTCTTGAAGAGAAAGATTGCATTGACGAAGCCCCTCGATGGCCTCTTCCATTTTTGTCTTTACCACGGAGAGTCCTAATTTTTCTGCTCTTTCCGCCCATTTTCGATATTCTTCTTGATGGCTTTCATTATGCTCGATCCAATGATGAATTAGAATAGCCAGTCTTTTCTGATCCTCCATCGGCCCTCTACTCGTTTTATTGGATCTTGTTTAATTCGATTTTTTAAACATATTCAATCGTCGCGGGAGGTTTTGGCGTAAGATCATATAGACATCGATTGACTCCAGGGAGAGAGGTAATCCGTTCACACAAGCGTTTTAATTTTTCCCAGGGAAGCTCCACCGGAACGGCTGTTCTTGCATCTTCACTTTGAATACAACGAACGACAATGATCTGACCGAATTCTCTTTTCCCCTCACGAATTCCTGTTGCCCGGTCATTGAGAAGAACGGCCATGTATTGGAAAGCCTCGGTCCCTTTGAGCTCCTCCTCCACAATGGCGGTAGCCGCTCGGACAGTGGCCAGACGTTCCTCTGTGACTTCTCCGACGATCCGGGTGGCTAAGGCAGGACCCGGGAAAGGGATCCTTTCCGTAATATCACGAGGGAGACCCAGTACCTTTGCCACTTCTCTCACTCCATCCTTCCTTAGGGCTTTCAGAGGTTCAATAATCAGGTAGCCAAACTCTTTTTCTGGATCGATTCCTATCTGAGTAAGAATATTATGCTGGCGTTTAATTCCGGCTACCGTTTCTTCAATATCCGTAAGGATGGTTCCGTGGAGAAGAAATTTTGCCCCCCATTCACGGACTAATCTTCCAAAGACCTGTGAGTAAAAGGTTTTTGTGATGGCCTGTCGTTTCTCCTCTGGATCCGTCAATCCCTTCAGAGCATCGAGAAACTCCCTCTTGGCCGAGATGAGCCGGACAGGAATTCCCATTCTCTCAAAAAGAGTTACCACCCGCTCAGGCTCCCCCGCTCGCATCAGACCATTGTCGATAAAGACGGTCTTAAGTTTTTCACCGAGCGCGCGATGTCCAAGCACGGTGACGACAGAACTATCCACCCCTCCACTTAAGGCATTAATTGCAAGATCATTCCCTACCAGTCGCCTGATCTCATCGATTTGTTCCTCTACAAAACGTTTATAGTCCATCGCCAATTCTCCATTAGGAAATGATATTCCTTCATGACTTTGAAGTCTTGCCCACTTCTTTTAAAAGATTTCTTAATTTTTGAAGCACCCCTTTTCGCATGGATTGGAAAGCAAGACCATATCGATGTTCTCTCCAGCTTTCCTTAGCTGCAAGATCTGCCCATACCACTTTTGCTACCCCCCGAATTGTATTTAATTCTAATCCTTTCGGGAAATAGATTTCAACCTTAAGAAGTTCACCGATCTCTAATCTCTCGGGGAGATAGACTAAAATCCCTCCCTCACTGGCATTCTTCACGAAACCTCCAAAATCCGATTTTTTACCTTTTCTTTCATAATCCAACGGGAGTTCAATATAGTATCTTGGAAACTTTCTTCTCTCGATCGCCAGAATCCCCTTTTTTGGAAGGCTCTTCTTTTTGGATGAATAGACTCTCTTTTCTGGACTCATGGAGACCTCCGCGGAAAGATCCATTTAAATTTTCCCAAGGGTATCTATTTAAAAAAGAAAAGTCAATTATTTTCTCTCTTTAATTTTATATTTTCGATTTTGGTGATAGGCCTCTCTTTTAGCGATGTAAGGGTCCAGGACCACCTTTTTAAAATCTTCATACTCTCCGATTCGGAGAGAGGTTTCATTGACCTTGTCATAGGTTTTTAAGCCAATACGGAGGGGGGGCGATGGAATATAGGTAATGGGGTCCAGAAAAAGGTCACCCACAAACCCCAGGGTATCCCTAAGATTAGAAGGTCCTAAAATAGGCCATTCGAGATAGAAGGCGGGACCCAATCCCCAAACCCCAAGGGTTTGACCGAGATCCTCCTCTCTCTTTTCAATGCCGAACTCTTTTTGGGCTGGATCAAGAAATCCAAAAAGACCAAGGGGAGTGTTGATAAGGAATCGAAGGGTCTCGAGCCCTGCCCCTTTAAAGTTGGCCTGGAGAATACAGTTGACCAGACGAATGGGGGTTGCGAGGTTGGAGAAAAAATTGGAGACCCCCTTTCGAACCTCTTCAGAAAGGACCTTCTGGTATCCCGTGGCCACAGGCTTAAGAACCCAGAAATAAAGCCTATCATTGACATGAAAGAAGATTCGATTGAGTGGTTCAAAAGGATCCCGAATCCTTTCATCGAATCCTTCTTGTTCTTCCAAAACAGGCAACTCGGACTCCTCTATCTCTTCAACTCCTACCTCCAAACGAGCCATCCGATCGGGTTTGGGTCCATCCTTGAGGACAGGGCTGAATTCTTCTATATCCAAGACCCAGGAAGGTTCGGCATTGCCCTGGATAGGGATCAGAGAAATAATTCCCAGACCAAGGATGAGATAGAATAGAAAAGAGAACCTTCTCATCACTCCGCTTCCTTTCGAAAGAACCATTTCATTTAAGGTCGAGAAATTTTAGTCTTGAGTCTTTTGATCAATTCTTCATAAGAAGATTTAACAATAATCTCATTGAATTGGGTTCGATAGTTGTTGACCAGACTCACCCCTTCGATTAAAAAATCGTAAACCAGCCAGGTAGACCCCTTTTTGGTGAGCCGGTACTCCACTCGAATGGGTTGTTCTTTTGGAGTAAAAATTCGGACTTTTACCGTTCCATAGCTTCCCTCGATCGTCTCTCCCTCGTATTGAATCTTATTCCAGGAATACCCTTCAACCTTGTCCATATAGACCTGCATAAGGAGCTCTTTAAAGAGAATGACAAATTCCTTTTTTTCCTCTGGCGTCCTCTGACTCCAATGCCTTGCCAAGGAGCGTCGAGCCATCTCCTCCCAGTCAAATCGTTCATCAATGGCCTTAAGAATCAATTCTCTTCTCTCTTTGGCCTTTTCAGAGGATTTTAGAGTCGGGTCCGAGAGGATGGCCAGAACTCTATCTGTCGTTTTTTGAAGTTGATCTTGAGGTTCTCCTGAAAATAGAGGGGTCTCGATCCCAAATAATAAAAAAACGATTAAGAGTCTTATCAGGGTCAACCTTCCCTTCCTCTCACCCTTTAAATCTTTTCAAATAGAATTTTGGAGATGAGGTCTTCGAGATCCACAGGGGGTTGGGTTTCCCGTATTCTTCCCCCGGGCGGGACATATTCATTCGAACCTCCGGGGATGATTTCGATATATTTCTCTCCCACCAAACCTCTGGTCTTGATGGTCGCCACCGCATCCTCCTGAATTTTAACCTCGGGTTGAAGAGTGAGGGTGATCTTGGCTTGATAGTTTTCGAGAGAAACACTCTTTACTCTTCCTATCTCTACTCCGGCAAGGACCACCGCAGATCCTGTTTTAATTCCGCCCGTATTGGAGAAGATGGCGTAAACTTCGTATCCCTTTCCTCCGAGGATCTCCATTCTGCCTAATTTAATCGAAAGGTACCCCAGACAGAGAATCCCCGCCAAGACGAAAAGCCCTACAGCAAATTCAGTATTCAATCTCTTCATCTCTCCCTCTCAATAAAAGGTGATAGGTCCTTCAGAAGCCCCGCTCACAAACTGTCTGACCACCGGATCCCCGGAGGTCAGAATTTCTTCGGGTGTGCCAATCATTCGAAGAGTTCCCTGATGAATCATTGCGACTCGATGGGCAATCTGGAAGATTCTTGAGAGCTCATGACTCACAATGATTGCTGTGAACCCGAGCCGAGCGTGGAGGGAATGGATAAGATCAAGGATGGTTCGAGCAATAATCGGATCGAGTCCCGTCGTGGGTTCATCAAAGAGCATAATTTCGGGATTCTGAACCAGGGCCCGGGCAAAAGCCGTGCGTTTCATCATCCCACCGCTGAGCTCCGCGGGATATTTATTCTCTGCCCCTGAGAGACCTACTTGCTCAAGCTGATCCATCACCCTTTGTCGAATCTCCTCTTCGCTCAAATGGGTCTTCTCCCTTAAAGGAAAGGCCACATTTTCATAAACCGTAAACGAGGTAAATAAGGCATTGCTCTGAAATAGAAAACCGATTCGACCTCGGATCTCCTCAAGGGCATTCCCTTTAAGATGACAGATGTCCTTTCCCTCTATGAAGACATGCCCCTCGTCCGGTTTCATGAGTCCGACAATATGTTTCAGGATAACACTTTTCCCCTGTCCACTTCCGCCGATCAGGGCCAAGATCTCGCTCTTTTGAACCTGAAAGGTGATTCCTTTGAGAACAGGGATACCATTAAAAGATTTGTAAATCCTTTCAACCTGAATCATTTTTTTCTCTAATTTCTCTAAAAGAGAAGGGAAGTCATGATATAATCCCAGAAAAGAATGAGTACCGACGAAAGAACGACGGCCTGGGTGGTCGCCTTGCTCACCCCTTCCGCTCCGAAACCTGCATAATAACCTTTATAGCAACACACCCAGGTCATTAGAATCCCAAAACTAAGGGACTTATAGATTCCCTCCAATATATCCTGAATTCTTACATAGGCCGCCATCTCGCCAAAATAGGTTCCTTCCCCCACCCCGAGGAGTTTTCCACCGATGAGATAACCTCCAAAGATCCCAACGACATCGAAAATGGCTGTCAGCAGAGGTAGGGCGATGATCCCAGCAATCAATTTAGGAACAATGAGATACCGAAACGGATTAAGTCCCATTAATTCAATCGCATCGATCTGTTCGGTTGTCCTCATAATTCCAATCTCCGCAGTGATGGCTGAACCGGCTCTTCCGGTCACCATCAGTGCCGAGAGAACGGGGCCAAGTTCTTTGATCAAGGAAAGGGCCACCATAGGTCCCAAGAGAGCCACCGAACCAAATCGATTAAGGGTATAAAATCCCTGAAGTCCGAGGACCATTCCAGAGAACGCCCCGGTGAGGAAGATGACAAGGGTGGATTGAGAACCGATGAACCAGACCTGCTTCAACATCCAAGAGGATTTAAAAGGAGGGGTGATAGCACAGAGGAAGGCCCTAACGAGAAAGAGACCCATCCTTCCGATTCGCTCAATAGAAAAGAGGGTGATGACTCCAATTTGACTGATCCAATTCATAAAAAAAAATTATGGCAAATTTCATAATGGATGTCAAAAAAATCAATAACTCCATTTGATTCTTTTTGATTCTTAAGATAAGTTTTAGTATAGTTCATTCAGGTTGAACATAAGGGGAAAGAGGAATATGAAAAAGCAGCTTCGTGAAATGGTGGTCCAAAGGTTTCCTTATCGATGTCCTTATTGTGATCAACCCCTTTCTTATGAGTCCTATTCATTAAAGGTGGGAGAGAATGAGATTGTATGCCCTTTTTGTAAAAAGAAGTTTATCAAAGTGATTTTTAAAGAAATCTCGTTGAAGAAAATAAAAAGAATCGCCCCAAAAAGAAAAAATAACCCTCAATGATCACTTCATCCAAGAAACCCCAGTTCGAGAACTCCCTCCTTACCCCGATTCGATTTGTAAAGGGAGTGGGACCCAAATTGGCCACTCTTTTTGGAAAGAAGGGAATCTATACCATAGGGGATGCCCTCTATTTCCTTCCAAGAGCCTATGAAGATCGACGAAATCTTGAAACGATTTCCAAATTGAGAGCTGGGCAAAAAGAGACCGGTATGGGAGTGGTTCTCTTTTCCGGAATCGCCTTCTATCAAAACCAGAGGAAGAAGGTCTTTGAAGTAACCGTGGGGGACGAAAGCGGAAGTATCCTTTTGAAGTGGTTTCACGGGAACGAACGATATCTTAGAGACCGTTTCAAAAAGGGGCGGAGAATTATCTTTTCCGGTGAGGTCCGATGGTTTCGTGGTCGAAAGGAGATTCATCATCCTGAGGTAGAAATCATAGATGGGGAGATTGAGAAAGATTCGTTAAACTTTAAAAGGATTGTTCCAATTTACTCTGAAATCGAAGGTGTCTATCCGAGGACATTAAGGAGAGTAATGAAGAGAATCTTAGAAGAATATGCCCAGTATCTCCATAGTCCTATTCCCATAGAGATTTTGGAGCGTCAAGGACTCATGGAATTCCAGGAGGCCTTTCGAAGGGTTCACTTCCCCCCAAACGAAGAATCTTTGGAGAGGTTGAATCTCTTTCAGTCAGAGGGCCATCGAAGAATTATTTTTGATGAATTTTTCTTCTTAGAATTGGGTCTTGCCCTCAAGAAGAGGCAAGTCATTCTGGAGAAAGGGATCTCCTTTAAACCGGATGGAATACTTCTTAAAAAGGGCCTTTCTCAACTTCCTTTCTCTTTAACTTCTGCTCAGGAAAGGGTTTTGGGGGAGATCCTTGAGGATTTGGGAAAACCCCATCCAATGAATCGATTGATTCAAGGGGATGTGGGAAGTGGAAAGACCATTGTGGCTCTCTTGGCATCTCTTCCCGTCTTAGAGAGTGGTTACCAGGTGGCTATCATGGCTCCTACAGAGGTCCTGGCTGAACAACATTACTCCACAGCCTGTCGCTGGATTTCCCCTTTAGGAATTCGAATTGCCCTTCTGACCAGCAATGTAAAAGGATTAGAAAGAGAGAAAATCTATGGGGAGGTTCAAAGGGGAGAGATTCAGATGATTATAGGCACCCATGCCATCATCCAAGAGGAGGTGGAATTTAACCGTCTGGGTCTTGCAATCATAGATGAACAACATAAATTTGGAGTCGTCCAGCGAGGGCTCCTGAGGAAGAAAGGAATGAATCCAGATGTCCTGGTGATGACCGCCACTCCCATTCCAAGGACCCTGGCCATGACCGTCTATGGAGACCTTGATCTCTCCATCATTGACGAGATGCCTCCTGGAAGAATGCCGATAGAGACCAGAGTGTTTTCAGAAGCCTTGCGAGGTCGGGTTTATCGAATTCTCAGGGAAGAGCTCCAAAAAGGGAGACAGGCCTTCATCGTTTATCCTTTGGTGGAAGAATCAGAGAAGTTAGATCTAAGGGACGCCACCCGAATGGCTGAACATTTGCAAAGGGATCTCTTTCCAGATTTTAAAGTAGGACTTCTTCACGGTCGAATGAAAGGCGAGGAGAAAGAGGCGATTATGAAAGAGTTTAAAGAGGGGAAAATCCATCTCCTGGTGGCCACCACCGTCATTGAGGTGGGGATCGATATTCCTAATGCTTCTGTGATGGTGGTAGAACATGCGGAGCGATTCGGTCTTTCCCAGCTTCATCAGTTGAGAGGAAGGATCGGGAGAGGAGATTATCCTTCCAAGTGTATTCTCATGGCGCCTTATCGGATCTCCGGGGAGGCGAAAATTCGACTTCAGGCGATGGAGAACACCACGGATGGATTCAAAATTGCGGAACAAGATTTGGAGCTGAGAGGTCCTGGAGAATTCTTTGGAGTTCGTCAATCCGGACTTCCAGATTTTCGGGTGGGTCGACTCCTTCGCGATGCTTCCATCCTGATCGAAGCAAGAAAAGAGGCCTTCCGATTAGTAGAAAAGGACCCTGAACTTCAAAACCCTTCTCATCGCTTACTTCGAGCGGTTTTGATGGAACGATGGAGGGGAAGGTTGGATTTAGCAACCATTGGCTAAGATGGATTGAAATGGGTATAGAAGTATGTTAACCATTCTTGAGGTGGAGAGGGAGAGATGGGAATTCAAGGATTCCATTTTTATCGCATGGAGAGACTTCCTCCTTATCTTTTTGGAATCGTAGATCAACTGAAGATAGAAGCACGGAGGAGAGGGGAAGATATTATCGATCTTGGGATGGGAAATCCAGATCTCCCCACTCCCAAACATATTGTCCAAAAACTTATCGAAGCAGCCAAGAACCCAAGAAACCATCGATACTCCTCTTCAAAAGGAATCTATAAACTTCGACTGGCGATAAGTGAATGGTATCGAAAGCGTTTTGACGTGGACCTCGATCCGGAGACAGAAGTGGTCGTGACGATCGGAGTCAAAGAAGGGATTGGTCATTTAACGTTAGCCACTTTGTCTCCCGGGGATGTCGTCCTTGTTCCCAATCCCACTTATCCCATTCATGCCTATTCTGTGGTCATTGCGGGTGGGGATGTCCGTTCAGTTCCTCTTCTTAAAGAGGAGGATTTCTTCCAACGATTATTAACGGCTACCAAAGAATCGTGGCCCCATCCAAAGATGGTCATTCTCAGTTTTCCCCATAATCCAACCACCCGGGTCGTAGATCTTCATTTTTTTGAAGAGGTCGTTGGTTTTGCCAAAGAACATCATCTGATGATTGTTCACGATTTGGCTTATGCGGATATTGTGTTTGATGATTATCGGGCCCCCAGTCTCCTCCAGGTGAAAGGAGCAAAGGAGGTGGGAGTAGAATTCTTTTCTCTCTCTAAGAGTTACAATATGGCTGGATGGCGGGTCGGATTCGCTTCGGGCAATCCTCAAATGCTTGCGGCCCTGGCGAGATTAAAAAGTTATATGGATTATGGGATTTTTCAGCCCATCCAGATTGCTTCCATTATTGCACTGAATGAGGATCAAGAATGTGTTCGAGAGACCGTTGAGGTATACAGACGAAGAAGGGATACGTTGATTCAAGGGCTGAAGCGGATCGGTTGGGAGGTGGAGAAACCCAAAGGGACAATGTTTGTGTGGGCTGAGATTCCGAAACCCTTCCAAAAGATGGGTTCGATCGATTTCGCCAAATTTCTACTAAGGGAAGCAAAGGTGGCTGTATCTCCGGGTGTGGGCTTTGGCGAGTATGGAGAGGGTTATGTAAGATTTGCATTGGTTGAGAATGAGGCCAGAATCAAACAGGCGATTCAGGGAATTCGAAAGGCCTTTAGATAAAAGAGGAAAGAGGTCGGCATGAGAGAGATCAAAGTAGGACTGATCGGATTCGGTACGGTAGGAGCAGGAGTGGTCAAAATCCTTCAACGGAATTCGCGGGTCATTGAAAAACGGATGGGGGCCAAGATCCTCCTGAAAAAAGTTGCGGATATTGATCTAAAAAGTGACCGAGGGGTAAGATTGAAGAGAGGGGTATTAACGAAGGAAGCCGACGAAATCATCAGGGATCCAGAGATTGACATCGTGATGGAGTTGATAGGGGGAATCGAACCGGCCAAAACTTACATCCTCAGGGCGATCCATCATCGCAAACATATTGTTACAGCCAATAAGGCTCTCCTGGCTCTTCATGGAGATGAAATCTTTAAAGCGGCCCACCGATTTGGAGTGGATGTCAATTTTGAGGCCTCGGTGGGTGGAGGAATTCCTTTGATCCGTTCCATCAAGGAAGGCTTGGTGGCCAATCGAATTCAATCGATTTTCGGCATTCTTAACGGAACTTCCAATTACATTCTTACCAAAATGACCGAAGAGGGGAGCAGTTTCAAGCAGGTCCTCAAAGAAGCCCAGGAGATGGGATATGCAGAAGCAGATCCAACTTTGGATATTGAGGGAATAGATGCGGCTCATAAGCTTGCCATTCTGATTCGTCTCGCCTTCGGGACCCCCTTTCGGTTTGAGAATATTTTCATTGAGGGAATCTCAGAGATCACCCCTCTGGATATCCAATTCAGCCGGGAATTTGGTTATCGAATTAAATTACTCGCTATCGCCAAAATGGAGGAAGGGAAATTAGAAGCTCGTGTCCATCCTACGATGATCCCAGAGACCCATCTTCTTTCCACGGTAGGAGGGGTGTTTAACGCTATCTATATCAAGGGGGATGCCGTCGGTCCAACCCTTTTTTATGGTCAGGGAGCCGGACAGATGCCCACCGGGAGTGCGGTGATCAGTGATCTGGTTGAATTGGGAAGAAATATTTTAGTCAAGGCCTCTGGACGGCGGGTTCCTCTTCTTGCTTACCAAGAATCTTCGATTGAAAGGGTCCCTTTGAAGAGAATGGATGATCTTATCATGCCCTTTTATATGAGATTTTCAGCCCTCGATCGCCCGGGCGTTCTTTCCAAGATCTCTGGAATCTTGGGAAAGAATGGTATCAGTATTTCTGCAGTGATCCAAAAGGGAAGGCAAATTAACGGAGCAGTTCCGGTGGTGATGATGACTCATGAGGCTAAGGAGAGCAGTGTTCATAGAGCCCTTAAGGAGATTGATCGATTGGGAGTGATCCTCGGAAAGACGATGTATATCCGGGTGGAGAACGAATTAGAGTAAATAGAGCGAAAAAAAACAATGTGGCGGGGAGTGATTCGCGAATATTGGGATTTTTTACCCTTAAAAGACGAAAGGAATGTGGTCACATTACTTGAGGGGAATACCCCTCTGATTCCCTCCACCCGGATCCAGAAGGAAGTCCTTCAAGGGATCGAGCTGTTTTACAAATATGAGGGCCTTAATCCCACGGGTTCTTTTAAAGATAGGGGAATGACCGTGGCGGTCTCGATGGCCAAGGAGATGGGCTCCAAGGCGGTCATCTGTGCCTCTACAGGAAATACCTCTGCTTCTGCTGCTGCCTATGCAGCACGGGCTGGAATGAAAGCTTATGTTCTCATTCCAGAAGGAAAGATTGCTCTTGGAAAACTCTCCCAAGCCATCGCCCATGGGGCCCAGGTAATTCAAATCGAAGGGAATTTTGATGAGGCCCTTCGAATCGTGAGGGAGATCTCTGAGACCGAACCGATTACATTGGTCAATTCCCTTAACCCCTATCGGATTGAAGGTCAGAAGACAGCTGCCTTTGAAATCGTCGATCGTTTAGGATTTGTTCCTGTGTACCACTGTCTTCCTGTGGGGAATGCGGGAAATATCACGGCATACTGGAAAGGATATAAAGAATATTGGGAGAAGGGAAGGGCAGATCGGCTTCCAAAAATGTTAGGATTCCAGGCTGAAGGGGCAGCCCCCATCGTGCGAGGAAGAGTGATTGAAAAACCGGAAACGATAGCCACGGCGATTCGGATTGGAAACCCAGCAAGCTGGAAACAGGCTGTGGCTGCAAGAGATGAATCAGGAGGGCTCATCGATATGGTGAGCGATGAGGAGATCCTGGAGGCCTACCGAATGATCGCAAGTCTTGAGGGGATCTTCTGTGAACCTGCCTCAGCCGCTTCCCTGGCGGGGGTGATCAAGCTTTACCGAAAGGGATTTTTCAAAAAGGGAGAGACGGTGGTGCTCACCCTTACAGGCCATGGATTAAAAGATCCGGATACGGCCATTCGGATCTGTGAAAAGCCGATCACTCTCCCTTCCAAAAAAGATGCGGTATTGAAATGTCTTCGTTTAAAATGAAAAGACTTTCCCTTCACACGCTCCGTAAACACCCTCACTGAAGAAAGACGAGGAGGACTTTCGATGCCAGAATCCATCCTCAATGGCAAAAGGATTCTCGCAGTGGATGATGAGCCAGATGTGTTATCCGCCCTGGAAGAGGAGATTCTTCAGGCTGCTCCTCAATCCATTTTTGAAAAAGCGACCACCTATGAAGAGGCAATTAAAAAGCTGGAATCGCAGAGCTATGATGTGGTGATTCTGGATATCATGGGGGTTCGGGGCTTCGATCTGTTGGACCTTGCGGTCAAGAAGAACCTTCGAGTGGCCATGCTAACGGCCCATGCCCTGAGTCCTGAGGCCCTTAAACGATCTTTTGAAAAAAAGGCCCATGCCTACCTTCCCAAAGAGAAACTGGGAGAGATTGTGCCTTTCCTTGAAGATGTATTAACCTACGACTACCTACCGGGTTGGAAGCGATTGATGAAAAGGTTGGAAGGTTTCTTTAAAAATCGATGGGGAGAGTACTGGCAGAAGGCAGAAGCGAACTTCTGGCAGGATTTTGAAAAGATCACCTCAGCTAAATGGTAAAGGAATCCCCTCCTTATGGGAAAGAATGCCTTCATTTATACCGAGGATTATCTTCATTATGATTATGGCCCTACCCATCCCCTTCGAATTATAAGGCTTAAATTGACCTACGAATTGATGAAAGCCTATGGACTTTTGAATCTTCCAGGAGTGGAGGTGATCGAAACCGAGAAGGCGAAAGAAGAAGATCTCTCTCGTTTCCATAGCGAGGATTATTTGGCCGTTTTAAAAAAGGCAAATCAAGGGATGATCAAAGGGGAGTTCTATACCTATGGACTTGGGCCTGGAGATAATCCTATTTTCCCAGGCCTTTTTGACTGGTCTCTCTTGGTCACAGGGGCAACCCTTCAAGCCGTAGAATATGTTGCAAGCGAAAAGGGAAAGATCGCCTTCAATATCGCTGGAGGACTTCATCACGCCATGAGAAAGAGGGCCTCAGGGTTCTGTTATATCAATGATCCTGTGATAGGGATCTTGAGACTAATAGATCGTGGGTTGCGGGTGGTCTATATTGATATTGACGCTCATCATGGAGACGGAGTTCAGAAAGCCTTTTATGCCACAGACCAGGTATTGACGATCTCCCTCCACGAATCTGGTTATACCCTATTTCCCGGGACTGGTTTTGAATATGAAATTGGAGAAGGAAAAGGAGAAGGCTTCTCGGTCAATCTTCCTTTCCCTCCATACACTGAAGATGAGACCTATCTATGGGCCTTTGAGGAAGTCGTTCCCGAATTAATCCATCTATTCAATCCAGATGTGGTGGTTACCCAGATGGGAGTGGATACATTCTATGATGATCCCCTTACCAATCTTAGACTTTCCATTTACGGATTTGAAAAGGTCGTTAAAAGAATAAAGGATTTGGCTCCGCGGTGGGTTGCTTTAGGAGGTGGAGGTTATCAGATTTCGAATGTGGCTAGGGCCTGGACCTTGGCGTGGGCCATCATGAATGGAATTGAATTGAAAGAAGAGATTCCTGAAAGTTTTTTGAAATGGGCTGAGAATTATGGATTCAAAGAAAGAAGATTGAGAGGAGATCGAATCCATTTTTTTTCTGATGAGAGAGAGAATCGAAGAGAAGTAGAAAAAGTGGTGCAATATCTCCATGAAAAGGTGATTTCAAAAATCAAAAAGAATTTAACTTTATAGATCATAAATCCCCTGCCGATTTATCTACACTCTATCCTTAAAAGTTGGCATAACTTTTGCTTTCAAAATACGATTTAATTTGACATTTCTACCTTTTTGGTATATTTAGGTTTTATAGAAATGGAGAAGAGAACAAAATTTATCATTATTGTTGGCGATGGAATGGCGGATTATCCGTTAATAGACCACGAGGGAAAGACCCCATTGATGATGGCCAATACCCCTCACATGGATTGGTTGGTTAGGCATGGAGAGATAGGTCTTGTTCAAACGATTCCAGAAGGGTTTATTCCTGGAAGTGAAATTGCAAATCTTTCCATCTTTGGGTATGACCCTTTGAAGTATTATACAGGCAGAGGTCCTCTTGAAGCAGCAAGCCTTGGGATTACCCTTCACCCTGAAGATCTTGCCTTTCGATGTAACCTTGTGACCCTTCAATACCAGAATTCAAAGGTGATCATGGAGGATTTCTCTGCCGGACACATCTCCAATGAAGAGGCAAAAAGAATCGTTGAGGATCTAAATCGAGCCTTTGGTTCAGAGAAGATTCAGTTTTTTCCGGGAGTAAGTTATCGACACCTGATGGTTCTAAGAGAAGGGGCCTCTACATTTTCAGGACTTGACCGAGTCTCCTTTACTCCACCCCATGACATCCTCGGACAAGATATCTTTTCCTATCTTCCTAAAAGGAATCATTCTACGAAGAAGATTCTCGAATTGATGGAGGAGTCCCAGAGATTCCTTAAAGACCATCCTGTAAATCTTCATCGTCAATCGAGAGGCCTTCGGCCCGCCAATTCTATCTGGCTCTGGGGACAGGGGAAACCCCCTCAGATGGTCCCCTTTCGAGAACGATTTGGAGTCGATGGTTATGTGATTTCGGCAGTCCATCTGATCAAAGGAATCGGGCGTCTGGCTGGCCTGGAGATATTAGAGGTTCCCAATGTTACAGGTTTCATCGATACCAATTATGAAGGGAAGGCGACCTATGGATTAGAGGGATTAAGAGAAAAGGATTTTGTCTATATTCATATAGAGGCCCCTGATGAAGCCGGACATATGGGGGAACTCCATTTGAAGATTAAGGCGATCGAAGAGGTTGATGAGAAAGTGGTGGGGAGAGTGCTCAAAGGGCTGGAACAATTTGAAAGCTACCGGATTATGGTATTACCCGATCATCCTACTCCTCTTTCTGTACGCAGCCATACCGCCGATCCTGTTCCTTTTGTGATCTATCGGAGTGAAGGAAAGAAAGAGGAGAACCTTGAGGGATCTTTTGACGAGGTCTATGCGAAACAAAGTGGTCTTTTCATCAGGAGAGGACATGAGTTGATCGAAAGATTTTTGCTCACCTGAGAGTCACACGAGAGGAAGTCCCATGAATCAATCACCAAATAAAAGAACGAAATATATTTTTGTGACCGGAGGAGTTCTCTCCTCGTTGGGAAAAGGATTGGCTTGTTCTTCGATCGGTGCCCTTCTGGAATTAAGGGGATTGAAGGTCTCCTTTCTAAAATTTGATCCTTACATTAATGTAGACCCAGGAACCATGAATCCATTCCAACACGGAGAAGTCTATGTGACGGATGATGGAGCAGAGGCAGACCTTGATCTGGGGCACTATGAACGTTATACCCATGTGAAGACCTCTAAAAAAAACAATTATACCACCGGACAGATTTATGATTCGGTCATCTCGAAGGAAAGAAGGGGGGAATATTTAGGAAGTACGGTGCAAGTTATTCCCCATATTACCGATGAAATCAAATCAAAGATCTTTGCCTTGGCTGAAGATGTGGATGTGGTCATTGTGGAAGTGGGAGGAACGGTTGGGGATATCGAGAGCCTCCCTTTTTTGGAGGCAATCCGCCAGATTCGGGGAGAAGTTGGAAGGGAAAATACTCTCTATATTCATCTGACCTTAGTCCCTTATATCGAGACAGCAGGAGAGTTGAAAACCAAACCCACCCAGCACAGTGTTAAAGAACTTCGAGAGATCGGGATTCAACCCGATATCCTTCTCTGTCGAACAGATCGAATTCTTCCCCCAAACCTTAAGGCAAAGATTGCCCTTTACTGTGATGTCGATAAGGATGCCGTCATCACGGCGAAGAATGTGGAAACCATTTATGAGGTTCCGATCGTATTCCACCAAGAGGGCTTGGATGAAAAGATCGTAGAGAAATTAAACATCTGGACGGGACAACCCAATTTAAAACCGTGGGAACGAGTGGTAAAAAGAATAAAACATCCTCGCTATGAAACCACTATTGCCGTTGTTGGGAAGTATGTGAGCTTAGTCGAATCTTATAAAAGCCTAACCGAAGCCTTAGTCCATGGGGGGATTGCCAATGACGCTCGGGTCCATCTTACCTATGTGGATTCCGAAGAGATCGAAAAGAATGGTCCAGAGATTTATCTCCAGGGGGTTCAGGGGATCCTGGTGCCGGGTGGATTCGGAACGAGGGGAATCAAGGGGAAGATCCATGCGATTCAATACGCTCGAGAGAAAAAGATCCCTTTTTTTGGAATCTGCTTGGGAATGCAATGTGCCGTGATCGAAATCGCGCAACATTTGGCAGGCCTTAAAGGAGCCAATAGTACAGAGTTTGACCGAAACACCCCTCACCCTGTCATTTGTCTTTTAGAAGAATGGGTGGATCGAAATAGAGTCATTCAGAAAAGGGATGAAGGAACTCCAAAGGGAGGGACGATGAGATTGGGAGCTTATCCATGTCGATTGATGGATGGAAGCCTGGCCCTTAAAGCCTATGGAAGGAAGCTCATCTCTGAAAGGCACAGACACCGTTACGAATTTAATAATGCCTATCAAGAAACCTTAGAAAAAGTAGGAGTTCGATTTAGTGGCATCTCTCCAGACCAACAGCTGGTCGAAATTATCGAATTGAAAGGGCATCCCTGGTTCCTGGGATGTCAATTCCATCCGGAATTTAAATCGAAACCGATGGCCCCTCATCCTCTTTTCCGAGAATTCATCAAAGCCTCTCTTCTCTTTGGAAAGAAAAAGCCATTAAAAAAAGAGACACAAAAAGAAAGAGAGGATTAAAAATGGGCTCCATTGAGGTTATAGACGAAATGAACAAATTCAATGTCATTGAAGAAGCCAAAAGGGTGTTAAGAATTGAAGCCCAGTCCATCTTGGATCTCATTGAGCGAATCGATGAGAATTTTTCCAAAGCAATAGACCTTCTTTATGGATGCAAAGGGAGAGTCGTTTTAATGGGGATGGGCAAATCTGGATTGGTCGGTCGAAAGATCGCTTCCACCTTTGCAAGCACGGGAACCCCTTCTTTCTTTATTCATCCTGCGGAGGGTCTCAATGGCGATTTCGGGATGTTAGCTCGCGAAGATCTTGTCATGGCCATCTCGAATAGTGGTGAGACCCGAGAACTTCTGGAGGTCCTCCCTCTCATTAAACGTTACGGGAACAGATTAATTGCCTTAACAGGAAATCTCAAATCTACTTTAGCCAGGGCCGCAGATGTGTGCCTAAATATTCATGTCAAAACAGAAGCCTGTCCCTTGGGGTTAGCCCCGACAGCCAGCACGACAGCCACCCTCGCCCTCGGAGATGCCTTGGCTGTGACGTTGATGGTCAAGAAGGGATTTAAAGAGGAAGATTTTGCTCTTCTCCATCCCGGGGGAACATTGGGGAAGAGACTTCTTCTTACAGTGAAAGACTTAATGCATGTGGGAGATGCCTTTCCGAAGGTTTCTGAAAAAACCTTAATGAAGGACGTCATTTTTGAGATCACCTCAAAACGATTGGGCGTCACAGCAGTTTTAAATGAGGAGGGACATCTGGTCGGGGTCATTACGGATGGGGATCTTCGGAGAGCGCTGGAGAAATTCAACGATCTCCTCAACCGTACGGCTTCGGAGGTCATGACCCGAAATCCAAAATGGATTGAAAAAGACGCACTGGCTGCGAAAGCCATCCAGAGGATGGAGGAATTCTCCATCACCTCGCTCTTTGTTTTCAATCAACCAGGGGAAAAGGTTCCTGTAGGGGTGATTCACCTGCATGATCTTTTAAAGGCTGGGGTGGTCTGATGAGAGGAGGGGGAGGGAGGATTCGTAGAGTAAAATGGATCCTGCTGGTCTTCATCGGACTGAGTATAGTCGGGGTAGGGGGTCTTCTCTGGGTGAATCTGCGGGATCAGATGAAGAAAGGGGATCCTGCAGAGACTCCCAAATTAGGAGAAAACATCGAACAGAAATTGGAGAAGATTCGATTTGTGGAAGAGAAGAAGGGAAAGATCCATTGGGAACTGGAAGCGAACACGATTCATCAATATCAGAAAGAAAATATATTACTCTTAGAAGAGGTGAAACTTATCTACTATTCAGCCGATGGAAGGATGATTACCCTTTCTGGAGATCGAGGAAAAGTTTATCAAGATTCAAAAAATGTGGAGCTTATGGGAAAGGTCGTTCTCACCACCAGTGATCATTATCAATTGAAGACCAATTCTCTCTTTTATGACCATTTAAAGAAAAAAGTGACCTCCTCGGATCCTGTTGAGTTAGAAGGAAGGGAGATTCGATTGGAAGGTCAGGGGATCTCCATCTCTCTCGAAGATAAAATCTTTAAAGTGCTTCATCAAGTCAAAACCCGGTGGAAAGGGGAAAAAGGATGAAAAGGAGGATCGGGGTAGGAATCTTTCTCTTTTCATATCTCTTCTTATATCCCTTTGTTGGGGCTCAAGAGAAGATAGATTCTGATAAAAAGACCCCAAAGCGAGCCGTTCAAGGATTTGGATTTACAACTTCCCGCGCACCCATTGATATTACCTCTGATACCGTTGAAGGGGATCAAAAAAGGAATCTCGTAATATTTAAAGGAAATGTGGTGGCCAAACAGGAAGAAGCGACCCTTTATGCCAACCAATTGACCTTTTATTATGATCCTGAAACAAGGAGAATCCGGGAGATCGTAGCCATGGGGAGTGTGAAGGTCACCCAGGGGGATCGAAGGGCAACCAGCCAAAAGGCAACCTTTTATCAGAATGAGAATAAGGTAGTTTTAGAGGGAGACGTGGTGATTCGGGAAGGGGAGAATGTGATCCGGGGGGGGAAAGTGGTCTATCTCATCGAGGAAGAAAGAAGTTTTGTAGAGGGAGGGAAAGATGGGAGAGTGATGACCACGATTATCCCCCCACCCAAGGAGGAGAAAAAAAAATAGAACGAAGGATTTCCTATCTTAAGTGTGAAGATCTAACAAAGACCTTTCATCGGAGAAAGGTGGTCGATGGAGTCACTCTGGAGGCCTGGGGAGGAGAGGTCGTAGGGCTCCTTGGACCAAATGGTGCCGGGAAGACAACAATTTTTTATATGATTGTAGGACTCTATCGACCCAATGAAGGTAAGATTTTTCTCAATGGAGAAGAATTAACAGAGCTTCCTATGTACGTGAGAGCCAGAAAAGGGATCGGGTATCTCCCTCAGGAGCCCTCGGTGTTCAGAAAATTAACGGTAGAGGAAAACCTCATGGCCATTTTGGAAACCCTATCCCTTTCAAAGGAAGACCGAAAGGGACGATTAGAAAAACTCTTAAATGAATTAGGGCTCTCTGGCCTTCGAAGACAGAAAGCCTTTAGCCTCTCTGGAGGAGAGAGAAGAAGAGTGGAGATTACTCGGGCCCTTGTTCTTTCCCCCATGTTTATCTTATTAGACGAACCTTTTGCAGGAATTGATCCTATTGCGGTAGCAGACATTCAGGGAATCATCCGTCAATTGAAATCCATGGGGATTGGAATTATAATTACAGACCATAACGTCCGAGAAACCTTAGGGGTTTGCGATCGGGCCTATATTATTAATGAAGGTCGTCTCCTGGAGTCCGGACGTCCTGAAGAGATCGCTCAGAGTCCAAAAGCAAAAAAGATCTATCTGGGAGAGAGATTTAAATTGGATTCCATCGATCTTCCTTCAAAAGAATAAATGATAAAAAGGGTGTGTTAGAGTCGAATGGCTTTGGAACTGAAGCAAGCTCCTAAACTGACCCAACAGTTGGTGATTACCCCCCAACTTCAGCAGGCAATCCGTCTTCTCCAATTGACTCGTTTGGAACTGGTTGAACTGATCAATCAGGAAATGAGAGAGAATCCGTTGCTCGAAGAGGTGGAGTTTGAGGAAGGGGATGGGCATGAGGAACCTTTGAGAGAGGAAGAAGGGTCTTCCCTGAATTCTGAACATACTATCGAAGTCAAGGGGGAAGGGGAAGGTTCAGATGAGTTTGATTGGGAGAGCTATTTAGAAAACTATAACTTGACTCCTTCCGTTAAACCAAGGGACCAGGACGGTGAAGATCGACCTCCGATAGAGAATCTTCTCACGAAGCGGACCACCCTTTTCGACCATCTCTACTGGCAGCTCCAGCTCTCTCAACTCACCGAAGAGGAAGAGAGGGCGGGTCTCTGGATCATTGGGAACCTCGATGAGGATGGCTATTTAAAGATTCCTCTGGAGGAAGTCAGTGCGGAAACAGGAGTCCCGGTCTCTTCCGTGGAAAGCGCCCTTCGAAAGATTCAACAATTCGATCCAGTGGGGGTAGGAGCAAGAGATCTCCGGGAATGCCTGTTGATTCAATTGGAACAGCTTTCGATAAGAGATCCTATAGCCGAGAAGATCATTTCGGACCACCTTTCCCTGTTGAAGAATCGAAATTACCCTGCGATTGCAAAAAAGCTCGGACTCTCCCTGGAGCGAGTGACACGAGCAGCCTCCCTCATCTTTAAATTAGATCCAAAACCAGGAAAGGCGTTCGGAGGGGAGATCATTCAAGAGATCATCCCGGATGTCTATGTCTATAAAGTTGAAGGAGAGTATGTGATCTCTTTGAATGATGAGGGGATCCCCAAATTGAGGATTAATCCTTATTATCGCCGTCTCCTTTCTGAAAGCCGTCGTAGCCTTCAGGAGGAACGAAAATATATTCAGGAAAAAATGCGATCCGCTCTATGGTTGATTCGAAGCATTGATCAGCGTCAGCGAACTATTTATAAGGTGGCGAAAAGTATTGTGAAATTTCAAAAGGACTTTCTGGATCACGGGATTCAGTTTCTCAAACCCCTCGTCCTCAGGGATGTGGCAGAGGATATCCAGATGCATGAGTCTACGATCAGCCGGGTTACCCATAATAAATATATGCATACCCCTCAGGGGATTTATGAATTGAAATTTTTCTTCAACACAGGAATTCCATCAGCCCAGGGAGAGGCCATTGCTTCGGAGACCATCAAAAACCTTCTTCGGGAGATCATTGCTAAGGAAGATCCTCGAAAGCCATACAGTGATGAGAAACTGGTTCAAATCTTAAAGGGGATGAATATTCATATCGCTCGAAGAACGGTTTCGAAGTATCGGGAGATGCTAAAGATTCTTCCCTCCAATGAACGGAGGAAAATTATCTAAAGACCTTGAGGATAGAAAAGGAGCGGATCGATGAAACTTTCAGTAACATTTCGACATGTAGAGACGGACCCTGCCGTCAAGGAGTATATTCAGGAGAAGGTAAAGAAATTGGAAAAATACATGATGAATCCAAAAGAGGGCCATGTAGTCCTTTCTGTGGAGAAGTTTCTTCATTCTGCAGAGATGACCATGGTTGGAGATGGGATGACCTATATAAGTGAAGGAAAGGACAGGGACCTCTATACTGCCATTGATCAGATGGTCGAAAGGATGGATCGTCAGATCCGGGAGAAAAGGGGGAAAGGGAAAAAAATGAATCTTTCCCAAAGGAGAAGAAAGTCGAAGGACATGAGATGAAGATCTTAGACTATCTGAAAGAGTCGTGGATTATTCCAGAGTTAAAGGGAAAGGATAAGACTTCTATTTTGAGAGAGCTCTCCGAGGTTCTGGTTCAGCCCTGTGGAGTCTCCTCATCGGAAGAACTCCTTACCATTCTTCAGGAGAGAGAGAAATTGGGTTCCACAGGGATCGGGGAAGGAGTAGCCATCCCTCACGGACGGCTCAGAAAGTTAAGACAATTTATTATCTCCTTTGGACGTTCTGTTCAGGGAGTGGATTTTGATGCTATCGATCACCGGCCCTGCCAACTCTTTTTTTTAGTGATGGCCCCGGAGAATTCTGCTTCAGATAATCTTCATCTCCTGGCCAGGATCGCCAATTTATTAAAAGATGCCTCCTTCAAGAAACGATTGATGGAGGCCAAAACTCAGAGAGAGCTCTATGAGATCATCTCGGAGGAAGATCAAAAGTATTGATGGGTGAAATTTTCGTTCAAGAGTTAGAAGAGGATAAAGATTTTAACCTGGGACTCACCCTGATGGCAGGACGGAAAGGGCTGAGGAAGAAGATTACTCATTCCCAGGTTCAAAAAATGGGATTGGCCTTAACTGGTTTTACCCAGTATATCAATCCTGCCCGGCTTCAGGTGCTGGGAAAGACAGAAATGACCTATCTTTCTTCCCTTTCCCAGGAATTGCGGCAAAAGGTCATCCATCAAATCTTTAACCTTAACCTCTCTTGTGTGGTGGTGACTCGAAATATCGAGATTCCTGAAGACCTCCTCCATGAAGCAGAAGAGAAAGAGATTCCCCTTTTTCGAACCAACCTGAACTCCACGGAATTTATTGACCGGGTCACCAAATTTCTGGAAGAGAAACTCTCCCCTACCACAAGCCTCCACGGGGTCCTGATGGATGTTTTTGGAGTAGGACTTCTCCTCTTAGGCCGGAGTGGGATCGGGAAGAGTGAATGTGCCTTAGATCTCATCCTTCGAGGTCACCGTCTGGTGGCTGATGATATGGTCTTTATTCAAAAGAAGTCTCCAACCACACTCATCGGGAGTGGCTTTGAGGTCATCCAGCATCACATGGAGATTCGAGGATTAGGAATTATTAATATTCGAAGTCTTTTTGGCGTGGAAGCGATCCGAGAGAGAAAGAGGATCGATTTGGTATTAGAATTAATCGATTGGGAGAATGATCAGGAACATGATCGTTTGGGATTTGAAGAGGAAAAATATACCATCTTAGGAGTGAGCCTTCCCATGTTACGGATCCCGGTAACCCCCGCACGAAATTTAACCACCATCATTGAAGTGGCGGCAAGGAATCATCTCCTTAAAAAAATGGGATACCATTCTGCCTTAGAATTTGAAAAAAAACTCTTTCAAGCGATGGAGGAGCGAAGGGGAAAGAAAAGGGAGCTCGAAGGTGAGGTGGAGTGAAACTTCGTCGGATCATTCTGATCAGTGGTCTCTCTGGGTCTGGAAAGACGACGGCTATCAAAGCATTAGAGGATATCGGTTTCTATTGTGTCGATAATCTTCCCATCCTCCTTTTACCTAAATTTCTTGAACTTTGTGAGGAATCCGGTGGAAGAATTTCAAGAGTGGCAGTCGTAGAGGATATCCGAAGCGCTTCATCCTTTCCCCTGTTTCCCTCTTCCTCCAGTTTTTCAAAAGAGAGCCCTCAGGTAGGAGAGTTGGAAAATTTCTTTGAGGATTCGAGAAAGATTATCCAACGATTGAGGGAGGAAGGATATCCAATCGAGATTCTCTTTTTAGAGGCCTCCGATCCCATTCTGACCAGACGTTTCAGTGAGACCCGTCGACAACACCCTTTAGCCTTCGGGGGACCAATCCTGGAGGGGATTCGGTTGGAACGGGAGAAGCTTCAAGGAATTCGGGATATGGCGAATGAGGTCATCGATACATCCTCTTTCAATGTCCATCAACTAAAAGAGAGGATTCAATCTTACGCCCAGAGGGAATGGGTTTCAAACCAGATGATCCTGACGCTTCTCTCTTTTGGGTATAGCTATGGAATTCCTTTTGAGGCTGACCTGATCCTTGATGCCCGATGTTTACCCAACCCCTATTTCGTGGAAGAACTCAAACGATTAAAAGGGAGTGATCCGAGAGTCGTCCAATATGTGCTTCAATGGGAGGAAAGTCAAGAATTCATCCGCCGGATCTATGAGTTGGTTCGATTTCTTCTTCCCCTCTATTTAAAGGAAGGAAAGACTCATTTAACGATTGCCATTGGTTGCACGGGTGGGAGGCACCGATCCATGGTGATCATCCAACAGCTCGCAGAGATCCTTCGAAAGGAGTGGGCCGGAAGAGGTATCTCTCTCTTGGTGCGACACCGCGATGCGGAGAAGGAGTGAAAGAATATGGTAGGAGTAGTAGTGGTGACGCACTGTCGATTAGGAGAAGAGCTCATCGCAGCGGCCCAACTGGTGGTTGGGGAGGAGTTAAAAAATTTTCAGTCGGTCTCTATTGATCCCAAGGAAGGGACCGAGGAGATCAGAGAAAAGATTATTGCCGCTATTCGAAAGGTAGAGAGTGGGGAGGGAGTGTTGATCCTAACGGATATGTATGGAGGCACCCCTTCCAATATCAGTCTCTCCTTTTTGGAAGAGAAAAAGATTGAGGTCATCACAGGGGTCAATCTTCCCATGTTACTGAAATTAGCTACCTATCAGGATGATATGGACCTTGGATCGTTAGCTGCTTTTATCACCGACTATGGTCAGAAGAATATCAATTTAGCGAGTGAGGTCCTTAAAAAAAGGGTGGATAAGAAAAAAGAATGAAGTCTGAGTCTTCTGGGGATCGTCCAGAAAGATCTTTTCTGAAGAGGGGATGGAAGTTCAGACATTCACGATTAAGAATCGATTAGGTCTTCATGCAAGGGCAGCTGCCCTCTTGGTCAAGACAGCGAATCGATTTTCTTCTGAAATCATTATTGAGAAAGATGGGATCGAAGTGAACGGGAAGTCGATTATGGGAATCCTCATGCTCGCTGCAGCCAAGGGAACCAAGATTACTCTCAAGGCGGAAGGGAAGGACGCCGCTGAAGCGATTCAATCCTTAGGGAAATTGATCGAAAGCAAATTTGGAGAAGAATGAAGACATTCGCCCAGGAACAGGTCAATAAGTTCATTCGAGGAATTGGAGCCTCCTCTGGAATCGTTTCTGGAAGAGCGTATATGTTGGAGCGATATAAGGTTCGTCTTCCTCAGAAGCGGATCAATCCCTGGCAGGTTGAAGAAGAGGTTCAGCGGTTCCTAAGGGCTATAGAAGAATCCAAAAGACAACTTCGAGAAATTAAAGAGAGGATTCTTTCTCCGGAGGTGAGGGAGCACGCCTTTATCCTTGATGTCCACCTGATGATCTTAGAGGATCAGATGCTCATCCAGAATACCATTGATCATATTCGAAAGCGAAAGGTAAATTCAGAATGGGCTTTGGATCTTACCCTTGAAAGACTCGATTCTGCTTTTAAGACGATTGAAGACGAGTATCTCCGGGAGAGACGGAGCGATCTCCACTATGTGGCTGCAAGGATTTTTAGAAATTTAATGGGAAAGAAACACGATGACATTACAAAGATCAGAGGGAAGGTCATCATTGTGGCTCATGATCTCTCGCCAGCCGATACCCTTCAAATGAACCTCAACCATGTCGCTGGGTTTGTGACGGACATTGGAGGAAGGGTTTCTCATACGGCCATCCTCTCACGTTCCTTGGGAATTCCGGCTGTGGTGGGTCTTGAAGTGGCGACCTCCCTCATCCATGGGGGAGACCTCCTCATTATCGATGGAGAAAGTGGAGATGTGGTCATTAATCCTACCGAGGAAGTCTATCGTTCCTTTGTAGAGAGGAAAAAAAGGATCCGGTTCCTGGAGCGGGAATCTTTAAAATATGCCCCGTTACCTGCAGAGACAAGGGATGGAGTTCGAGTATGCCTGCAGGCCAATATCGAAATGTTAGAAGAAGTCCAGGGAGCCAAAAGTCATGGGGCAGAGGGGATTGGTCTTTTTCGGACAGAGGTTCTCTATTTGAATCGAAAAGACCTTCCCACGGAAGAAGACCATTATCAGATCTATCGGAAATTGGCTGAAAGCATCTACCCCGCCACGGCAACCATTCGCACCCTGGATATTGGGGGAGATAAATTTCTACCTGACTATTCTAAAGGAAATGAGGCTAACCCTGCCATGGGACTAAGGGCGATCCGATTCAGCATTAAGGAGACCGAGATCTTTAAGACCCAATTAAGAGGGATCCTTCGGGCAAGTCCTTATGGAAAAATCCGGATCCTTTTCCCTATGATTTCTGGGATTGAGGAGATTCGAAAAGCGAAGATGATCCTTGAAGAGGTCAAAAGGGGATTGGCCAAAGCAAAGATCCCTTTCGATCGGGAGATCCCGGTTGGTGCGATGATCGAGATTCCTTCTGCCTCGGTCACCTCAGACCTTTTAGCCCGGGAGGTCGATTTCTTCAGCATCGGGACAAACGATCTCATCCAATATGCCTTGGCTGTGGATCGGATCAATGAACATGTCTCCTACCTCTATGAACCCCTTCACCCTGCCATTTTAAGAATTATTCGCATGGTGGTTCAGTCGGCTCGTCAGGCGGGGATACCGATTGCCATCTGTGGGGAGATGGCAGCCGATCCCCTCCATGTTTTAATATTATTAGGGATGGGGTTAGAGGAATTCAGTATGAATCCGGTTTCCATCCCGAAGGTAAAGAAGATTTTACGGATGGTGAGATATGAAGAGATAAAAGATTTAGTTGAAAAATTATTTGAATTCCCAACGGCAATGGAAATTAAGCGATATCTTCGGGGATGGGTAAAAGAACGATTTCCGGATGAACTGAAAACCTTCTTCCCTGAAGAGTTAAGGACATAGAACCGTTTATCCTCACCTCCTCTCTGAAAGGATTTATCTTTTAATCATCAGAAAGAGGAAAGGAGGGGCGAAAAAAAAGAAGAGGAGAAGAGCCATGTCAATGACCAATTTTCTTTTTACTTCCGAGTCGGTGACCGAAGGACACCCGGACAAGATCGCAGACCAGATTTCTGATGCCATCCTGGATGCGATCATTGCTCAAGACCCAATGGCCAGGGTTGCTTGTGAGACGATGGTCACCACGGGAATGGCCATTATCGCCGGCGAAATTACCACTTCCTGTTACGTTCACATGCCCGCCATCGTGAGAGAAACGATCCGTGAGATAGGATACAATGATTCTTCAATGGGATTCGATTGGGAGACGTGCGCCGTTCTAACCTCCATCGATGAACAATCTCCAGACATTCGATTGGGAGTGGATGAGAAAGAGGATCATGAGCAAGGAGCAGGGGATCAGGGGCTCATGTTTGGATATGCATGCACCGAGACCCCGGAATTGATGCCCATGCCCATTATCCTGGCTCATCGGCTGACACGGCGTTTAGCAGAAGTCCGGAAGAAAAGGATACTCGACTTCTTAAGGCCTGACGGAAAATCTCAAATCACCCTTCAGTACATCAATGGAAAACCTGTTCGGGTGGACTCTGTGGTCATCGCTGCCCAGCATTCGGAGGATGTCTCTTACACCACCCTTCAGGAGGCGATCAAAGAAGAGGTGATCTTTAAGGTCCTTCCTGAAGAATTGAGAGATAAGAATACGAAGTACTATATCAATACGACCGGTCGATTCGTTCAGGGAGGACCAAAAGCGGACTGTGGCTTAACGGGAAGAAAGATTATTGTGGATACCTACGGGGGGGTTGGGAGCCATGGGGGAGGATGTTTTTCCGGAAAAGACCCTTCCAAGATGGACCGAAGTGCCTCTTACATGGCCAGACATATTGCTAAGAATGTGGTTGCAGCCGGCTTAGCGGAGAAGTGTGAGGTTCAAATCGCCTACACCATCGGAAGGGCAGAGCCTGTTTCCTTGATGGTGGATACCTCGGGGACTTCAAAAATTCCACCCGATAAAATTGCCAAGCTGATTCGGGAACATTTTGATTTGCGACCAAAGGCGATTATCAAGTATCTTGATCTCTTAAGGCCTATCTATAAGAAAACAGCCTGCTACGGACACTTTGGTCGAAATGAGCCAGAATTTACGTGGGAGAGTACTCATCGGGCAGAAGAGTTGAGAAGGGCGGCCGACCTCTAATTTGGGGAGAATCATGGACTATGACGTGAAGGATACTTCACTGGCGGAAAAGGGAAGGCTTCGGGTGGAATGGGCGGAGATGGCCATGCCTGTCCTTAGACTTATCCGAAGCCGATTCGAAAGAGAGAAACCTTTAAATGGATTTCGAGTTTCAGCATGTCTCCATGTTACCACCGAGACGGCGGTCTTGATGAAAACCCTTCGGGCAGGGGGTGCCGGAGTAGCCCTTTGTGCCTCCAATCCTCTCAGCACACAGGATGATGTGGCTGCCTATCTCGTTAAGGAGCTGGAGATCCCTGTGTTTGCCATTAAAGGGGAGGATAGCCTTACCTATTATTCTCATATTCAAAAGGCCTTGTCTTTTTTCCCTAACCTAACGATGGATGATGGAGCAGATCTGGTCTCTTCCTTACATTTTATTGCCTTGAAAAGATGGGGAGACCTTTCCCCTTCTTTACGACCCTGGGCAGAAGGGCTCTCTTCCTCAGAGAGGGATAGAATCCTTCAGGGAGTTTTGGGAGGGACAGAGGAGACGACCACCGGAGTGATTCGACTTCGTTCGATGGAGAAGAGCGGGGTCTTACAATTCCCGGTCATTGCGGTTAATGACGCCCAGACCAAACACTTCTTTGATAATCGTTATGGCACCGGGCAGTCCACCATCGATGGAATTCTTAGGGCGACCAATCGGCTCCTTGCGGGAGCGGTCTTTGTCGTTTCGGGATATGGTTGGTGTGGGAAGGGTTTGGCCATGAGGGCCAGAGGTATGGGGGCCAATGTGATCGTTACCGAGGTAAATCCTTTAAGAGCATTGGAGGCTGTGATGGATGGGTATCGAGTGATGCCCCTGGATCAGGCAGCCGAATTAGGGGATATCTTTTGTACTGTTTCTGGAAATATCCACGTCATTCGAAAGGCACATTTTTTAAAAATGAAGGATGGAGCTATTGTGGCTAATTCTGGGCATTTCAATGTGGAACTTGACCTGAAGGGATTGGAGGAGATTTCAGTGGGGCGCAAAATCATCCGTGAGTTTGTTGAGGAATACCTTCTCCAGAATGGTCGAAGAATCTATCTATTAGGGGAGGGAAGGTTAGTTAATCTTACTTCTGCTGAAGGCCATCCTTCCAGTGTCATGGACATGAGTTTTTCCAATCAGGCCCTTGCCTTAGAGTATTTGATAAAACATCATGGGGAACTTGATAAGAAAGTCTATCCTGTCCCTGAGGAGGTTGATCAGACTATCGCCCAAATGAAACTCCATTCGATGGGAATCGAGATTGATCAATTGACTCCGGAACAGCAGGCCTATTTAGCATCCTGGGAACAAGGCACGTGATCTAATTTAAAAGATAGTTCCCCCTCTCATGCAGGTTAACGTATTTCCAAAGGTCTCAGGGGATCTAAAACGAGCGGTGATTGGAGAATGGCTTGTGCCGATGTTCCCTATGCTGGTCTTTAATCCGACTCGTTAAGATATTTTGGAAAAGTGGAAAGCTTCGAGAAAAACCTCCCGTTCATGATCCATCGCCGAAAAACACGACAGATTTCAATCGGTTCTGTGAAAGTGGGTGGAGATGCCCCTATCTCCGTACAATCCATGACCAAGACCGATACGAGAGATATTCAAAAGACGATAAAACAGATCCGGCATCTTGAGGCTGCAGGTTGCGAGATCGTTCGAGTAGCCATTCCCGATGGGGAGGCTGCTCAAGCAATTAGAGAAATCAAAAAAAGAATTCACATCCCCCTTATTGCAGATATTCATTTCCATTCCAAGCTTGCATTGAAGGCGATGGAATGTGGTGCAGATGCAATCCGCATCAATCCAGGCAATATTGGAGGGAAGGAACGGTTAAAAGACGTTGTGTTGGAGGCAAAACACCGTTCCATTCCCATTCGAATTGGAGTCAATGCTGGATCCCTTGAAAAGGACGTATTAAAAAGATTTGGAGGAGCTACGGCAGAGGCCATGGTGGCCAGTGCCCTTCGTACCATAGAATTTATGGAAGATCTCGGTTTCCAGCATATCAAGGTCTCTTTAAAGGCCTCGGATGTTCCCAGAACGATCGAGGCGTATCGTCTCTTTTCCCGGCAATCCGATTACCCCCTTCATCTCGGAATCACAGAAACAGGAATCGGTTCTTCTGCCATTGTGAAATCAGCTATCGGGATTGGACTCCTTCTCGAAGAAGGGATAGGGGACACCCTTCGAGTCTCCCTGACGGCAGACCCCGTAGAGGAAGTGAGGGTCGGTTATGAAATCCTGAGAACCCTCAAGATTCGCCATAGAGGAATAGAGATTATCTCCTGCCCTACTTGTGGTCGATGTGAGATCGACTTGCTTCCTTTGGTCAAGTGTGTTAGAAAGGAGATCGAGTCGATCTCTACCCCTCTGATGATTGCCATCATGGGATGCGTGGTCAATGGCCCGGGAGAAGCAAGGGAGGCAGATATTGGCATCGCCGGAGGCAAAGGGGTGGGGGTTCTTTTTCGAAAAGGAAAGATTGTGAGGAAAATAAAAGAGGAAGACTTTTTAAAAGTCCTGGTGAGTGAAGTCAGAAGAATGGTAGATCAGGCGGAAAACACATAATTAGGATTGGTTTTCTTTGGAGCGAAGTCTTTTACGGACATAATAGATCCGTTGAAAGACAGTAAAATGGGTAAGGAGGGCAAGGATCCAGAGGATAGGAATTAATCCGTGGAAAAGAAGGCCGATGGTAAGGAGGATGATTCGTTCAGCTCTCTCCATCAATCCAATGCTACATTCGATCCCGAGGGATTCTGCTTTTGCCCTGATATAAGGAATTAAAGCGGTTCCCATGCTGACAATACCGGTGAGAGTGACACCTATTAGATTTTCATTTCTGAGATAATAGAGGAGAATGGCTAAAAGAAGGATAAGATCAGAATATCGATCTAAGACGGAATCTAAAAAACTCCCATAGGAGGTCACCTTATTGAGTTTCCGTGCAATCACCCCGTCAAAAAGGTCAAAGAGCCCGGAAAGGATGGTGAATAAACCACCAAGAAACCATCGTTCTTTGAGAATGAAGAAGGAAGCAATGAGGGTTACGAAAAAGCCCATCCAGGTGAATAAATTTGGATTACTGTGCTTGCCTAAAAACGTTTTAAGAAAAGAGAACAGATAAGGATCTAAACGATGTCCTATTCGATTCCCAATCATGAAATGGCCATTACCCTGTGTCTTCCATCTCTTTGGTGGATTACCGAAACGAAAGAGAATTGAAAGAAAAAATAACATTTTTTAGAAAAAAGTCAACGAAGGAGAAAGGATTAAATGACCTCTCTGGTGATTTCCCAAACTGAATTGAAGGGTCTCAAATTGAAGGGAAGGGGGAAGGTAAGAGACATCTACGATTTAGGCGACCGGCTCCTAATCGTGGCTACGGATCGAATCTCTGCTTTTGATGTGGTGATGCCGAATCCCATTCCAGATAAGGGAAGGATCCTGACCCAACTTTCTAAATTCTGGTTCAATATGACTCAAGAGATCATCCCGAATCATCTCCTTTCCACGGAGGTTGAGGATTTTCCTGAAGAGTGTGCTCCTTATAAAGACATCCTCCGTGGAAGGACGATGATCGTTCTCAAAGCGGAAGTTCTTCCTGTTGAGTGTGTCGTGAGAGGGTATTTGGCCGGATCGGGATGGGAAGAGTATCGAACCACCGGGGAGGTCTGTGGAATTCCTCTTCCAAAGGGTTTATTGGAATCTTCGAGATTAGAGGAACCTCTCTTTACTCCTGCTACAAAAGCTGAGGCAGGTCAACACGATGAGAACATCCCTTTTGAAAGGATGGAAAGAGAAATCGGGAAAGACCTTGCACACCGAATAAGGTCTATCTCCATTTCCATTTATCAAAGGGCCAGAACCTATGCAGAAGCCCGAGGGATCCTCATCGCGGATACCAAAATGGAGTTTGGATTAAGAGATGGAAAGCTGATCCTGGTCGATGAACTCCTTACCCCGGATTCTTCGAGGTTTTGGCCTAAAGAGGAGTATCGACCTGGTTCTTCTCAAAAGAGTTTTGATAAACAGTTTTTAAGGGACTACCTCCTATCCATCAAATGGAACAAAACTCCCCCCGCACCTCCCCTGCCTGAGGAGATTATCCAGAAAACAAGGGAGAAGTACCTCGAGGCTTACCAACGAATCGTCGGTAAACCCTTTGAAATGGATTGGTAAGGAATTGTTGACACTCCAAAGCATTAAAATGTAAAATACATTGTGAGGATCGAGAGATGGTTCAAATTCTTTACGAAGAAAAACCTATTCTGAAGAACCCTTATTTGGTTTTAGGATTTGAAGGCTGGCCCAATGCAGCGGAAGTCTCCTCCTTTTCCCTTCAGTTTCTTATCGAGCACCTGAGAGCCAAACGATTTGCTTCGATTCCTCTTGAGCCTTTTTATCAGATGACTTCCCTTCGCCCCGCAGGAGTCATCCGTGAAGGGAGGATATTAGAATTAAAATTTTCAGGGAATCATTTCTATTACAGGACCGATCTCTCGGGGAAGGACTTTATCTTCTTTTATGGGGTCGAACCCCACTCTCAATGGAATCTCTTTTGCGACCTCGTTTTTAAATTGATTGAGGAATTTAAGGTCTCGAAGTTGTTTACTCTTGGAGGGACTTATGATTATATCCCTCACACCTTTCCAGTCATGGTCAGCGCTCTGTTCAATCATGAAGAGTTAAGGGATGAAGTGATTCAAGCCGGACTCCATCTCACTGAATATACGGGTCCCATCAGCATTCATACCTTCCTCTTGAGTAAAGCAAGGGAGAAAGGTCTTTCAGCCATTAGCCTCTGGGGTCATGCACCCCAGTATCTTCAGACAAGAAATGTGAAAGTGGCCTACCATGTTTTGAAAAAGCTTGCACATCTTAGTGGGGTTGAGATCGACCTCATTCATCTGGAGAAGGCAAGTCATTATTTTGATCGACAGGTCGATGAACTCGTGAAGGAGGATCCCAAACTTCAAGAAGTCATTAGCAAATTAGAAGAGGCTTATCGCCGATCCGAACGAGAGATTGCTTCCGGAATGAAAGAAGAGGAGCCAAAAGAGGAGAAGGTCATCTATATTCAGGCCTACCTCAAACGACAGGAGGATGAACCATCAGACCATTAACCCTTTTTTCTTAATCCTCCCAGCCAATCAATCTTTTTTTCGAAACCGGGAGCTTAAATTTTTCCTTTAATTTTCTTGCCACCAGATCGGGAACTAACCCTTCCACCACGCCACCAAGTCTTGCAACCTCCTTGATGGTTCTGGATGAAACAAAGAAATAGTCTTTGCTGGTCATCATAAAGAGGGTATCCAGATGGGTGCTTAGACTTCGATTCATCGAGGCCATATGAAATTCGTATTCAAAATCAGAGGTTGCTCGTAGTCCACGGAGGATCACCTTGGCATTGGTCTTTTCCACATAATTGACCAATAATCCTTTGAAGCTATCCACAATGACATTGGGGTTATCTTTAAAGATGGCTTTGGCCATCTCCACCCGTTCCTCCACGGTAAAAAGAGGTTTCTTTTCTGCGTCGTGGGCAATGGCCAAAATCACTTTATCGAAGATCTCCAGCGCCCTCTCGATGATGTCGATATGTCCGTAAGTGAGGGGATCGAAAGAGCCTGGATAGATCGCCACTTTTCCCATTTCGCTTCTTTCTCCTTTCTTCTTCGGGGTCATCTTCAGGCTCCTTTGAAATATTCCATTCGGCCCAAAAATTTCATTCTATTGGGGACCCATTAGGCCTTTAAGAAAGAGAGGACCGTATCACCAATCATTCGCTGCCTCACGATCTCCCACCCGGGTAGGTTCTTGGGCAGAGGCTCCCTCCGACCATGTTCAATCACTAATATCGTATCCCGATGATAGATAGGATGATCTCGTAGTTTGTTCAGAATTTTTTGAACCCATCCTTTCTCATAAGGAGGATCCATAAAGATGAGGTCAAAGGATTCCCCCCGATTCGCAAGAAAAGGAATAGCCCGATTGACATCCTTTGGGATGACTTCCGATCGAACGGTATACCCACATTGAAGAAGGTTCTTTTGAATGATCCGAAGGGCCTCTCTGGCCTTCTCGACAAAGGTAGTCTTTAAAGCTCCCCGGCTTAAGGCTTCTATTCCCAAACCCCCTGTTCCTGCAAAAAGATCCAAGACCCTCTTTCCCTCAATCTCTTTCCCTAAAATGTTAAATATGGTCTCTTTCACTCGATCGGAGGTGGGGCGAATGGATGAGCCCCTGGGGGAGGAGAGTCTCCTTCCTTTTGAAATCCCACCTATAATTCGCATTCCTTCGTTATCCTTTGGCGAATAGCTCCTTAATTCTTTGGTTCATCCGCTCTTGGTGAGAGCCAGGCCAGTAGACCTTCTGACACTGTGGACATCGAAAAAAAATCTCATATTGATAATAGATGAACTCTGGCACAGAACCCTCTACTTCTTCCCGGGAAGCCTCTTCAAGAAGACTGTTACAGAGGAGACATCGGGAAAGGAGTTCTTCTTCATGGAGTGAGACAAGTCCTTTTTCGATCAGTTCTTTGAGTTGAGCCCAGGGACGATCCTCTTGAATCCTTACCACCTGATCCTCAGGCCTTTTGGGTGTCAATTTTGAGCTACGAGTGAGAATGACCCTTTCCTCTTCACGGGCCAAACGAAAGAGTTGATAGGGGTCACTGCCTCGATAATAGAGCGTATCGTACCCTAACATTCTTAATCCTTTTGCTAATCTTCCCAGCGTCCGATCCACCAGAAACTTCATCTCATCGAATATACTTTCCTATAATTGGGGCAAGGTCTTTTTTGGTTTTCTCCGGGATCAATTTTTTATTAGTGATTAAAGCATATTGAAGGGCATTTGCACAGATGCACTCTCTCTTTTCAGGAAGATGCCTTAACGCAATTCGGATTGCCTCTTTGGCAGTTTTTGTACTCTTCGCAAGAATCCTCAGGACTTCTCCTATGGAAACGTCGCCCGCCTCCGGGTGCCAGCAGTCATAATCCGTTGCAAAGGCAATCGTGGCATAACAGATTTCAGCCTCCCGAGCCAGTTTCGCTTCCGGGAGATTGGTCATTCCGATGACATCGACTTCCCAGGTTCGATAGAGTCTTGACTCTGCACGGGTTGAGAACTGGGGACCCTCTATACAGAGATAAGTCCCCTCTGGATGAACGATAGCTCCAGCCTCCTGACCCGCCTTGACCAGTATCTGATGGAGAATAGGGCATACAGGATCGGCAAAGCTGATGTGGCAAACAATCCCATCACTAAAAAAAGTATTGATTCTTCCGACGGTTCGATCAATAAACTGGTTTGGGATGACCATATCCCCCGGATGAATCGATTCCTTCATGGAGCCTACGGCGCTCACCCCGATGATCCATTGCACTCCAAGTTTCTTCATGGCATAAATATTGGCTCTAAAATTAAGGGAGGAAGGTTGAATTCGATGACCTCTCCCATGGCGGGGGAGAAAAACGACCTTTACCCCTTCCAGTCTTCCTATCACGAATGAATCTGAGGGATCTCCAAACGGTGTGGTTAAAGAGAGGGTTTCTATATCTTCGAGTCCCTCCATCTCATAAAGACCGGAACCCCCGATCACCCCGACAATCTTTTCAGCCATCTTTCACCTCCATTTTTACCCAACATGTTAAAGGATTTCCAAAATCCTGTCAAACCGCTCTCCTCTCTCTTTCCCCTGAAGCTGGCCACAGGCAGCAGAAATATCGGCCCCCTTACTTTTTCGGACAATCGCCGTAAGGCCTCCCTCCATTAGAATCTCCTGAAATCTCCTCACCTTTTCTTCAGAAGGTCTTTTGTAAGGAATTTCAGGGGCCTCATTGAGTGGAATCAAATTGACCTTCGAAGGAATTCCTTTCAATAGTTTCACGAGTTTTTTTGCTTCTCTCACCGAATCATTCTCTCCCTCGATCAGAACATATTCGAAGGTAATCCGATCCCTCCGGTGGAGAGGAAAATTTCGACAGACCCTTAAGATCTCCCTTAAAGGGTACCGGCGATTGATGGGCATCAGGTGATCCCTTGTCTTCTCGTCCGATGCATTGAGAGAGATGGCGAGGCGGAATCGAATCTTTTCTTTGGCCAACTTTTCCAGTTCTGGAAGAAGACCCACAGTGGATAGAGTCACCCGTCGGTAGGAAAAATTAAGGGCTTCAGGATGAGTCATCAATTCGATCGCCTTAATGGTATTCTGATAATTCGCTAAGGGTTCCCCCATCCCCATGAGAACAATGTTCGTGATCGATTCTTCTGAGGATAAGGTCTCTTTGACTCCAAGGATCTGGTTAAGAATTTCCGAGAGGGTAAGATCGCGTTTAAAGCCCATTTTCCCGGTCAAACAGAATCGACAGCCCATAGCACATCCGACCTGGGTTGAAATACATAAAGTGAGCCTCTTTTTGTCTGGAATGAGAACACTCTCGATTCGACCTCCGTCCTGAAGTTGAAAAAGAAATTTCTTAGTGCCGTCCTTGCTCTCTTCAGATTGAAGTAAGGAAAGACGAGAAATGAACGCCCTTCGACTTAACTCCTCCCGGAGATTCTTGGAGAGGTTGGTCATCTGGTCGATGTTCTGGATACCCTTCTGATAGAGCCATCTTAGAATCTGTAGAGTGCGATATCGTTCCTTCCCGAAAGAGAAGAGAAGGTTTTCTAATTCATGGAGGCTTAGATTTTTTAGATCAATTTTTTCCAAGGTTCTTTCTAATATTCAAAGATCTCTAAGGCATTAAAGAAATAACTAATCTCAAAGGCAGCTGTGTCAGGTCCATCCGACCCATGGACCACGTTTCTTTCTACATTGGTCGCAAACTGACGTCTCAGAGTTCCTTCCTTCGCTTGGGCTGGATCTGTTGCCCCCATTAGTTCCCTTGTTTTCTGGATGGCATTCTCCCCTTCAAGAACCATCACCACGCATGGACCTGAGGACATAAAATCGGTTAGACTTTCAAAAAAAGGTTTTCCTCGATGAACTGCATAAAACCCTTCTGCTTCCTTCTTGTCCATGTGGATCATCTTCATCCCGACCACTTTTAGCCCATTGCGTTCGAATCGACGGACCACCTCGCCAATCAAACTCTTCTTCACTCCGTCCGGTTTTACAATCGAAAGTGTCCTTTCCATTGGATCCTCCTCCGCGACAATGTACAATCCGTTCTAAATCTATCTTTCCCAACTCTTTGTTGTCAAGTTGCCCTTCGATGGTCAATAAAGGATGGTTTTAATTCGCCAGGAATCTATCGGTTTAACGAGTTGACAGAAAAAGGGGTCATCGACTATAAAATTTAAGAATCCTGATAAGGAGAAGATAAAATGAAGCACGAGGGAACTAAACATTACGATGTGATCATTATTGGTGGTGGACCGGCAGGGTTAACAGCCGGGCTTTATACCTCCAGGGCAAGGCTGAAGAGTCTTTTGATCGAGAGCGGGGTTTTCGGAGGACAGATGGTGCTGACCGATCTGGTCGAGAATTATCCTGGTTTTCCTGATGGCATCAGCGGGTCAGAACTTGGACGTTTGATGGAGGAACAGGCAAAACGGTTTGGACTGGAGGCCATTCAGGATGAGGTGATAGAGATAGGGGTGGAGGGAAACCTAAAGAAGATTCTCACCCATGAAGGATCCTACTCCAGTCGGGCCTTAATTGTCTGCACGGGCACAGAGTATAAAAAATTGGGCGTTCCTGGAGAAGAGGAATTTAGAGGAAGGGGAGTCTCTTATTGTGCTACCTGCGATGGAGCCTTTTTCCAGGATGGCAGAGTGATTGTGGTTGGAGGCGGGGATTCAGCCCTTACGGAATCGCTCTTTTTGACAAAGTTTGTTAAAGAACTCTATCTCGTTCACCGTCGAGATGCCCTGAGGGCTACCAAAATCTATCAGGAAAGGGCCGAAGCCAATCCTAAAATCAAATTCATCTGGAACTCAGTGGTCCAATCCATCAATGGGGACTCGACTGTTCGTTCGGTTACGATAAAAAATGTAAAAACTGGCGAGAGCCGCGAGGTACAAGCAGATGGAGTCTTTCTTTTCATCGGTCTTGCCCCAAGGACTCAGTTTTTGAAAGGATTGGTTTCTCTGGATGAAAACGGGTATATCCTTACGAATGAAAATTGTGAAACGTCGGTGAGAGGAATCTTTGCGGCGGGAGATTGCAGAAAGAAACTTCTCAGGCAGATTTCCACATCTGTTGGAGATGGAGCCACTGCCGCCTTCGCCGCAGAAAGGTATTTAGAAGAAAGCCATTGAGTTCTTTCCATCTGAGCAGTTTTGTTACTCAAGGCCTTGGGCTTGAATAAAAATTGGATTTTGCTTTTATAACAATTTTTCGATTCATCTTACCGAAAAGAGGCATTTTTTCCATAAACCCACTATTCTGGTTTTTTAAATTATTTAGTAAGATCAAAGTGATAAGTTTTATAATCCGATTTGGCATTTAAAATGCATAAAATAAGATTAGCTAAAATATTTGCCGATAAAGCCAAACCAGGAGTAATCCTGGGACGGAAAGCCATGGGTCCTGCCTTCTGCAGGATCGCCAGGTTGCCGAAGCAGAACTTCTGAGGGAAGGTAGGAGTGGTGTAACCAAAAGATTTCACTTTTTGGGAACGACCCAACTATCACCAGAGGTGTGCTGGACCCGTGGTAAAAGTTATCACGGGTTTTTTTATTTGGAGAACAACAAAATGGAAGAACAAAAAGTATGTCAACTTTTTAGAAGACCGGAGGGATTGGGAATGGGTAAAGGCCTGGGCTATTGCGACATGGATGGTGGAAGTACGACCTGTGAGGGGGATATGGAATTTTGCGAAAAGAAGGACGCCCTGAATAAATATCTCCGGTCCAAAAAAGATGAAAATCAATCCACTTAATTCATAAGGCAATAGAAGGGTGTTAAACCTAAAAAGGCCTTCTTGAGGGGAAGGCCTTTTTTGTTTTGGATTTTAGATTTTTATGTTATGATTTAAACATAAGGAGGTTAAAATCAGAGAGGAGGTGATCGAAGATGAGAGAGAGTATACTCAAGGCTTTGGAGAAGATTCGACCTGCCCTTCAAGCCGATGGTGGAGATGTTGAATTAATCGACATCGTCGATGGTGTTGTTAAAGTCAGGTTAACAGGGGCCTGCGGAGGATGCCCCATGTCCCAGATGACTTTAAAGATGGGGGTAGAAAGAATTCTTAAACAACAGGTGCCTGAGATTAAAAGTGTTGAAACCGTTTAGGGAAGAGGAATGAAAGAACTGTCTCTAACCCCGGCGGCTCTTAAGATACTCGAAAAAAGGTATCTTAAAAGAGATGCTCAAGGGAAGGTGATAGAGTCTCCCGAAGAGATGTTTTGGCGGGTTGCCCGAAATGTAGCAGAGGCAGATCGCTTTTACAGTTCCTCTTCATCGTTGGAAGAAGTCTCCGAGGCCTTCTTTAAATTGATGGCTTCATTGGATTTCTTGCCAAACTCTCCCTGTCTCATGAACGCAGGAAGAGAACTCCAGCAACTGGCTGCCTGCTTTGTTCTTCCTATCGAGGATTCTCTTGATTCAATCTTCGAAACAGTGAAACACACAGCCCTTATTCACCAGAGTGGGGGAGGAACGGGTTTCTCATTCAGCCGATTAAGACCTAAAGATGATCCTGTTGCCTCCACCGGAGGTGTGGCCAGCGGACCTGTCTCCTTTATGAGGGTTTTTAATATGGCTACGGAGGTTATCAAACAGGGAGGAACAAGGCGGGGAGCCAACATGGGAGTCCTTCGAGTAGATCATCCGGATATTTTGGAATTTATCGGGATTAAAAAGGATTCAAGAGAGATGGAGAATTTTAATCTCTCGGTAGGGATCACCAGGGCCTTTATGGAGGCTGTGGAAAAGGATGAAGATTATCCTCTCATCAATCCAAGGACAAAGAAAGAAGTACGGAGACTTAGAGCAAGACAGGTGCTGGACGAGATTGTGAGGTCTGCTTGGGAATGTGGAGATCCAGGGGTTTTATTCTTGGATAGAATCAATGAGGCCAATCCAACCCCTGCATTAGGCGAGAGAGAAAGTACGAATCCATGCGGTGAAGTTCCACTTCTTCCATATGAAGCCTGTGTTCTTGGCTCTATCAATCTTTTACATATGGTTAAAGAGAAAAATGAAAAAGTTGAGATAGACTTTGAAAAACTGAAGAGGACAATCCGGGAGGCTGTCCATTTTTTAGATAATGTTGTGGATATGAATCAATATCCGTTACCCCAGATCAGAGAGATGTCCTTGGGAAATCGAAAAGTGGGTTTGGGAGTGATGGGGCTGGCGCATCTATTTATTCGAATGGGAATCATTTATTCATCCCAGAAAGCATTAGAGGTGGCAAGAGGGTTGATGAGTTTTATCCAGTATGAAGCCCGGGATGCCTCGGCTCAATTGGCAGAACAGAGGGGAACCTTTCCAAATTTTAAAGGTTCCATTTATGACCGTCCTGGAGGATTGAAATTAAGGAATGCTACTTTGACCACTATTGCTCCCACAGGCACCCTGAGCCTTATTGCCAATTGTTCAAGTGGAATTGAACCCCTTTTCTCAATCTCCTATACCCGTCGGGTACTGGAAGAAATGGAGCTTCACATCATCGATCCTATTTTTCTCGAAATAGGGAAAAAGATGGAATTTTTAAATGATAATTTAATAAGGGACCTCTCCGAAGGGAAAAGTCTCTCAGAGATCCTATCCATTCCAGAAGAGGTAAGAAAACTTTTTGTGACCTCCTTCGAGATCTCTCCTTACTGGCATATCAAAATGCAGGCTGCCTTCCAGGAATATACGGATAATGCGGTCTCAAAAACGATCAATTTTCCCAGAACAGCCACCAAAGAGGAGGTCCGAGAGGCTTTTTTGATGGCTTACCGGGAAAGATGCAAAGGGCTTACCATCTATCGTAGTGGAAGCAAAGAGAAGCAGGTCCTGGTTTGCGGAACCCACCAAGTCTGTTAACCCTTTTGATTATCCCCGATTTCCAATTAAGAGGGTTTTCTAATTTCATCATTTATCTTATCTTGAAAACCGAGATTTCCTTTCTTATGATAGGACAGATTTCAATCTTATGATTGACAAGTAGAGAGGGACCATATATCAATAAAATGATAAAAAAGCTTTCTTTGATCTCCCCAGCAAAAGTGAATCTTCGACTGGAGATCCTCAAGAAAAGAGAGGATGGGTATCATGAAATAAGGACTCTTTTTCAGAAAATTAACCTTCACGATACCCTTTTTTTCAATCTAACCGAAGAGAAAGGGATTCAGATTCGGACGGATCACCCTGACCTTCCCACCGGGAAGAGTAATATAGTATATAGGGCTGCCCTATGGTTATTAAAAAGGTCAGCGTATAAAGGAGGGGTTTTGATTCAGATTAAAAAAAGGATTCCTGTTGGAGCTGGGCTTGGGGGTGGGAGTAGCAATGCTGCATCAACTCTTCAAGGTTTGAATTATATGCTTGGGCTGGGGTTATCTCAAGGGTCATTAATGGAGATAGGAGCAAAAATCGGGGCAGACGTTTCTTTTTTCTTATATGAAGGAGGTTCAGCAATAGGTTCAGGGATTGGCGAAAGATTAGAACCGGTGAAACTTCCCAGGCTTTTTTATGTTTTAATCTATCCCAATTTTGAGGTTTCAAGCCGATGGGCCTACCAAAATTTCATATTGACAGAAAAAGAATATGTTGATTTTAATAAGTTACAAATAAATCCCGAAGAGATTTCATCCCTTCTCTGGAACGACCTGGAAGAGGTGGTTTCCAGGAGATACCGAGAGATCGCGATAATGAAGGAAATGCTTCTTTCAGCGGGTGCCTTAGGTTGCCTGATGAGCGGAAGTGGGCCAACCGTCTTTGGTATTTTCCTCAACGATGAGGCCTCACAAAAAGCAAAAAAGAAAATAGAAGTGAGGGTAAAACCGAGAGGCTGGAAAGTTTTTCGAGCTCATAGTCTCGCTTGAAAGGGGATGATTTTTTATTCTTCTTGTATTAAAATATATTTCGGTTGGGGTGTCGTCAAGCGGTAAGACACAGGTCTTTGGAACCTGCATTCGGAGGTTCGAATCCTCCCACCCCAGCCAAAACCTTTTTTGATTCATCTTCCCACCCTGGAAATTTTCTCGAGCTTTTTCCTGATCGAAATGAAGATCGGGATGGAAACAAGTTGCATGGTTATCGAGAAAATGATTAGGAATGAAATGGATAGATCGTATAGGATACCCATTATCGCACTGCCCAAAAACCAAAAGAATCCAAAACCTGCATTGAAAATCCCATAGGCCATACCCCGCCTCTCCATAGGGATCATCTCTGCAATGGCAGCCCGCATGATCGATTCCTGCGCACCCATCCCTATGCCCCAAAGAGCCATCCCTAAAAGAGCTAAGTGAAAGCCACCCAGGAAGACTAATGGGGCAAAAAACGAAGAAATCAGCGTAACCCCGATCAAGATTGAGAGTCCTACCCGATCATATAGATGACCGAAGAATAGGGCTGAAAGGGCATCAACCCCCATGGCAACCGCATACAAAACAGGAATCCAGACTTTAGGAACTATGGATAGTTTCTCAAAATGGAAAGAGATCAGAGGAAAATCTACATAGCCTGCTGCAATCAAGGCTACAGCAGCGAGATAGAGCCAAAAGACGTGTGGGAATCCCTTTGTTTTAAATTCGGAAGAGGCTATCTCCAAGTCACGGGGATGCGGATAGAGCGCCCGTGCCACAAGAAGTACGATCAATGCCAAGAGAGCGGGTATGAAAAGAATGGTAAAGCTTGTTCGATAACCTCCATGGACATAGAGGACTCCGGCAACGATGAGCGGACCGAGGATTGCCCCGATCTGATCCAGGGCCTCGTGCAATCCGAAGCCCCAGCCACGGCCAATCCTCTGGGTGGCATGGGAAAGCATGGCGTCACGGGATGGGTTACGAATTGCTTTTCCCATTCGCTCCATAATCATGAGAAAGCCAGCAATCTCCCAGCGTCCTGCTAACGCAAGAAGGGGTACAGCCAGTAGATTCACAAAATACCCAATGAGTGTGATCGCCCAGTACTTTCCCGTCCTATCACTGATATACCCGGACACAAGGCGCAGGCCATATCCAACCAATTCTCCAAAGCCCGCCACAATCCCCACCACCGTACCACTTGCTCCGAGGAGTGCAAGGAAGGGCCCGGTAATGCTTCGAGCCCCTTCATAAGTCATATCTGCAAATAGACTCACAAAACCCAAAAAGATGACAAATTTAAGGGCTGTCGCTCTCGAAATAGCCTGTCCCTTTTCC
>CALIBK010000041.1 GCA_938045955.1 uncultured bacterium | reverse complement strand
TCCCACCCTTCCGGGATTTGGCCGAGTTCGGAGTCAACCAAACGGTCAGGGAAGAGGTCGTATAGGTGGGCGGGCAGGCCTGGGAGGGACTGGCCACGCTTCCAGCGCCCCGCCATTTTCGCCCGCACAGGCAGGAAATCCACAAACCACGCCTTGAACAGCGCCCGCGCCATCCCCTCCAGCGTCTCGCTCATCCGCCTGTTCATCTCGATCTTATCATCCAGCGTACCGAGAATGTGTGCAATGGCACGTTGTTCGGGGAGAGGAGGGAGGGGGATCTCAATCGTGCGAAGGTATGTCACTGGCTGTGCGATTGACGGAACTCCGACTTGAGATGTATTGGCAAGCAACTTATGCTGGCCTTCTGCTGTCTTGAAATAGGCGACCACGAACTCAGGCAGCACCTTTGAGCTGTCGGGGCGCATATAGAACTGGCGCTGCGAGATCACGTACCGCTCGTATTTGGAATTGGGGGGAACGCAAGCGACCTGACCGATATTTCCTGCATGAGTGAAAATGACGTCGCCGCGCTGGACGTTGGCGTTCTTCAAGCGTTCGGCATGTTCGCGGGTGATGAAGTTGAAGCCAACCGTGTCATCAACCTTGAAGCCGTTCAGGTGCTGGCCGCTGATAATAGGTACGCCGTCGGGCACAAACGTTTCGACCTTGATCGAGGACCCGAAGGGGCCCATCGCGACGCGTTCGGCCACTTCCTCGATGCGAACTGTCTGCCACTCACCCGCCATAGCCCAGCTCCTCAAGTTTTCTTAGCAGCCTTTCGAGAGCGGTCTTGAGCTTCGGAATATCTTTTAGTCTTTCCTTCGGATCTCTCATAGGATCACGGCCTCCCTCAGCACACGATCTCGGATGCGCGCCTTAAGTCCCCGTTCGGTCACCACGTCCACCGGGCAGCCCAGAAGATGCTCCAACTCGTACTGGAGACCACCCACGTCGAACAGGCTCCGTCCAGGTTCCATCTCAATTAGGAAATCCACATCGCTTTGCTCATCCACTTCGCCGCGGGCCACAGAGCTAAACACGCGCACATTACGAGCGCCGTGTTTGGCGGCGATCTGGAGGATTGCCTCCCGTTTCTCTTTCAATAATTGCTCAAACGTCATACCCTAACTCCTTAAGATTCTTCAAAATGGCTTCATCCAGTCGCTGAGCTTCAGCCTGCTGCTCGCGCCACTGGGCGACGAGTCGCTTCATTTTCTCTTCGAACGGCTCAGTATCTTCTTCTTTAACCTCGGTGCCTACATAACGCCCTGGTGTTAACACATAGCCATGTTTGCGAATCTCCTCGATGGTGACCGACCGGCAGAATCCAGGAATATCGCGGTATTCTGTAGGGGCAACCCTCTGTGGTTGCCCCAACTGTTGTTGACCAGTATCAGGGTAGACACGGAGGTCTGCCCCTACGAATTCGCCACGCCAGGCGTGGTAGGTATCAGCGATCTTCCGAATGTCATCATCGGTGAGCTCCCGATGAATGCGATCCACCATACGACCCATCTTGCGGGCATCTATAAACAGGACTTTTCCCCTGCGATCTCGAAATTTCCCGTTTTTTCGATCACGGGCGATGAACCAGAGACAAGCCGGGATTTGCGTTGAGTAAAATAGCTGTCCCGGAAGAGCCACCATGCAGTCTACAAGATCTGCTTCTATGATATTTTTACGAATCTCTCCCTCTCCAGACTGGTTAGATGACATCGAGCCATTGGCAAGAACGAACCCAGCAATTCCTGTGGGCGAAAGATGATAGATCATGTGCTGAACCCAGGCAAAGTTGGCATTGCCAGCCGGGGGGATACCATATTTCCAGCGCTTATCCTCCCTTAACCGTTCCCCACCCCAATCGCTCACATTAAAAGGAGGATTCGCCAGGATAAAATCTGCCTTCAGATCAGGGTGACGATCATTATGAAATGTGTCGCCATGGGCGATCTGCCCCTCGATGCCGCGGATAGCAAGGTTCATCTTTGCCAGCCGCCAGGTCGTGTAGTTCGACTCCTGACCGTATATGGAAATATCCGCCTTTGCCTTTCCAGCATTGCCGTTTCCTGTTGCATGGGCACGGATAAACTCGACCGACTGCACGAACATGCCCGCCGAGCCGCAACAGGGATCATAAACCCGGCCCCGGTATGGTTCGATCATCTCCACAAGGAGCTTTACCACGCACCGAGGCGTATAAAACTCACCACCTTTCTTTCCTTCGGCGCTTGCAAACTGCGCGAGAAAATATTCATAGATGCGTCCCAGCACATCCTTGGATTGCGCATCCTTATCGCCAACCTTAATATTACTGATAAGATCGATGAGTTGACCGAGGCGCTGCTTATCGAGTGCCGGCCGCCCGTAATCCTTTGGTAACACGCCTTTAAGAGAGGGATTATCTCTTTCAATGGCGCTCATGGCATCATCAACCACCTGGCCGATTGTGGGCTGTTTTGCATTGGCCATGAGATTTGACCAGCGTGCCTCAGGAGGAACCCAGAAGACATTTACAGCGCGGTATTCATCAGGGTCTTCCGGATCTGCGCCCTCATTCCGTTCGGCTTCAAGTTTTCTATGCTGTTCCTCGAAAGCATCGGAGATATACTTGAGGAAGATTAGACCAAGGACAACGTGCTTATACTCGGCAGCATCCATGCTTCCCCGCAGGGCATCAGCCATCTTCCAGAGCTCGGCTTCATAGCCTAAATTAGCACCATTCTTGCTACCTGTTTTTTCTGTTCTTTTTGTCTTTCCCACCTCTCACACCTCTCAGTTTTTAGCTTTCTGTTCCTCAAGAGGTTCTGAAATATAAACTTGCATTAGCTGTATTCAGTGATCCCAGGTTTGCGGAGGTCGAAGATGCTCATGTGAGTTTCTGGTTTTACGAATACAGCCCTGTGAAGTTTCATGAATCATATTATATTTAGAATGAATGGATTGTTTTCGTTCAAAGTAAATAGAAGAATAAAATCCTGATGGAAATTTACTAAATTGCGCTGGATGTGTCAATTACCTTTTTCAGTGGGGGATCCTATGAAATAGCATCTAAATCTTTGAGACGAAGTAATAAAATAAGGGGTTGTCGAAAGGAGGCCAAATGGGTTAATTTTGTTTTGATGAAAACCCTTCTTGTTTCTCCCGAACGGGAGAGGAAGAAGGGGGATATTGACTCTGGGTCTTTTTCAATCTTGACTTCTGTATCGATTATAAGATTGATTGGGCCCTTGTATTTATCATGGTTCCTTATCCTGGAATAGAAGCCTTTGATCTGTTAAAAGGGAAGGGAGAATTTTTTGTAGAGAAAGGGATGAAATGGAACTCGAAGGAGATCTTTTCTTTCTCTTCCGTTTACAGGCAGATCCCTCGAAGATCCTGGGTTCATCCACTTTTTTATCTGGTCATGAATTTATCGTTTCACCAATCGATAAAAAAATGGTAAAATGATTTAGATTTATATGAATATTTACTTTTTTAAAATATCAACCCTTTTATATTTTCTTGCGACGATGGTCTATTCGGTTTATCTCATCCTTCTTAAGGATGACCTCCTGAGATGGGCCTCAAGGACTGTGCTGCTTGGATTTGTGATCCATACCCTCGCTTTTCTTTCCCGGTATGTGGAGGCAGGGTATACCCCAGTGACGAATCTTCACGAATCCCTTTCCTTTTTTGCCTGGATGATCATCGGGGTTCTGCTTATCGCCGGTTTAAGATATCGGATCAAAATGCTGGGTTCCTTTCTCACCCCCATCGCCCTTATCCTGATGCTTTTTGCCCTGGCCCTTCCGAAAGAGATCTTACCCCTTGCCCCTGTACTCAGAAGTTTCTGGCATCCTTTTCATGTCATCTTTGCTTTTCTTGGCAATGCCTTCTTCACACTGGCCTTCTGTTGCGGGGTGATGTATCTGATCCAGGAGCATCAACTCAAATCAAAACGGATGGGGGCCATCGGAAAGAGGCTTCCTTCTCTAAAGGTGCTGGATGACCTCAACTATTATTCTCTCAAGTTTGGTTTTCCTCTTTTGACCTTAGGAATCATCACAGGTGCAGTCTGGGCAGAATATGCGTGGGGCCGGTACTGGGGTTGGGATCCAAAGGAAACGTGGTCCCTCATCACATGGTTTCTTTATGCAGCCCTCCTTCATCAACGTCTGACTGTAGGGTGGAGAGGACGGAAGGCTGCGCTTATGGCCATTTTGGGATTTATAGCTGTCCTTTTCACCTTTTTAGGGGTGAACCTTCTTCTTCCAGGACTTCACGCTTATTCCAACTGGTAGCTAATCACCAGGTTGAGTTTGAGGTGAAGGAGAAACTTAACCTGGGCCTTAAATTGAATATGGAAATTATAGTAATTGGTTTAAATCATAAGACAGCTCCCATTAATATTCGTGAAAGGCTTGCTTTTCAGGACTCTGAGATCGAAGAGGCCCTTCGACGGATAAGATCGATCCCTTCGATCAGGGAAACCATGATTCTTTCGACCTGCAATCGGGTGGAGATCTATGCCACCTCTAAAGATATAGAAAAGGCGGTTCAGGAACTAAAGCAGTTTCTTTCTGAAATTCATCGATTCCCCCTGGAAAGATTTGAAAGAAATCTCTATCTTCTCATTGGAGAGGAGGCTGTAAGGCACATCTTTCGTGTGGCTTCCAGTCTTGATTCCATGGTGGTGGGAGAGCCTCAGATCCTGGGTCAGATTAAAGAAGCCTATCAGAGGGCAAACGAGTCGAAGGCTTCAGGGGTCATCCTTCATCGTCTTCTTCATCGAGCCTTTCATGTGGCCAAACGGGTAAGAACAGAAACCAAAATCAGTAATCATGCAGTCTCTGTCAGTTCAGTGGCAGTCGAGCTGGCCCAGAGAATCTTTGGAACACTGGAAGATCGGGTCGTTTTTCTTGTTGGAGCCGGGGAGATGATTGAGCTGGCTGCCCGTCATCTGGTTTCCGGAGGGGTTAAGAAGATCCTGGTGACCAATCGCACCTATGAGAGAGCCCTGACCCTTGCCCGGGAATTTCAAGGGGAGGCCTTTCCTTTCGGAGAAATGAGCGTTGGATTGAAAAAGGCAGATATTGTGATCAGTGCGACCAATTCTCCAGAGCCTATTCTAACCTCGGAACAGATGATCCGTGTAATGAAGGAACGAAAACATAGGCCCATCTTTTTTATCGATATTGCTGACCCAAGGGATATCGAACCTGAGGTTGGGGACCTGGAGAATGTCTACCTTTATAATATTGATGATCTCCAGAAGGTTGCCCTTGAGAATCTGAAGGATAGAGAGAAAGAGGCCGAGAGGGCTGAAGGGATTGTAAGGGAGGAGGTGGAGCGATTTGTCCGTTGGTATCAGTCCCTGGAGGTGACCCCAACCATCGTTGCCTTGAGAAAGAAATTTGAGGAGATTAGAGTGAGGGAGCTTGAAAAGATGCTCTCCCTTCATCCTGAGCTTACGGAGAAAGAGAGAAAATCATTAGAAGCGATGACCTCTGCGATCATCAATAAGATTCTCCACGAGCCGATCACCCATCTTAAAGAGAAGGACGAAGAGGCAATGGCCGATTTTTATATAGATGCCTTACAAACCCTGTTTCAGCTCCCTCAGAGCTCCGAGGTAGCAAAGGAGGAAGAGGATGCCAGAATTTAGACAGAATATGATCTCCAAGGAATGGGTGATTATTGCCACCGAAAGGGCAAAACGCCCTGATCAGTTTTTGCCAAAAAAAGAAGAGAGGGGCCTTCCTTCCCATCGAGAGGATTGTCCTTTCTGCCCTGGCAACGAGTCGATGACCCCACCGGCTGTATTTTCCATCGAAAAGGGCGAGAGCTGGTCCCTTCGAGTCGTTCCCAATAAGTTTGCAGCCCTCCAGAGTCATCTGACCACGGAAAGGAAACGGGAAGGGCGATTTCTAAAGGCTGATGGATTTGGAATTGCTGAGGTCATCATTGAAACCCCCATCCATAACCGAACCATTGCAACCATGGATCCGGAGGAGGTGAGAAATACGGCCTTTGCCTATCGGGAGCGCTACCTCGCCCTTTCAAAAGTGAAACAGATTGACCTCATTACCATTTTCAGAAATTATGGAGAGAGGGCTGGAACTTCCCTTGAACATCCTCATTCCCAGATTATCGCTACACCGATCGTCCCTCCCCATGTCCGAAATCCCCTCTATCAATCCCAGCTGGCCTGCGATACCTATGGGAATTGCATTTATTGCGAAATGATCGATGAAGAAGTGAGACAGGAGGTACGAGTGATTCAGGAGAGCGAATATTTCATTGCCATCTGTCCCTTCGCCTCCCGTTCCCCCTTTGAAACGCGAATCTACCCGAAGATTCATCGTTCTTCATTCGGGAGTGTGAATGATGAGGAATTAATGGATTTTGCAAAAATTCTACAGGATACCCTTAAGAGAATCTATTATGGACTCCAGAATCCTGACTACAACTATATCATCCGTTCTGCCCCTATTGAAGACTGTGATGTGAAATATCATCACTGGTATGTGGTGATTGTACCCAAATTAACGACCCCTGCAGGCTTCGAGATCGGAACTGGAATCTATATTAATACGACCCTCCCCGAGGATTGTGCCCATTTTCTGAGGGAGGTCGAGATCTGATGGGGACTTTCGGGGAACTTAGAATTGGAACCCGCGGAAGTCCCCTTGCCCTCTTTCAAGCCAGTTGGGTGAGAGAACAGTTACTCAAGAATCATCCCGAACTTATCATCCATCTGGTGAAGATTAAAACTACCGGAGATAAGATTCAGGATGCTCCTCTTGCAAAGATTGGAGGAAAGGGCCTCTTTGTGAAGGAGATTGAGGAGGCCCTGCTCCGGAGAGAGATTGATCTGGCTGTCCATAGCGTGAAGGATGTTCCCACGGATTTGCCCGAGGGATTGCATCTCTCTGCTATTACAAAAAGAGAAGACCCAAGGGATGTCCTTATCTCAAGAAAAGGAAAATCGCTCAAAGATCTTCCAAAAGGAGCGAGAATTGGAACAAGCAGTTTAAGAAGGCAAATTCAGCTGCTTTCTTTTAGAGAAGACTTCACCTTCGTTCCTTTGAGAGGGAATTTAGATACTCGATTAAAGAAATTGGAGCTCCTTCATCTCGATGGAATTGTTCTGGCCTATGCAGGGGTGAAGAGACTCGGATTTGAGGATCGTATCACAGAGATTCTTCCCCCGGAGATCTCGCTCCCCGCAATCGGTCAGGGGGCACTGGGGATCGAGGCGAGAATGGGAGATGAATGCTGTGAAGAGAAGATCCGTGTCCTAAATGATTGGGAGTCTTCAATTGCCATCAGGGCCGAAAGGGCCTTTCTCAAGAGGTTGGGAGGAGGCTGCCAGGTTCCGATCGCCGCTCTTGGGAGACTTGAAGACTCTGACTTAAGGATTGACGCAATGGTTGGAACCCTTGACGGAAAGAGGTTAATCAGGGATTTTGTGAAAGGATCCACTGATCGTCCAGAGGACCTCGGAAAAGAATTGGCCCAGAGGCTTCTTGAGAAGGGAGCGGAGGAGATTTTAAGGGAGATCTATCAGAGGAACGTTCCGTGAAAGAAAAGCCTCTATTCGGAAAAAGAATCCTGATCACACGGTCTAAAAAACAGTCTTCTGAGTTCTCTTCTTTACTTAAAAAAAATGGGGCCGAGGTGATCGAGCTTCCAATGATTGAGATTGTCCCGCCCAGAAGCTGGAAAGGGGTGGACCAGGCCATTGATCGATTGAAGATATATGATTGGATCGTTTTTACAAGTGCCAACGGGGTAGATTTTTTCTTTGAGCGATTGAAGGATAGGAAAAAGACCTTCACATCCCTTTCCTCTCCGAAGGTATGTGCGATTGGTCCTGCGACCGCTTCCCGGTTGGCCGAACGAAAGGTTTTCGTCCATCTCATGCCCAAGGAGTATGTGGCTGAATCCATTCTCGAGGCCTTTAAAAGAGAGAGCATGGAGGGGAAGAGAATTCTTTTGGCCCGGGCTCAAAAGGCAAGGGATGTCCTTCCCAAAGGATTGGAAAAACTTGGGGCCAGGGTCGATGTCGTTGAGGTTTACAGAACGATCAGGCCGAAAGGAGGATCAGGAAAGTTAAAAAGAATTCTCAAAGAAAGGAAGGTGGATCTCATCACCTTTACTTCCTCTTCGACGGTTAACCATTTTATTGAGCTCTTAAAGGGTGAAGACTTAGAAAGTTTACTTCAAGGTGTTCTCATTGCTTGCATCGGACCTGTGACCTCAGAGAGAGCGAAACAGTGGGGGATGAAGGTTCAGATTCAACCCCGGGAGTATACCATTAAAGGTTTAACTCAGGCAATTGTCGACTACTTTAAACCCAAATTGAGCGATTCTTAGTATTATTTAAAGATAAACCCCTTCTGGATTTCCGTTTTCACGGGAATGACATTTTCATTCATTGGGTGGCAGTAGTCATTCCTGCGGAAGCAGGAATCCAGTATATTTGATTCAATGAATGACGAAAAATCACTCAATTTAGGTTAAAATAAAAGAGATTGATGATGGGATGAGGGGCTAAATGGGTCGAGATTCTGTCGAGGTCATTCTTTTCGATTTAGGGAATGTCATCCTTCCGTTCAATCACTATCAGATTGCAGAAAAACTCTCTCGATTTACCGGAATGGAAGAATTTCGGGACCCTCGAAGGATTTTTTCCTATCTTTTCGATTTCCAGAACGGAGCGATCAACCCTTATGAAACGGGGAAAATCTCCACGGAGGAATTCTTCCTTTCCTTAAAGAGAGAGCTGGTGCTTTCTCTTTCTTTTCAAGAGTTTCAGCCGATCTGGAACGATATCTTCTGGGAGAATCTGGAAGTTTCTGAGACGATTAAATCGCTTAGAGAGAAGAAAAGATTAGGTCTTGTCTCCAATACGAATCCTCTTCATTTCGATTATGTCCTTTCCAAATTTCCTATTCTCAGGGTTTTTGACCGATGGATCTTATCTCACGAAGTTGGATATAAAAAGCCAGCCCCACAGATCTTTCAGTCCGCCATTGAATGGGCAGGAGTTTTACCCGAAAGAATTCTTTTTATTGACGACCTCAAATCCCACGTTCTCGCCGCCCAATCCTTAGGAATTCAAGGCATTCATTTTCTGTCCCCTGCCCAGTTAAAAGAGGAATTGCTAAATTACGGATTATAGGTGAAGGAATAAAAGGTTATAAATTTAAGAGGAAGACACTGTCCAATAAAGGAAGGGATTTAAATCCTCATTCCTGCGAAAGCAGGAATCCGGAGAGAAACAAAAACCATAAAAAACAACTGGATTCCGTCTCAAGCATGGCATAACAGACTTAGAAAGGTTGAAGGAAAATAGATCGGTTAACTATGGCTCCAAGAGTAATCGACTCAATTTTTCCCGGCCAATCCCCATCCACTCCCAGGCCTCGACATAAACGGGTTTCCCCTTTTCATCGTAAGGATCTATGAGAACCTTTCTCAGAAAGAACGGGGAATTCTGACTATGGCAATCCTGGCATCCCCTTGAACCCAGAGCTAAGAATCCAGGCCGGATATTATGATTGAGGGAGAGATCAATGGGTTGAGCTTGATCGTGAGGAATTTTTTCGATTCCCCCTTTTTTATCCAGACGGTAGAGAAATCCCCCTTTAAGAAGAACCGGAATACTGGCTATTGGAGATCCAAACCGATCCTTACCCTTCAGGGCAATTAAAAATGATTTAATCTCCTCCATGGTGTTTACCTCAGGAATCCCATCTCCATTATCATCTTTTAAAGAAGGTTTTTTAAGATCTCTAATCTTCCAGAGCGGAATGGGTTTGACCGTATTTGTCTTTTCATCCAGATCTCCCCAATACAGGGGGAGGGCCGACTTTACGGGAATGATTTTTCCTTTATAGTCCTTGAGCGCAGGATACCAGACTTCCTGTTTTTCGTCGGGAACCATGGATTTAGGGTCTAAGGGATTACGGGATAAAAATTTTGAAGTTTCATAAACCTGGGTCTCGCCCCTCGTATGATCATAAACCAGTTCTACTGAAATGGTCCGAAAGGGGATATGGCAGGTCTGGCAGGCAATTCTCTTCAAATGCCTCGGGGAAAAGGGATGTTTGGGTCTCGGGGCTTTTTTATCTCTTCTCTTGTAATGGCAATCTTCGCAGGTGTTCATGGTCTGGTCGAGGTCATCCCGAACAGTCTGCGGAAGGGAATCCCCTTTGGCTATATGATGTTCTTTATTTGCGGGATGACAGGAGAGGCAATCCATTCCTTTCATTCTGTGAACATCGAGCTGGAGCATCCAGTCGTAACCCCTTCTCTTTTCCCCATAGGGTCCATGACAGGACCAGCAATTTTCATCCAATGGCCTTCTTATAATTTGAAGATGGAGGTTTTCAAAATCGGCAACCTCTTTTCTCGTGTAGTCAATTTCAACCGAGAAGGTTTTATCGGGAGAATCATCCCCTTCACGGAATTTAATCATTCCCCAGCCTGCACCTACCGAAGGGGCATATTTAAAAAACCTTCCCCTGAGGGCCACTTTCCGTTCGTTCCATTGATATCCTTTGAGGTGACAGATCAAACAGTCCGCTTCGCTTATCCCACTTCGATCCCAGGGAGCTCCATATTTTTCATTTCCATCTGTAATAGAAGTGTAGTCCCCATCGAGTCGAGGGTTCTCCCCTGCGATTTCATAACCAGACTTCTTATTCTCTTCATCATAGTAGAGATATCCTTTCCGATCATACTCCCCCCATCCCCCTCCAGGGTGGCAGGCTCCACAGTGCTGAACGAAGTAGAAAGAGGATTTATCTATGTCCGATGGATGTTGATTCGTCTTTTTAGCTAATTGGCTTGGATCCATAGAAGCCATTTGAAGTTTTCCGTACATTCCCGAAGAGAGATTCCAGGGATATTTTGGATCGTAGGAGTCACTCACAGAGATCTTCCCGCTCCCATCCATTCTTCCCTGCTGGAAGTGGTAGCCCCTGGTAATCTGCTCATAGTCATGACAAGCCCCACAGGTCTTCTTTGGACTGTAAGGAAATTTACTTTCCATTGAAAGAGAGGAACCATCATATCCTTTCAGGACAATCCTTGGATGTTGTTTCTCCTGAGAGGGGAAGGGAAGGGGAAAAGGAATTATTAGATCCAGAATGAAGATAAAAATGAGGGCGAGAGCAATCCGATAGACTTTCATTAAGAGGAGCATACATAGTAATATAGGACGAAGGATGGAAAGGAGCAAGAGATTATTTTTTTCGACCCCCCCAGCGTTTATATAGGGAATGGTCAATTCCAAAGAGATCGAGTATTTTCCCTATGGTATGATGAATAAGGTCATCGATACTCCGGGGCTGGAAATAAAAGGCGGGCATCGGAGGAAGTAGGATGGCTCCCAATCGGCTTGCCTGAAGCATCAATTCCAGATGGCCTTGATGGAGAGGCGTTTCTCGAACGCAAAGAATCAGTCTTCTTCGCTCTTTTAGTGTTACATCTGCGGCGCGAAGCATCAGGTTCTCATTATAAGAATGGGCAATGCCAGAGAGCGTTTTAATGGAGCAAGGGAGGATAATCATCCCATCGGTTAGGAAGGAACCACTGGAGACAGGTGCGTGGAGATCTTCATTCTCATAGGTATAGGAAGCGAGGGCCTTGACATTCTCAACCGAATAAGGGGTCTCCTCAAGGATAATCTCTTTTGCAGTGGAGGAAAGGATGAGATGGGTTTCAACCCTCTTCTTCTTCAGAATCTCTAAGAGACGAATTCCGTAAAGGGAGCCCGTGGCTCCTGAGATTCCCACTACCAGGCTCCTGGTTTTCACTTTTCCTCTCAATAGGATTTATTCCTTAGGTAGATAAGGATTCCAATGTTCTTTTAAGAGCCTCCACCACCACCCGAGCAAACTCCAATTGGTTGATGTCCGAGTCCACTTCAATGATTTCTATCCCGGGATCTAAATGCTTCTTTAGTGTTTTGATGAAGACTTGATCCACCTCAGGATCATAAAGAACCGCACCTTCCACACTGAGAGAAGAGAATCCTCTCCGAGGGATGAGGAATTTGACCAATTTTTTATTCTTATATCGATTCAGTTTTTCCGAGACGGCTTTTGCGATCGTCTCCATTTCCTCGGCATTTGTCCTTGCCTGAACCCTCATTGCATCCTGGATGAGAAGTTTCCGTTCAGCCAATTTTCGGGAAACCCAGAGGGGATCCCCTTTATCTTTTCTCTCGATTGGACCACAACTGATCATGTCGAAACCACAAGGAGAGAGGAGATAAGGAATGGAAAGATCCAGGGCAGCATCTAAACGGTCAGGGCCTGAGGCCCGGTTTCCTCCCAGGAGATACTCGCTGAAGCTGGCCGGCACGAGATCAATAAAAGCCTCAAAAAATCCTTGCCTCACCAGATCCACAGCCGCTCGGTCTCCCAATCCGGTGGCATGGAAGGAGACCAGACTGTATTCACTGGCAAGAAGGTCTCTGATATAATGGGCTCCCTTGTCGCAAAACCCGAATTCTGTGATGGCAATGGAGGGTTTATCTTCCTTTTTTAAGGGCTCCAGACCTTCGACCATTCCACAAATGGCATTTGCCCCGTTGAGGGCGAGGGTTCGAACTAAGGGGTTTAGGCCCACTGTGTCCACCACACTATGGATCACCGTAATATCTCTGAGGCTAAAGAATTCTGAAAGTCTGCTGGCATAGGCAGGCATGGCGGTGACACTCGAGATCAGAACCTTGGGGAGACCGAAGGGGAGAGATTTCATCGCATTCAGACTCAAAAAGGTTCCGGTCATTCCAGCAATCGCAATGACGCCCTGGAGTTGCCCTGCCTTGTAAAGATCGAGGATTTTCCGGGTGAGCCCTTCAGCCATCCTGGAGGTTACCTTCTCCCTTTCATGGGTGGGTGCCTTCTTGATCTCTTCGATGGTCGTTCCACCGAGTTTTGCAATTTCATCCCCCGAAACCTCGGGGATTAAGGAAGGGGAGATGGCACCTGTTCCAATGCTGATATCTATCAGAATCGCCTGGTGCCCTCTTCGTTCTATTTGATTCCTTATAATTTTAAGGGCCTCTTCTCTCTCATCTAACATCCCGATAACTGCAATGGCCACGGTCTCCCCTCCTTTCACAATCTAAAACCCATATTCTTTCCATCGACCTCGAACCTTTTCAAGCATCTCTTCATCCAGCTTAATTTCGGTGGGTTTCCTCTCCCATTCAAAAGGAATACATGCATCCATGATAATTCTTGAAACAATCTCTCTTGCTTCAATAGGGAGGGCAGGATCGAGAGGAGTGGAACGCCCCCTTTTAATAATCTCTGTACTTCGATAAGGATCGTATCGAACAGCCAATGCCCATAATACCCTTTCAATATCGTCTGCCCGAATATCCTCATCTACTACGATCACTCCTTTCATTCCATAATGGCCTGTGGTGGTTGAAATCACAGCCGTTCCAACATGCATCGAGTGTCCAGGATACATCTGTTTGACAGACACAATTCCCCAGAATCTTCCCCCGGTTTCAGGAGGGATATAGACGGATTGGATTCCAGGGATTTTCATATTTTCGAGATCGGTCCAGAGGGTTGCGGTTCGGTTGAGAGACTGGATCATATGGGTATCCGTGACCGGTTTTCCCACAGAGGTGGCCCAGAAGATCGGGTTATTTCGATGGAGGATTCTTTTTACATAAAGAACAGGTTTGGGCCATTCCTCTCCTGTTTTTCCTGAATAGTAACCGGTATATTCTCCAAAGGGTCCTTCTTCTCGAAATTTGGATGGGTCCGTTTCAACCTCTCCTTCCAGAATCAATTCAGCCGTCGCAGGAAGGGGTAATCCTGTGAGATCACTTTTGATCACTTCACAGGGAGTCCCTCTTAAAGCACCTACGATATCATATTCACATACTCCAGCGGAGACCAGGGTGCTTCCAGCAAGAAAGAGAAGAGGATCTCCGCCAATTACAGCCGCCGCAGGCATCGTTTTCTTCATCTTTTGGTATTTCTTGAGCATAAAGTCTGCATGTTTCCCTTTGATGATCTGGACCCCTGTGGTCTTTTCATCCAGGATCTGCATCCGGTAAGTCCCAAGATTAACCCAATCACTTTCCGGATCTCTGGTAATAAGAAAAACCGCAGTCCCGATGAATCGGCCCCCATCCATGGGGTAAAACTTAGGGGCAGGAAAATCGAAGAGATTAGCGCGGGGTCCTTCAATCACGTTTTCCAACACAGGACCACTCTTGACTTCCACAGGCGGAATCAGTTTTTTTGTCGTTAGCTCCATCCACCGTTTTGCCATATCGCACATGGAAAAATGTTCGGGCATTCCAAGAGCGATCGCAAGACGCCTGGGAGAAGTAAAGGCACTGGTGAAGACCGGAATCTGATAATCCTTTACCTTTTCAAAGAGTAAGGCAGGTCCCTTATTTTCCTCATTGATCTTTGCAATATGAGAGAGCTCAAGATTCCAATCTACCTCTACCTTGATCCTTTTTAATTCCCCCTTCTCCTCACAAATTTTTATAAAATCTCTTAAATCCATAGTCTCTCCTCCTTTCTAATCTGACTGAACCTATTATCTTTTTTAAGCCTCCGCTTGTCAAATCATTTGTTTTTATGTTTAAATAACTATTGGTTATAGAAGCATGTCGTTAAGAGAGTCCCTTCAGTCCCTGATCGTTTTCTATGAGGTCGCCAGGCAGAAAAGT
>CALIBK010000040.1 GCA_938045955.1 uncultured bacterium | reverse complement strand
GATACTGAACAAAAATGAATTTTTTAAAAGAATCGGGGTTTCAAGAAAAATAAGCTTAAAATTATCAAGGGTCCAATAGGTGGGAAAGGGTTGTAGAACCCATCTTCTTGAAAAGGCAGAAAGCCCTAAAACTACGGGAATAAGTAAAACTAAAATAGCGATCAGGAACATATACGAGTAAGAGGCGGTTTTAATGAAGAGCCCTGGCTCGATGATCCTTCCCTCCAGGGTTGTTCCTTTCGAAAGGGCGGTATACTTTTTTCTTTCGACCCAATACTTTGAAGCCAAAAAGATCCCCACACAGATGAGGGATGAGATGACGACCGATACAATTCCCATATACTTCCGGTGCATGTCGGTAAAATGATAAGCGATATTGATATAAGCAGCGGAAGGAAGGATATCTTGAACTCCGAAAATGAGCGGGGTGAGCCAATCGGTAAAAGGCCAGAGAAATACGATAACGGCACCGGCTAAATAATTTGGGCTACAGAGTGGAAGGGTCACTGTAAGAAACCTTCTAAATCCACCTGCTCCTTCCACCTCAGCCGCTTCTTCAAGAGAAGGATCAATATCCGTAAACCCGGCAGAAAGGCTGAGAACAATAAAGGGGAGCAGATGAAGGGCCTGGATAAAAACAAGACCATGGAGCCCAAAGACAAAATTAATGGGTTTGCTGATCAACCCCCAATCCAGCAGTAAAAGATTCACTGTCCCCATTTTCCCAAATAGGACGATTAACGCAAATGCCCCTGCATAGGCAGGTAAAACGATCGGCAGTAGGATGAGTGCAGTAAAAAGGACTTTCCCTTTAAGCCTATATCTTGCGAGAATGTATGCTAATGGTAATCCAGACAGGGTGGTCGTAACGAGTACCAAAACCGCCAACAGTAAGGTATTCCCGAAGGTCTTTAAGTAATAAGGATCCTTGAAAAAATCAATATAGTTTTGAAAACCATATTGATGGGTGCCGGCAATCTTTAAACTCTCAATAATTAAAAAGGAAAGGGGATAGATCACAAATAGAACGAGGATTACCCATAGAATGACCGAAATGAACAGATTTCCTCTTGACATGGATTTCCTTAAAAGAAATAAACTCCCCTCCCTTTAAGCTCTCTTAAAGAGAAAGGAGGGAGGGGAGAGGTCATTTTTATTTTATCGGGTTGCCCCGACAAGCAGTGTTCGGGCTTCAGAGGCGGCCAGTCTTGCCTGAGCATAGGCTCCATCGTATTCGAAAAGTCTTCGAGCCTCTTTGATTTTTGCATCGGCTTTACTCACATCTACACCCTTTTTCTTTGCTGCCTCTATCTCTCCTTCGACTTCTTCGATCAGGAAGAGGCTACTCTTTAGCTCTCTCCATTTCCGATAAATCTCCATCTCGTAGTATCGATTCACCTCATCCCATCGTTTTGTTGCCAATGCCAAATCATAATTGATAAATCCCACTTTCAAATCCCAGAAGGAGTCAACTCCCAAAGCCTCTTTGGCGTGTTTGGCCATTGTGACACCTTCCTTTTCCCATACGGAAAACTTAATATCGGTTCTTGCCGGGAAGTATCTTCCTTCAAGGACGTACTTCTGGCCTTCCATACTGAAGAGCCAATCGAGGAAAATCTTTCCATTCGCTTCATTGGGCGCATTCTTCAATAAACCCACCGCCTCCGGAACCAGGATGGTTTTATCTGGTAGCAAATCCCTCACCGGATAACCATCGGCTCGCGCACTCATCGCGTTCATTTGAGGTTGGGCTATCCCGATTGGAACCTCACCCCGGCTTACCATATGGGTGGTATCTACACTTCCGGTTGAGAATCTTGCCAGCTGAGCAGCCAGCAATCGATTATAAGCCCACCCTTCCTTTTCTCCAAAACTCTGGAGATGGATCTCGATGACTTCATGCTGGGTTCCAGAGGCATAAGGGAGGGTCTGAACAATGTATTCTCGGTAGATCGGGTTGAGTAGATCTTTCCAGGTTTTAGGTACAGGGAGCTTCAGGGCTTTCAAGACCTTTTCATTATAAAGATTGGTCACAATCCATGGGGCAAAACAGGTCCACATAAATCTTTCATCCTTAACTTTCATGCCTCCCCATTTGTCAGGAATTTTATCCCACTCCTTGGGTTTATAAGGAACTAAATATCCTTCCTTTTCCAGGACCTCGAAGGCTGGCGCCCCGGCACCCAAGAACACATCGGCATCAGGCTTTCCCTTCCAGGCCCTCACTTTATCCACACAAACCGGCCATCCCCCTGGTCTGACAAAGGTAATTTCGATATCCTTGCCATAAGTCCTTTTGTAATATTCCTTGAAGCCTTTCATTAAACTGTCCGAGAGTTCTTTATAGATCGGTCCAACCCAACCGACCTTCTCCGCCGCCTGACCACTGACCAAAAAAATCGTCAGTAACATAAACACCATAATTAAGAAAATATTAATCTTTCTCATCCCTATTCCTCCTCGTATAATGTATTTGGATCTTATTTAATGATCCATTTAGTTAAAAAAGTTCTTTACAAGTTAAGCAGGGGCCTTTATCATACTCCTGGGTATGAGAGGGAAGTTCCGCTTCCTCCTGTTGCCCCTCGGCAGTCATTGGCCAAGGGTGTCTTCTCGAGAAAGGATGTTCCCTTTGGTCCTGGGTGCGAATTCTCACTCGCAGCTTGTTCGATCCCATGGGGAATCCTCCTGGCCACGGCTGGTAGTAAGCCAGAGGATCTTGCACCCTCCCCACGAGGATGAGTTCTAATTGACGAGGTTGTCTTACCCATGACCCAAAGGCCCCTCTTAACTCCCCAATCCAGAAAAGAAAGGGGGTGAAACCATTGTCAAAGACCTTATTTGTCGGCTGTGATGTCAGTTCCAAACTCAATACCGTCTGCCTCATGGATCCTGAGGGAGAGAGGATCGGATCCCAGAGCTTCCCCAATACCCTCTCCGGAGCAGAGGCCATGGAGAGCTGGCTCCTAAAAGTCATGAAAGAAAATAACTTCTCTGAGCTAAAGATCGCCACAGAAGCAACCTCCTTCCTCGATCTCCACCTGGTGGACTTTCTGGCCCAAAGCCAGGAGCTTGCTCCCTTCAACCCCTCCCTCTATCAGTTCAACCCTAAACTCGTCCGAAACTTCAAAAGGGCTTACTCTGATAAAGAGAAGACTGATAAAGTCGATGCCTTTGTCATCGCCGATCGACTCCGCTTTGGAAGGCTCCCAGAACCCTATGAGAGCCATCAACCCTACCTCCCACTCAGAAGACTGACCCGATATCGATTCCACATCGTAAAATCCATAAACCGTGAGAAGGCCTATTTCCTGACCCACCTCTACCTCAAGTTCTCAGGATTCTCCCTGGAGAAACCCTTTGCTTCCCTCTTTGGAGCTACCTCCCTGGCTGTGATCACCGAGTTTTCTCCCGATGAGTTGGTCCACCTCCCATTGGAGGATCTCACTCAGTTCATCATCGAAAATGGTAAGAATAGATTCAAAGACCCAGAAAAGGTGGTCGAAACGCTCAAACGAGCAGCCCGAGAGTCCTATAGGCTAAGACCAGCTCTTGCCTCCTCCATCGATCTCATCTTAGGAAGCATCCTCCAAACCATCCGAGCATTGGAGGAAGCCCTCAAGGAGGTAGATCGAGCCATCGAGAAAGAATTTCAGGCCTTTCCGAATACCTTACAATCGATCAAGGGAATTGGCCCTGTTTACAGCGCCGGTATCTTCTCGGAGATTGGAGAGATCAGGAGATTTCCGGGAGAAGAGTCTCTGGCGAAGTTCGCTGGCCTGACCTGGAGAAGGTATCAGTCCGGCAACTTTGAGGCAGAGGAGACCCGAATGAGTAAGAGTGGAAACGAATATCTCCGTTACTATCTGATTGAGGCAGCCAATGCGTTGAGGGTGCACAACGCAGAGTACAAAGCCTACTACGAAACCAAATTCAAGGAGGTTACCAAACACCAACACAAAAGGGCCCTTGTCTTAACCGCAAGAAAGCTGGTGAGGCTCGTCTATGCCCTCCTTAAAAAGGGCCAGCTCTATCGAGCAAACTACCAGCAGGAGGCTTAGACGGTATATTCTGTTTTCAAAGAGCAACTGGCTAATTTCAATTTTTTTCCGACCGAGTCGGATCCGCTTCTGGCGGAAAAGAAATGACTCTTAGCCAAAAAGAATTTTTGTTTTCATTTTTCACTTGACATATTACCGCATCACTTTCTTTTAAAATATAGTTCTCTTCGTATCCCTTACATCAATCTGCATCCAAACCTTCTTTTCACCTCCTTTCTTTTAATCTTCTCGTAAGACTTGAGCTTCCAACCATTTTAGGGTCTCTAAGGTTCGTTCTTCTTTGATCATGGATTGAAGTTTTTTCAAATCCATTCGGTTTACGATCCTCATCATCTTCTCGGTTGTTGCAATCGTTCTTTCGAAAGCCTCGATAGGATCCAATCGAACCGGGCTCATGTCCGAAGTGATCCACCCCCGGTAGTTAAATTTTTTTAGATAGAAGAACATCTCTAAATAATCCCATAGATTTCGTGTTGCCGGGATGAGATCCCAATCCCATTTTCGATTATTGTCGTTAATATGAATATAGTAGGGAATCTCTCTGGAATGGGCCAAACAGATAGCTTCAGCAACCGTTTCTCCAACCATTAGGGAGTGACCCACATCAATGGTAATCCCTAAATTCGGTTCCCCTATCTCATGAATCATCAAAAGGGTCTTGGCTGCTGAATCAAGAAAATTGTTCACCCTGGTCTCCGAACTTTTATATTCGAGAAAAAGACCTATATCATTTCGATACCGGGCGGCTTCTTTGAATGTAACAATCATGTTCTTCCAGGCCTGTTCGTAATCGACCTGGAAAAGATAGTCATATCCATCACTCAATGGGCAACAGGTGACTTTATCCGCACCCAGCTTAGTAGCCACATCCATTCCCTCGCATAGGAATTGAATGGCCTTATCTCTTAACTTTTTGGAATTGACACTGGACGAACCTTTTACAAATTCTGGCTCACCCTTAATATTTACATTCACTGCCGCAACGCCCAATCGATACTTTTTGAGGGTTTTTTTGATTCCATCCACGTCCTCCAATTCATAAGGATAGACAATTTCAACCCCTTTGGCTCCCTTCACTCTTGCCACAGCTGCGATCTTTTCCTCCGGAGTCTTTGGTTCATGATACTCACAGAAACGATCCTTCAATTTCCCCATAAATCCAGTGATAATCGCCTGTTTGATTTCCATTCTTTTCCTCTTTTATTCCGCTTTCCCAAATTCCTTTTCGATAGCCTCCATGACTTCCTCTGACATTCCGTAACTGTGTTCTTCATCCGGGAATTTTCGGCTCTTCACTTCATCTCGATATTGAAGGATTGCCTGTCGGATGAGTTGATTCAGGTTGATGTATTTTTTGGCAAACTTCGGGGTAAAGGTTTCGAACATTCCAAGAACATCGTAAGTCACTAATAACTGACCGCTGCAACCGGGTCCTCCTCCGATACTGATCGTGGGAACTCGAAGTTTTTTGGTCACATAAGCAGCAAGCTTTGCCGGAACCGCCTCGAATATGATGGCAAAAGCCCCGGCCTCCTCCAGGGCTAAGGCCTCGGTCACGACTTTCCGAGCCGTCTCAATAGATTTTCCTTGGACCGTTAAACCACCCAGAACGCCCACGGATTGTGGATGAAGTCCTACATGTCCCACCACAGGAATTCCCATCTGAACGATGGCTCGTGTTTTCTCAATGTGGTTTGGAGCTGCTTCAAATTTAACTCCATCCACCTTTGCCTCGGTAACAAATCGAGCTGCATTTCTCATGGTTTCTTCCACGGAATATTGAAAGGAGCCAAAAGGCATATCTGCAATGACCATTGTCCGTGTGCAGGCCCTGGCCACAGCCGCACAATGAAGAATCATCATCTCCATCGTGGCTGTCAGGGTATTGGGGTGCCCATGGACAACCATGGCGGCTGAATCCCCCACCAGGATCATTTCAATCCCGGCATCATTGATCTGTTTGGCGATAGGGTAATCGTAAGCGGTGAGCATGGTAATAATCTCTCCCCTATCTTTCATCTCCTGGATGGACCGAACGGTCAATTTTTCCTGTGTCATAATTTCCTCCTTTACCTTAGATGGATTTCCTTAGGCCATAAAAACAATTTTCCCAGAGGAGGCAGATTCTGCCAGCTCGAAGGCTTTCTCATATTCCTCTAAGGGAAAGCGATGGGTGATCACTCCTGAAAGATCCATCTTTCCGGATAAAATTAAACTTTGGGCGCTCCACCAGGTGTCCCACATGATCCGCCCGGTTACTCCATAGACCGTCGCTTCCTTGTAGATCACATTGTTGACCACATCCCACTCGACCGGACCCGGGAAGAGTCCTACCAGGATGATCTCTCCACCTCGCCTCAGGGTTTTAGTGGCATCATTGAGCACACCTTTGCTTCCTGTTAGCTCGATAACGATGTCCATTCCGAAGCCTTTCGTAATCTTTTCTACCTCCTCAACGACATTCACTTCCTTTGCATTCAGGACGATATCCGTTCCCATCCTTTTGGCTAAATCGAGCCTCTCTTTACTGATATCCACACCTATTACATATTCTGCTCCACTGAGTTTAGCCACCATCTGGGTATAGATCCCGATAGGTCCAGAACCAAACACGATCACCTTTTTACCGGCGGGTTTTGTCTTGGACATGGCATGGACGCCGATCCCAAAAGGTTCCATGGTGGCACCAATCTCGAAGGAGATGGTTGGATCTAACTTCCAGGCGCAGATTGCTGGGAGAATGGCATATTCAGAGAAGGCTCCGTCCATATGAACGCCAAGAATCTTCATGTCCTTGCAGATATGCTGGAGGCCTGTCGTGCATTGAAAACAGTGCCCACAGGGGACATGGGTTTCAGCCGCCACACGATCTCCCGGACTGAAATTTTTTATATTCCTTCCCACCTCCACCACTTCACCGGAATACTCATGCCCAAATAGAAGGGGGAGTTTAATCCTTGAGGCAGCATATTCGTTCCACTCATAGATATGAATATCGGTTCCACAAATCGCCGCGGCCTTCACCCTTACCAACAAATCGTTTTCTCCTATTTGAGGAAGAGGAAGTTCCGTGAATGTTGCCCCTCTTGTGGGTTTATCTTTGATGAGAGCCTTCATTGATCCTTCTCCTCGTCCTTCTCAGACTTTGAGTGGATTAATATTTCAAGGATTCTTTCCAGGGCATCTTCCTTTCCGAATGCTCCAGCTTTTGTCACAATTGTCACACCATTCCAATCTCCTCCTACCAGGTGTCCTTTTACGATCCCTTCGAGGAGTTCCCCTTCTATTTCAATTTCTTTAGGTTCGAGGCCATTGATCATGTGCTGGGCTGTCTCCCCACCGGTTAATAGAAGGGCAAGGGTCGTTGGGTGAATTTGAGATTTTTTTAGCACTGCCAATGCTACGGTAGCTAAAATTTTAGTGATCCGATCGGTAGACTCTTTTGGATTTAACATCTCCTGGGGACTCCTAAATATACAGATCCCTCTTGATAAAGAGTTTGCAATCTTTTCAATAAGCTTTTCTCTTTCCCCTTTCGTTTTTGACCAATCTTCAAGAGTTAACCGAAGGGGGAGTTCATAGGATGGGATTCCCTTTCCTGTTAATTGGTCTAACTGCTGATGGGTCACACTCGAGGCTGTTCCACTAATGAGGAAGATGTTTTGATAAGATTTCACTTTTCTCGGAAGAGATTCTTTTCTCGGAAGCCTCAATTGTTGAGCTACCTCTTCAGCCAGACCAGCAGAGCCCACGAAAAGAGGTTTTTTTTCAAATAAGAACCCTGCCTCTGCGATATTTTTTAAATCCTGCCGACTCACCGCATCAAAGATAATGACCCGATTCCCTTTGTGGATTTCCGTTTCGACGGCTCTCTTTAGGTCTTCGGGGGAAGTCGCTACATGGGTCAGATCAATCCACCCAACCCTGTTCCTGGATTGATTCTGTAAGAGCTTATAGACATGGGATTCCTGAATTGGTACGGCTGTTCTTCGAGCTATCTCTGTTAATGCAAGGGGTTTCTCCCCAACAATCATAATTCCACCCACCAGGGTTCTATTCTGTTCGGGATATGATGGGGCTATAAAACAGAGACGGTTCTTTGTTTTCTCCAATATGGCATCGATTTCTGAGCCTATGTTTCCTCGAAGTGTGGAATCAATCTTTTTATATAGAATAGGGAAAAGTCCTTCCTCATAATCAGTAAGAAGGTTTAAAATTAATTGATGAGCCTCTTCAGGGGATTTACTTCTCGAATCCGTATTGATCACCAATACGTCTATATCTTGTGAAACATAGTCTTGAAAAGAAATTTGTTTTTTCTTTTGAAGAGAGATCAATAGGGTTCTAAGATTCTTTTTGGCAAATTGAGCCCCGGCGTCTGCCCCTCCCGTGAGATCATCAGCAATAAGAAGACACCTTTGTGAAGACATCTAAAAGAATTTTAGCAATAGAAATGCCAAAATTTGGTCATATAGAAAAAAATAAATAATTTTGATTGGTTATAAATTTTCAGAGATTGGCTTTATGGATTCGGGAAGAATTTTTTATAAATTTTGTTTATTTTATGAACATATTAGTTCAATAATTAAACATATTTATTGACCCTTTAAACGCTTCCAGAGAGTCGTTCGACTTATTCCGAGGAGTCGAGCAAGGTCAATTTTTTTCATTTGAGAGGATTCACTTAATCTTTTAATCAACTCTTTTTCCAGGTCCCTTAGGTTCAGGGATTCCATCTTTCGAGCGTCTTCTTCCGCTCTAAATTCTGGATGTCGAATTTCTTCCTCCATCCATTTATAAAGATCAATAAGGTTTTTTGTAAAATTCTCTGTCAGATGTGCGAGCCTTTCCACTAAATTCTTTAATTCCCGAACGTTTCCAGGCCAGGTGTGGGAACAAAGAAGATTTTCAATCTCTCTTTTAAAAATCGCCCTCTTTGAACATTTAGGGTTTATTTTCTGGACGAAATTTTTAAACAACACAAATGGGTCTCTTCCCCTTTCCCGGAGAGGGGGGAGATTTAATTGAAGGACGTTTAAGCGATAAAAGAGGTCTCCTCGAAAACGTTTTGCTTCCACTTCTTTTGAGAGGTCTTTATTGGTAGTGGCAATGACACGAACCTCCACGGGGATGACCCGATCATCACCGATCGGTTGAACCTCCTTCTCTTCGATCACCCTTAGAAGCCGACTCTGAAGATTAATGGGTAACTCACTAATTTCATCAAGAAGGAGAGTTCCACCGTGAGCTAACTCGAAGAGTCCCTTCTTTCCCTCTCGTCTTGCACCGGTGAAAGCCCCTGGGGCATATCCAAACAGCTCACTCTCGAGAAGAGGTTCAGGAAGGGTTGCACAGTTGATCGCTACAAAAGGTCTTTCTCGGCCAAATCGTTCCCGGTGAATTCCCTGGGCAAACATCTCTTTCCCTGTCCCGGTTTCTCCCTGAATCAAAACGGTGGAAGGAGATCGTGAAAAACTTTTTGCCCTTTGAATCACCTTCTTAAAGGCCTCATCTTCTGTAATAATATCGGAAAAGGTATAATGGGCCACATGCCCCTTTAAATAGAGTTCATTTCTTATCTTTCTCTCAGCCTGTTGGAGTTTGGAGATACTTCTCCCGACAATCAGGGTTCCGATCCTCTCTTTTTCGCTTCCCACAGGAAGATAGTCCAGAAGGAGATGCTTTCCATGAATGAGGGCGAGATGGTTTTTTTGAGGAGTCCAGTCCTTTTTCATCTCCTTTAAGGGTTCCACAGGATAGGTGAAGAGGGGTTTCCCTTTGATCTGTTCCTCTTTCATTTTTAGAAATTGAAGGGCGGCGGGATTACAGGACTGAATCCGATCCTCTCTGTCAAGTAGAACAATTTGATCATCCACAGAATTGAGGACTGCCCGGAGTTGGTTGAGGGTGCTCAGATATTGACGACTCTTTTCTGCTTCGGTTCGAACAACTTCGAGGATTCGATAGGCCTCGTGAAAGGACTGCAATATGGCTTCCTTTCCTGATTCTATCAACACAGAAGGAACTCCCATCTTCTGGGATTGGGAGACAACGATCTTATCCCCAATGATCACATCCACCCTTTCTTCTCGGGCCTCTTCTATTTTTCGGGGAACCTCTTTTTCACTTTGGACAACAAAGAGCCTCAGATCGAGATTGAGAAGGTCTGCAAGTTGATCCGATCCGAATACGACATTCCCAAAGCCGACGATCCCTATTTTTTGGCCATTAGTGGAAACCTTCTTGAGAGCCCGAAGGATGTCAAAAGCAGAAACCTGGATTTCGACAATTGGGAGGGTCAATTCCTGTTTAAGGAGTCGCGCTGTCCCCCCTCGGCTGATAAGGACCTCCACCCCCTTCTCCGAAAGAAGGAGGGCTTTTTTAAGCCCCTCCTGCAGGTCTCCCACTTCAACCGCTACGGGTTTATCAAACTCCTTACAGATCTCCATCGCAAGCTCAGCCATTTCAGGGTAGGGAGCGATAAGGGCAACAGGGGGAATCAATCCATGAACACTTTTCATTTCAAATCTATTATATCCTCCCCCGTTCAGGAGTCAACATCATTCCATATCACCCTATACTCAGTACTCATAAACGGATTTCCCCAGACATAAAGTTAATATTTTGGGTTGGATCTTTAATTTTTCCCTTGTAATCTTTAATGAATTTTGTTAAATTCACCAAAAATTTATTGGATCCTAAATTGAGCGATTTTTCGTCATTCATTGAATCAAATATACTGGATTCCTGCTTCCGCAGGAATGACGACTGCCACCCAATGAATGAAAACGTCATTCCCGTGAAAACGGGAATCCAGAAGGGTTATCTTTAAATAATATTAAGAATCGCTCAATTTAGGTGGATATATATTTAATGAAATTGACAAGAAATGAATTTGAAGAGATTGTGATTTCAGCCCTTAAAAGGCTCCCAAGATTTATACGGAAAAGGATAAAAAACGTAGCAGTAGTCATTGAAGATCAAGCCAATTCGACCCTTCTTCGTGAATTAGGACTTCAGTCCCCAACCGAGTTGTTTGGCCTATATCAGGGGGTTCCTCTTGATCGAAGAGGATTCTACTACGGAAATGTCCTCCCCGATAAGATCACCCTCTTTCAACATCCTATTGAATCTTGCTGCACCACCAGAGAGGAGATCGAAGAAAAGATTCAGGAGGTGGTCATTCATGAGGTGGGTCATTATTTCGGGCTGGATGAGGAGAGATTAAGAGAGATAGAAGAGGGATAGGAACCCATGGCCTTTATCAAATTTTTGGGAACTGCCGGGGCGAGATTCGTGGTGATGAAACAGCTTCGGGCTTCGGGTGGAGCCTGGCTTAATGCTGGAAATACCAATCTTTATATTGATCCCGGGCCAGGGGCTCTGGTCCGATGCCTTAGCAGTAAACCGAAATTGGACCCCTCATCTCTGGATGGAATTCTTCTAACCCATAAGCATCTGGACCATTCTGGAGATATCAATGCAATGATTGAAGCGATGACAGAGGGTGGGTTTAAAAAGAGAGGGATCCTCTTTGCACCAGGGGATGCCCTCGAAGAGGATCCTGTCATTTTAAAATATTTAAGGGGATATGTTGAGAAAATCGAGATTTTGAAAGAAGACTCGGAATATCGGGTGGGAGAGATCCACTTTAAGACAACCCTCCGCCATCATCATCCCGTGGAGACTTATGGGTTTAATTTTAAAATTTCCCGTCATACCCTCTCATGGATCACAGATACTCGATTTTTCCCAGAGTTATTGAAACTCTACAAAGGGGAAATTCTCATCGTTCACGTGGTTCGTCTAAAGCCGATAGGGGAGGAACCGATTGACCATCTTTCGATCGAAGATGTAAAGACAATCATTCAGAGAATAAGACCGAGGTTGGCAGTTCTCACCCATTTTGGAATGACGATAATTCGGGCAAAGCCCTGGGAGGTAGCGGCCCAGTTAGAAAAAGAGTTAGGAACAAGAGTCATCGCGGCCAGTGATGGGTTAAAAATAGACTTAGAGGAGGTTTGATCATGGATCAATGGATAGTAGGAAATTTGCATCCAATTCCCAGAATCCTGATGGGACCCGGCCCAAGCAATGTCCATTATCGAGTCTATCAGGCGATGATGACCCCTGTGATCGGATACCTGGATCCCCAACTTCTCTCCTGTATGGATGAGATCAGTGAGATGCTCAGGGTGGTCTTCCAGACGAAAAATCCCTTAACCCTTGCCATTTCGGCCACTGGAAGCTCCGGAATGGAAGCTTCCTTTGTCAATTTTGTGGAACCAGGAGATACGGTGGTCATCGGGGTCAATGGTTTTTTTGCCGCAAGAATGGTGGAAGTCGCCTCTCGTTGTGGAGCCAGGGTCATCCAGATCGAGCAGGAGTGGGGAAAGGCGGTTGAACCCGAGAGAATTATCAAGGCATTAAAAGAGAATCCCCAGACAAAGGTCTGCGGTTTGGTTCATGGGGAGACATCGACAGGAGTGATGCAACCCCTCGAAGAAATAGGATCGTATTGTAAAAAAAGAGAGACCTTATTGGTGGTCGATGCCGTAACGACGTTAGGAGGAGCTCCAGTAAAAGTGGATGAATGGGGGATTGATGTCTGTTATAGCAGTTCGCAGAAGTGTCTAAGCGTCCCTCCAGGGCTTTCCCCCATTACGGTCAGTGCAAAAGCTAAGGACCTTCTGCGTTCAAGAAAGACAAAGGTACAGAGTTTTTACTTCGATCTTTTACTTCTTGAAAAATACTGGGGAGAAGAGAGGGTTTATCACCATACGGCCCCGGCCTCGATGTTCTATGCCCTGAGAGAGGGATTGAGGATTATTATGGAAGAGGGTCTGGAGGAACGATTTAAACGGCATCAGACCTTGGGAGATCATTTAAAAATGGAATTAGAGGGCCTTGGCTTTAAACTCTTTGCCCAGGAGGGTTTTCGTTTGCCAATGCTTACCTCGGTAGTTCTTCCCGATGGGGTCGATGATGCTCAGGTTCGAAGAAGGCTCTTAGAGCAATATCAGATCGAAGTGGGCGGTGGGTTAGGTCCATTGAAAGGAAAGATTTGGAGAATAGGTCTTATGGGGGAGACCTGTAAAATGCAAAACATCGCCTGCCTGATTGGTGCGCTGAAAGAGATTCTTTAGGAAGAGAACCGCTCAGGCCGGCTCTTTTCCGAAAGAGTCCTTCTCCTGATAGAGTTTTCCAATAAATTCAGTGATGTTATAGATCTCGATCCTCTGTTTTTGCCGTCTGGCATTCCTGAAATTGTGAAGACAGGAAGGACATTCGGTCAGCAAGATGTCTGCACCTGTCTCTTCGATAATTTGGCCCAAACGATTTCTCGCGATTCTTACCGATTCCTTAGGAAAGGATCCCCGGAATCCTCCGCCTGCTCCACAGCACATCGAATTCTCTCTCGTTCTCAAGGGTTCAATAAAATTTGGGGCAATCTTCCGAATGATCTCTCGGGGCTCCTCATAGATTCCTGCATGACGACCCAGATCACAGGGATCATGGTAAGTAACCTTCTTTTGTGTCTGGACTTCAAAATTGAAATCCTTAAGGAACTGGGTAATATGTTTGAGCTCTAATCCGAGGTTTTGATAGGCAGGGTGATCTTTAAAGACTCGATAACAGTAAGGACAGGTGGTGATCAGGGTCTTTGCGCCGGTCTTTTTTATTTCTCTGATATTTTTCTCAGCAAGATCTTCGATAATTTTATATCCTACATCCTCGAGAACTCCACTGCAACAGACCTCTTCGATCAGGGTATAATCCACTTTCAGAATATCCAGAAGCTGGAGGGTTTCTTTCACACTTTCCTCTTCACGATAAGTTCCCACACAGCCCAGAAAAAGGACGATGGAGGCATTTCCCTTCTTATGTCCCCAATCCACTCTCCTTTCTTCCCCATAGATATTCCCATATTTCGCCATGGTTTCTGCCATTGTCCTGAAAAGATTATCCATCCCGAGTCGAACGAAATCCTTTCGAGCCTGTTTGACCATTTCCTGAGGGTCGACCCCTGAGGGGCAGTTGAGGGTGCAGTTCATACAGGTGGTGCATCGAAGGAAGGCCTGAGCGACAGCCTCTGTGGCTGGAAGTTTTCCCTCCATGAGCTCCTTGAGGAGAATCATCTTACCCCGTGCGTTCGTCACGGGGCGTTTTGTCAGATCAAAGATTGGACAGACGGCCCGACAGAATCCACATCGAGAACATTGAGCAATCGCCTTTTGCCTCTTCTCATCAAATTGAATTTGCCCTCTCATTAGATTCCTTTCTATCATCCAAGGCCCTTTTCCCGGGATTCATAATATTGTTAGGGTCGAGGGTCTTTTTTATCTTTTTCATCAAGGCCATCTCTACCGGATCATGTTCAAGACTCATATAATTTGCTTTGGAGAGGCCAATTCCATGTTCTCCCGAAAGGGTTCCATTTAAGGAGATGGCCAGATGGAAGATTTCTGCCTCTGCCTTCTCCATTCGTTCGACCTGCTCCGGGTCGTATTCATCGTAAAGGATCTGAGGGTGAAGATTTCCATCCCCTGCATGTCCAAAAGTAGCAATGACAATATCGTATTTTTTTGATATTCCCTGAATTCCAATCAAAAGTTCAGGAATTCTTGAGACGGGAACCGTCACATCATCGAGAACAAAGCTATTGCTCACGCGGGCCAGCGTGGCGTAGGCAGACTTTCGTGCCTTCCAGAGGTTGACACGGTCCTTTTCGCCTTTGGCTGTCTTAATTTCGATGGGGTGATTCTTTTTAAAAATTTTCAGGATCACCTCCATCTGGGCTTCCACCTCTTCCCAGGTAAAACCATCCGTTTCCGTAAGAATCATAGCCTCAGCATCCGGAAGATCAATATCCGTGTTCTCTTTGATTGAGCGAAGAGTGACCTGATCCATAATCTCCATCACACTGGGTAGAATTCCACTCATCATCGTTTGAAAGATGGCATTCCCCGCATCTTCCAATCGGGAAAAGGTGGCTACCGCGGTCATGGCATAGCGGGGGAGGGGATTAATCTTTAAAGTAGCTTCCGTGACAATCCCTAACGTCCCTTCAGAGCCTACAAAGAGCCTCGAAAGGTCATAACCGGAAACACATTTCATGGTATAGGACCCTGTATGCATCACTTCACCCGTAGGAAGGACCACCTGGAGGCCCAGTACATAATCCCGGGTGGTTCCATATTTTGCCCCTTTAATTCCCCCCGCATTTGTGGCTACATTTCCTCCAATGGTAGCCACGGAACTACTCGCTGGATCAGGGGGAAAGACGAAACCGTATTTTGCCAGTTCTCGATTAAGGAGATCGCAGACCACCCCTGCCTGAACCCGGACATAACGGTTCTCAATACTGATCTCGATCATTCGATTCATCTTTGAGAGATCGACGATGATCCCGCCCTGGATAGGGACGACTCCCCCGCTGAGGCTGGTTCCCGCTCCCCTTGGAATGAGAGGGGTTTTCTCCTCATTGGCCAGTTGAACGATTTTAGCAACCTGTTCGGGGGACTCTGGCCAGATCGCCCCATCCGGCCGATGGACATTCATAGAGGCATCGTAACTATAGGGGACCAGTTCTTCTAATTGGTCTGTGAAATTTTCACTTCCTACAATCTCGATCAAGGATTGTTTTGGAATCATAGGCAACTCCTCGTCCTTTCTCTACTTTTCATTATAATCGAAAGGGATGAGTTTGGCATCAGGAGGGATCCAATTTTTTAATCTTTATTATTTCCGATAAAGGCTTTCACTTCTGATTCCACATAGTTGAGATGTTCAAGGGTCTTTTCCCTTGCTCTCTCAGGGAAGTGATTTTTGATGGCATTAAATATACGATCGTGTTGATCGATGAGCTTTTTTACTTTGTTTCGGTCTCTAAACACTTTTGCCACCGACTCCCTGAGCAGATCATGGATGGAAAACATAATGTGGGCCTGGATCGGATTATGAGTGGATTGAGCGATACCGAGATGAAAATCAGCGTCTTCTTTTTCCCAGGGTTTTCCTTCCTGGTACGCCCTTTTCATTTTATGAAGAATATCCTCAAGTTGTTTGATATCTTCTTCGGTTGCCTTCTGGGCTGCGTGGAAGGCGGCCCAGGTTTCGATGGCCTTTCTAACCTCGATAAGATCGAAAATCTTCTGTACATCTGCTTTCAGCATGAGGGAGATTGGTTCCTGAATACTTCCCGAGGCCATGGATTTGACGAAAGTTCTTTTCCCTTTAATTTCAAGAAAACCCATAGCAATGAGGGAATTCAAAGCTTCCCGAAGAGAAGGACGACTCACCCCCAATTCCTTCACGAGCTCTCGTTCCGGAGGAAGTCGATCTCCCGGTTTCAACAATCCCTGGGCAATCAGACTTTTTATCTGGTTGATGATTTCATTCGAAATTTTTGTATGCTTAATGGGTTTGAACATAATTCTCTTTTTGGAAAACTGGTCTTACTTCTTTTAAAAATATTTTTTGATAAAAGTCAAGCGAAAAATTTAGGTTTTACTGGATAGCTTGATCTCGACCAGAAAATATAGAACTCAAGTTTTTGCCCCTAAATCTGGAAGCTTTCAGTTCCTTCATCAGAGGTTAAGAGGGTTGAATAAATTTGGTCAATTGGTCATACCTTTTTTAAAAATGAAAATTTTATTGACAATGCCGATTCTGTTTGTTATAAGAAGCCAAAGTTTAGAATCACGGATTTGGGAGGTGGATATGGCTCGTTTATATGAATATCAAGGGAAACAGATTCTTAAAGCCGCAAAGGTTGCGGTTCCTCAAGGAGAAGTCGCTTCAACCCCGGAAGAGGCAAGGGACATTGCGGAAAAGATCGCAAAGCCTGTAGCGATTAAATCCCAAATCTGGGCTGGAGGCAGGGGAAAGGCTGGCGGGATAAAATTTGCAAACACCCCCCGGGAAGCTGAGCAAATGGCAAAAGAACTCTTGGGCTCAACCATTAAGAACCTAACAGTTGAAAAAGTGCTGGTCGAGGAGAGACTCGATATTGAGAAGGAATTCTATGCCGGGGTCATCATCGATGCCTCGCGTGAGGTTCGGGCGCCTGTGGTCATGTTCAGCACCGAAGGAGGAGTCGATATTGAATCCGTTCCCTCTGAGAAGATTGCCCAGATGGCTGTGGATGTCCTTCGAGGGTTTCGATATTATGACGCCCTCAATCTGGCTGTCCGGCTCAGGGTTCCAAACCAGATTCTTCAGCCCATCGCCCAGGCGATCCTGGGACTCTATCAGACCTTTAAAAACTATAATTGTCGAACCGCTGAAATCAATCCATTGGTGTTGACGAAAGATGGAAAGATCGTTGCAGGGGATTGCCGGATGGCCATCGATGACTCCTCCGTGTTCCGTCATCCCGAATTGGGAATCGAAGTCGCTCGAGAGTCTCCGACTCCACCAACAGAACTCGACCGGATTGCGTGGAAGATCGAGGAGAGCGATTTGAGAGGGACCTGTTATATTGCTCAGATGGCTCCTGATCGAAAAGGACTGGGCTATGTAGGATATCATGGAATAGGGGGCGGAGGCGCGATCCTGGGAGTCGATGCCCTAAATCGACAGGGACTGAAGATTGCCAATTATGCTGATACAAGCGGAAATCCAACGGCAGCGAAAGTTTATCGAGCTGCAAAAGTGATCCTATCCCAGCCTGATATTGAGGGCTATATGTTGGGAGGATTCATTGTCGCCAATCAGGAACAGTGGCACCATGCCCATGGAGTGGTCAAAGCCCTCAGGGAAGAGATTCCAAAAAGACCGGGATTTCCCTGTGTGATTCTCCTCTGTGGTAATAAAGAGAAGGAATCCATGGAGATCCTGAAGGAGGGAACGAAAGATCTTCCAGGGAGATTCGAATTCTACGGGAGTGAAAAAGTATATGAGACAGACTTTTTGGCAAAGAGAATGAAGGCCCTCATTTTAGAGTATCGAAAAGACCGAGGAATAAAGGAGGAATAGACGATGATTGAATTCAAGGAGAGAACGATTAGGGTCATGATCGATGATAGCAAGTGTGAGGGATGCCAGACCCATGCCTGTGCAGCAGGTTGTAAACTCTACGATCGAGGAATTCTTATCATTAAAGATGGGAAACCTGCTTTGGGAGGCGATGCGGCCTATGCCGAAAGGGTAGGAACAGAATGTCTCGCCTGTGAATACGAATGTTGGTTCAGAGGGAATAAGGCGATTACCATAGAGGCTCCTATCCCTGGGTTAGAGGAGTATCGAAGAAAATACGGAGTGAACTGATTTGGATAAAAGATTTTAATGAAGGGGAGGATTGAAAGATGGCGATTCTGATCGAAAGGAACACAACCGTGCTGGTTCAAGGAATTACTGGAAGGGAAGGTTCTGCAAGAGCCGCTTTTATGAAAGGATATGGGACTAAGGTCGTGGCTGGGGTAACCCCGGGAAGAGGAGGGGAAGAGGTTTCCGGGATTCCGGTTTATAATACGGTTGAGGAGGCAATCAGGGCTCAAGGTCCCATTGATGCAAGTGTCACCTTTGTTCCAGGACCGGCTCTTAAAGAGGCAGTCTATGAAGCCCTTGATGGAGGAATTAAGTTCATTGTGATGCCTGTAGAGCGAGTGCCTTTATATGATATTCTTGAGATGTTGGCTTATGGAAAACAAAAGGGTGCAAAACTCTTAGGCCCCGGGTCGATCGGCATTATCAGCCCTGGAGTGGCTGCGGCCGGGTGGCTTGGAGGAACCCCTGAGTTTGCAAAGAGAGTCTTTGTGCCAGGCCCCGTGGGGGTCATTTCGAGAAGTGGAGGACAGTCCGGAACGGTGCCCTGGGCGATTAAAGAAGCGGGGCTCGGAGTATCAACCGTTCTTCATATTGGAACTGAGCCCGTCTTAGGGATGTCGTTTGCCGATATCCTTCCTCTGTTCGAAAAGGATCCTGATACCAAGGCTGTGGCCATCTTTGGGGAAATCGGTGGTCCCTATGAAGAAGAGGCAGCCGAATGTGTTCGGAAGGGTGAGTTTACAAAACCCCTGGTGGTCTATGTGGCTGGAGCCTGGGCACCCGAGGGGATGCGGTTCTCTCACGCCAGCAGTATCATCGAGCGAGGAAAGGGGTCCGCTAAAGATAAGATCAAGTCTCTAAAAGAAGCGGGGGTCCATGTCGTCGATCGACCTGATGAGATCGCCCCCACCCTCAAAAAACTGCTAAGTTAAAATCGGGATAAGATTTGAGGCAAAGTCTCTAATCTCTATAACCTAATATTGGAGGTGTCATTATGACAGTCATGCGATCGGTATTTTACATTCCTGGCAACAACGAGAAGATGATCTCCAAAGCCCCTGAGATTCCGGCAGACATTATCACCTTAGACCTTGAGGATTCGGTTCCCCCTGCCGAAAAACCAAAGGCTCGTGAAATGGTCCGGGAAAATTTAAAGTATGCTGGCTCAGGGGGATCGATAGTCTATGTCAGGATAAACAACTGGGAGACATTGATGACGAATGACGATCTTGAAGCCATTGTTCATGAAGGTCTTTCAGGAGTATGTTTGGCTAAATGCGGAGGGCCCGATCACGTCCAGCGTCTTGACTGGAAACTGGAGGAACTGGAACGAAGGAGAGGACTCCCGGTTGGAAGCATTGCTATTCAGCTCTTGATTGAAACGGCCAAAGGGGTCATCAATGCCTATCCTTCCGCCATTGCCAGCAAAAGGGTGAATTCTCTTATCTTCGGAGCCGTCGATTATACGAAGGATATGAGAGTTAAGTTGACCATTGAAGGGGAAGAGCAGTTTTATGCCCGGGCTCATACCGCTGTTGCGGCAAGGGCTGCAGGATGCATTGCCATCGATTGTCCGTTTGTGGCGTACAAAGATACAGAAGCATTTGAAAAGAGCACACGATTTGGCCGTCAGCTCGGTTATGAAGGAAGGATGCTTATCCATCCCAGTCAGATCGAACCAGCCCACAGGATCTATACTCCCGCACCGGAAGATGTGGAGTGGGCCAGAGGGGTGGTGAAGGTATTTGAGGAGGAAGGGATTGCGAAGGGGATGGCTGCCGTTTCGTACCAGGGGAAAATGGTTGACACTCCAGTTTATGAAAATGCAAAAACCATCCTCGCCATCATGGATGAGATTGCTGCCTTCGATGCGAAAAGAAAGAAGAAAGAATAGCTAAAGGAAGAGTGATGAGAATTGTTTTGGTGGGTCAGGGCCCTTTTGCAGAGAAGGTTCTCGAGGCCCTGACCCAGAAGGGTGAGGAGATTGTCGGGGTCTTTACCCTACCTGATAAAAGAGGAGATCCTGTAGCAATCCTTGGAGAAAAATTAAGGATTCCTGTTTTCAGACCCAATGGATTAAAGGACCCCGAAGTCTATGATCTCTATGTAAAACTGAAACCTGAACTTGTCATATTAGCCTTTGTTACAGATATCCTTCCTGAAAAACTGTTAACCATTCCCACCATTGGGACGATTTGCTATCATCCATCCCTTTTACCCAGACATCGAGGAGCAAGTGGGATTCACTGGGCTATCATTCAAGGAGATCAGCGCACGGGTTTAACCATTTTTTGGGTGGATCGAGGAATTGATACCGGACCGATCCTGCTTCAAAAAGAGGTGGAGATTAAACCGGAGGATACAACAGGCTCCCTCTATTTTAATGCACTATTCCCAATGGGTGTGGAAGCAATTGTCGAATCCGTTGATTTAATTAAACAAGGGAAAGCGCCACGAATTCCTCAGGATGAATCGAAAGCTACCTATGAACCTCCCTGTGATGATCGAGTGGCCCAAATCAATTTCAATAAGCCTGTGTTAGAAGTGTATAACCTCATTAGAGGATGTGACCCCCAACCCGGAGCTTACACCTCTTTTAAAGGGGAAAAAATCAGGTTCTATGAAGCTAAAAGGTATGAATCCCCGGGTGAAAGAGTTCCCGGAGAGGTCCTTTCGATCAGCGAAGAGGGAATTCAGATCGCGGGGAGAGGTGGAAGCATCCAGGTAGCAAAGTTCAGGATGGAGAAGGGGGGGAAGATGGGAGCGATCGAACTGGTCCGCTTGATAGGCCTGAAGGTAGGAGATCGATTTGGGCAATGATTCAACCCGGGAAGGGTGGAGTTTCCAGAAACAGGAACTCAAGACCCAAACCTTGAAATAAGAGGAGGAAGATCATATGAATCGCGATCAAATGATCGAAGAGTTATCAAAGATAGTTGGGAAAGAGAACGTTCTCTTCTCAGAAACAGATTTACTTCTTTATGGGTACGATGCATCCCTCTTTAAGGCTAAACCAGATTGTATCGTACTTCCAAATTCCACAGAAGAAGTCTCACAGATCGTAAAGTTTGCTCATCGAGAGAAAATTCCCATTGTCGCGAGGGGCTCGGGAACCAATCTCAGTGGAGGGACCATTCCTGCCAGGGGAGGAATCGTGATTCACTTTTCAAGAATGAACCGGGTTCTCGAGATTGATATCAAAAATCAGAGGGCTGTCGTGGAACCGGGAGTGTTTACCCTTACCCTGAAAAACCAGTTGGCCCGTTATGGGTATGTGTACCAACCCGACCCTGCCAGTGAGAGGGTTTCCACCTTCGGTGGAAATTTTGGAGAAAATTCAGGAGGACCGCATTGTCTTAAATATGGAGTAACGACCAATCATGTCTTGGGAGCAGAAATCGTTCTTCCCGATGGAGAGATCATCTGGGTTGGAGGAAAAGCTCTGGACCATCCAGGATATGATCTCACCGGGCTTCTGGTTGGGTCGGAAGGGACTTTAGGGATCGCTACGAAGTTGGTTCTCCGTATCGTCCCGAAACCAGAGGCTGTAAAGACAATGCTTGCCATCTATAATTCACTGGAGGATGCGGGGAGGACCGTTTCAGCGATCATCGCTGAAGGGATTGTTCCGGCGACCCTTGAGATGCTGGACCGATTGACCATCAAAGCTGTAGAAGAGTCCATCCATGCTGGATTTCCCTTGGATGCGGAGGCTGTTCTTTTAATCGAGATTGATGGGCTGAAAGATGGGATGGAGAGGTTGGCAGAAAGGATTATCGAGATTTGTAAAGAGAATCGGGCTCGGGAGGTCAAGGCAGCGAGGACTGAGGAAGAACGAGCCCAGCTCTGGGCCGGACGTAAAGGAGCATTTGGTGCGGTCGCAAGACTGCGGCCGAATTACTTGGTCTGTGATGGGACTGTCCCGAGGACAAAACTTCCTGAGGTCCTCACCCGGGTAATGGAGGTCGGGAAAAAATATAACCTTCCCATCGCGAATGTCTTTCATGCGGGTGATGGAAATCTCCATCCCCTCATCCTCTTTGATGAACGAAATGAAGAGGAGTTGAAGAAAGTTCATCTTGCAGGTTCTGAGATTTTGAAGATATGTGCGGAGGCCGGGGGTACGATCAGCGGGGAACATGGAATCGGAACAGAGAAAAAGAAGGAGATGTTTTTTGTTTTCACCCCCAAGGATATTTCTGCGATGAGAAAAGTTAAGAGGGCCTTCGATCCGGAAGATCTTTTTAATCCTGGAAAGGTTCTCCCTGAAGTTCAAACATAATCCTCCGCCTCGCCTATCCCTTTGAAAATGGTTATCGAAAGTTTTTCCTCCTATGGGGAGGAAGGCAAAGGGTGACCAAAGAAGGAGTCTTTAAAAAATGATACGCACAGAAAAATTGATTTCAAAAATGAAAGAGATCGTTGGGGAAGCCCATCTGATTAGAGATTCGGATCGGCTCAAAACTTTAAGGATTGATGGAAAGCGCCCAAAGGTTCTCGTTTATCCGGGAGATACAGAAGAGGTTTCGAGAATTGTAGCTTATGCTTTTGATCATACTTTGGCGATTATTCCAATGGGAAACGGAACGAAGATTGAGGTAGGAAATCCTCCTGAAAAAGTGGATATTCTTCTCTCTACTCAACGGCTCAATCGAATTACGGATTGTGATTGTGATAACTTAACCCTGACTGCGGAGAGTGGAATCACCCTGAAAGAGGTTCAAAAAAGGTTGGCCCAAGAGGGGAGGGGATATTTTATTCCCCTTGATCCTCCTTTTACCGAGAAGGCTACGTTGGGAGGCATTATTGCTACGAATTCAAGTGGTCCCAGGAGATATATGTATGGGACGGCGAGAGATTTAGTCATCGGGATGAAGGCCGTTTTCCCGAATGGAGATATTGTGGTCTCCGGGGGAAAGACGGTAAAGAATGTTTCTGGTTATGACCTTAGTAAACTCCTAATCGGTTCCTATGGAACCTTAGGAGTTATTTGTGAAATGACCTTTAAGCTCCTTCCGATACCCGAAAAAGAGGTAACCGTATTAATTCCTTTCATTCGATTAGAGGACGGAGATGCTTTTGTTCAGGAAATTATCGATTCTCAACTCCTTCCCTCATCGATCGACACTCTGAATCGACCTGCCATGGAAAGATTAAAACCCCCTGTGTCATTGACTGAGGAGACAAGATACCTGGTGGCTATTGGATTGGACGGGGTAATGGAAGGGATCGAAAGGGAGATTTCTGAATTGAGGGAAAGAGGGAAAAAATATCAGTCCCTTGATCCATTGATCCTTTATTCCCAAGAGCACCAATCCTTCTGGTCTGCTCTAAGAGATTTTTCTGAAACCCTAAAGAGACAGAGAATCCTGTTTCTCTCTTTTAAATCCAATTTTTTGATCTCAAAAGGTGGAGAGGTCATGAAAAGGTATGAAAAGATCATGAGTCAAACGGGGATAGAAAGCGCCTTGATTTGGCGTTCCGGTAATGGAATTCTTTACTCCTATCTTTTCCCTGGGAGAAGCCTAAAATCTAAAATGGAATCCATGATCGAATTGATTCGCCAATTGACCTCTGAGGCAATCAAAAATGAGGGGAATATGATGGTGGAGAGTGCCCCTACTATTTTAAAAAAGAAGATTTCTGTCTGGGGAGAGATGAGACCGGAATATCAAGTCATGCGCCGGCTGAAAGAAGAGATCGATCCCAGAGGAATTTTTAGTCCGGGGAGATTTATAGGAGGAATCTAAGAGAAGGAGTTTTTATGAAAAAGGAAGAGCTTAAAGCTCAACTATATGATGAGATTGCAAAATGTAATCGATGTGGGTTCTGTCTTGCCGTTTGCCCTGTTTATGCCGCGGTAGGAAAGGAATGGGCCACCCCTCGCGGAAAAAACGCCCTTATCCGGGCGATCATTGAGGGAAAAATCGATTGGACGCCTGAAATTGAAGAGAGTCTCTATCGATGCACGGGCTGCAGGCTCTGCACCCAGACCTGTTTCCCTGCGGTCGAGACCAATCAGGGGGTGCTCGCTGGAAGGGAATGTTTGGTAGAAAAAAGACTCTATCCACAGGTTATCGATCGAGTGGTCGAGGCTATCGAAAATAATTTTAATATTTCAAATGAACCTAATATCAACCGGACCATGTGGATGGAGACAATGGAGGGGGTCCCAGAGAATCGATTCCAGAAGGAGAAGGCCGAAGTCATCTATTTTACAGGATGTGTTGCTTCCTTTTATCCGATGGCTCATAAAATTCCTCAGAATCTCGTTCGGATCTTTCATCGGGCCCATGTTGATTTTACCCTTCTTGGAGGCGAGGAATGGTGCTGTGGATTTCCATTGATTCAAGCAGGGATGAAAGAGAAGATGAAGACCCTTAAAGAACACAATGAGAAGATGGTCCAGAAGGTGGGGGCTAAAACAATTGTCTTTGCTTGCCCCTCTTGCTATCACACATGGAGGGAGATGTATCAAACCGATGCGGAACCTCTCCATTCTACTCAATTCATTGAACGATTAATCGCAGAAGGAAAGATTATTTTCCAAGACGGACGCGAAAGGATTGTGACCTATCATGATCCTTGTGATTTAGGAAGGAACAGCAAGGTCTTCGACCCCCCGAGAAATATTTTAAAGAAAATCCCAGGGGTAAAGCTGGTCGAGCTTGAGAATAATCGTCAATTGAGTATGTGCTGTGGAGGAGGGGGAGATCTGGAGATGATCGACCCGGACCTTTCTTCTGCCATTGCCAAAAGGAAGATCGAGGAAATTCAGAAAACGGGGGCAGAGGAGGTGGTAACGGCATGTCAGCAATGTATTAGAACCATTTCAGGATATGCCAGGAAGAATAAAATTAAATTAAAGGTGAGAGATATTACCGAAGTTGTTTTAGAAGCGATGTCCGCATAAGAATTTGGATGTTTGTGTAATCTAAGGAAATTTGACAAAAAGAAAGGATTGTATTAAAAAGATTTACCAATTTAAGGAAATTAATAAAAAGGTAAGACCATTTTAAAAAATTTATAAGGAAAGGAGGTGAAGATTACAAATAAGGGAGGTTGGGTATTCTTTTTAAAATCTTTATATAAAAGGAGGGTCCTATGGAAAGAAAAATGAGATCCAAAAAGACAGGTGAAGAAAAAGTATCGCGTCGCAGGTTTTTAAAGACGGCCGGAGCTGTGGCAGGAGCGACGGCCGCGACAGTGGGAGTCCCGGCATTCCTTAAATATGCCTCTGCCGCCCCTATTAAATGGAAAGTTCAAACCGCATGGAATGCAGGGGATGCCGCATATGTCTGTTTTCAGAATTTATGTAAACTGGTAGGTGAACTCTCGGAAGGGAAATTGATTTTTGAGGGATTCCCTGCAAATGCGATCGTAGGGACCTTTGAAATGTTTGATGCGGTAAAGGCCGGTGTCTTCGATGCAATGCATTGCTTTACCCTCTATTGGGCCGGGAAACTTCCTGTCACAGCATTTTTATCCTCCTATCCTTTTGGTCTGGATCGTCCAGACCAGTGGGAAACCTGGTTTGAAGAGTTGGGAGGGAAAAAGATCGCCCGGGAAGCTTATGCGCAACATAACCTCTACTATGTAGGCCCCATTCAGCATGATGACAATTTAATTCACTCTAAAGTTCCCATTCGTTCCTTCGAAGATTTTAAAGGGAAAAGGATCCGTTATCCAGGTGGAATGATCGCGGAAATTTATAGAGCAGCTGGAGTGTCAACTGTTCTTCTTCCCAGCGCAGAAGTTTATCCGGCCTTAGAAAAAGGAGTGATCGACGCTTCGGACTTTGTTGGAGCAGCGGTCAATTATAGCTTAGGATTTGCTGAAGTGACCAAATACATTATTATGGGACCTCCTTCCACTCCTTGTCTCCATCAACCTGTGGACCTCATGAGTTTAGACATTAACTTAAAGAAATGGCAGGCTCTACCCAAACATCTGCAGCAGATCGTTGAAGCAGCGGTTCATCAACATTCCTGGGAACAGTATGCCTTCATCCAGAAAGCAGATATTGAAGCCTTTGAGAAATTTAAACAGAAGGGAGTCGAGATTATTCGTTTAAAAGAGTCTGATATTGAGAAATTTAAGAAGTTTGCTCCTGAGATGTGGGTCAAATGGGCAAAGAAAGACCCATTCGCTTTAAGAGCCTTTAAATCGCAGTGGGAATTCATGAAGAGCATTAAAGTCGGTTATTATAGTGAGGCAGACCTGGTCGATACTCAAGGAAAGAAATTAACCCTATAATTCCACCGGGGAGGGAAAACCCTCCCCTTCTACCCTGAAGGACTTTCCTTGCCATTCTGTAGGAAAGCAGGAATCCAGTAAAAGCATAAAGGAGATCCTTTGTTTACAAGAAAATAATAAACCTAAAAATTCGCCTAATGGTTATCGAGATAGAATGAGGAGATCCTTATGAAGGGTTTAAGGAAGTTTATGCTGGCGGTGAACAAAACCAATATCTTTGTGGGAAAGATGATGGTATGGGTGACCCTGATGGCTGTCGCCATCATTACGTTTGAAGTGGTCATGAGATACCTATTCAATATGCCTACCAACTGGGGACACGAGGCCATGACTCTCCTTTTTGCTATTTACTACTGTGTTGCGGCAGGGTATGCCCATTACTACCGAGCCCATGTCAGGGTCGATGTATTTTACTCAACACGATCACCCAGGACGAGGGCTTATCTGGACATCATTAGTTCTCTTTTCTTTTTCCTTTTTAATATTCTCTTTATCTACTCATGCTGGAACTTCTACTGGGCTTCACAAACCTATAATGCAGGAGCAAAAATTTTTGGGATCGAAATCTTAGGAGAATTATCATTTACGGACTGGCAACCCCCTTATTACCCTGTCAAATTCATGATGGTCCTCGGTGGGGTTTTATTGTTTTTCCAGGGAATTGTATGGTTGATTCGGGATATTCATTTCGCGGTTAAAGGGAGGGAGTTTGAATGAGTATCGAACTGATTACCGTCCTGATGTTCGGGTCCCTGATGATCCTGTTAGGATTAGGGCTTCCGGTCGCATTTTCATGCGGGACAGTAGGGGTTATCTTTACAGCCATCCTTCAGGGACCTTCTGCAATCAACATTATTCCGACCAGAGTATTTGGATTAATGGTGAACTACCTTCTGGCAGCCATCCCTCTGTTCATCTTTATGGCTAATATTCTGGAACGAAGTGGCCTCATTGCTGATATTTATGAAATGGTCTATCAATGGATGGGCCATCTTAAAGGTGGGGTGGCTACGGCCACCGTAGCAGCCTGCACCATGTTGGCTGCCATGGTAGGGGTCATCGGGGCAAGTGAAGTCACTATGGGATTAATTGCCCTTCCAGAGATGCTCAAAAGGAAATACGATAAATTTTTAGCCTGCGGGGCTATTCTGGCAGGTGGGACGCTTGGTATCCTCATCCCCCCGAGCGTCATGTTGATCGTTTATGGGATGGTGGATAATAGTTCTATTGGCCAACTCTATGGGGGAGCATTTCTACCAGGATTTCTTCTTGCAACCCTTTTTATTATTTATATCACAATTAGATGCTATATCAATCCAAAAATGGGTCCTCCGATTCCCAAAGAAGAGAGACTTCCCCTCTCAAGGAGAGTCAGACTTCTTTTTCCCATTCTCCCCGCAGGAATTTTGATCTTTCTTGTCCTTGGAACCATTTTCATTGGGATTGCAGCACCGACAGAAGCGGCTGGAGTGGGAGCAGCAGGTGCAATCATCATTTCCATCATTCAGGGAAGGTTAAAGTTGAAAGGGATCATAGAAGCCGCTGAGAATACTCTTAAATCTGCCGCAATGGTTCTCTGGACCATGTTTGGAGCCAATATTTTTGTAGCCCTTTATGTGATGGTAGGGGGTGGACAGTTCGTGACCAATCTCCTAATTGGGTCGGGACTGAATCGGTGGGTCATTCTCTGGATTATGCAGTTTATTCTTATTTTATTGGGCTGTTTTATTGATTGGGTTGGAATCATCATGCTGACCATTCCTATCTTCGGTCCCATCATTCGCCAATTAGGATTCGATCCGATATGGTTCGGTGTCCTATTTGCTGTTAATCTACAAATGTCCTTTCTTTCCCCTCCCTTTGGATACGCTCTATTTTATCTTAAAGGAGTGGCTCCTCCTGAAGTCAGTACCACTGATATCTGGAAATCAGCCATTCCATTTCTTGGGCTCCAATTTACCGGTCTGGTGCTTTGTATGATCTTTCCAGATATTATTCTTATTGTTCCAAAGTTATTCTATAGAGGATAGGAATCGTCAATCATTCGGTATGGAAGATCTATATGGTTCCCTGAAGGAGTGGAGAGTATATAGAGCTCCTATTCTTTATCTTTTTATTTTTTATACTCTTTTAATCGTCTGGACGGTGGTCTCGGTTCTTCTTTTTGGAATCAAGGGATGGAAGAACTGGTTCCAATTATTTATGGTTGCATTCATTTTTATTTTTACCTGGTATTTTTCTCTTGGGATTTTTTATAAAATGACCATAGGGAATAATGGAATGGTGGAACTAACCAGTTTCAGAAGAACGATCAAAATCTCTCCTGGAGAGATCGGACTTATCGAAGGACCTCATTTTCCGGTCGGTTTTCTTAGATTATATTTGGAAAGAGAGAAGATCTTTTTGTTCTGTGTGATGAGAAATAGAAGATTGCAACAGATCCTCACCCATCTTCGGGGTCTAAACCCGGATATTAAATCAAGGAATCTTTAATTCAAGACCGAAAGATGGGTTGACACCCAAAGATTTTTTAATTAATAAATTATTTAAGGTCTTT
>CALIBK010000039.1 GCA_938045955.1 uncultured bacterium | reverse complement strand
CAAGGACAACTTCGTGACCTCTTTTTCCCAATTCATTACATAAATTTATAATTGGTTCTGAAGGACCTGTCCATTTCCAATCGCTAAAAAGATGTAGGATCTTCAACGCATCTCCCTAAAAGGCATCAAAAGGAGTAGTCTCCCATTTCTCTTTATCCTTTCTAAATTCCCATAGTTTTGCATATTTGATAAAGACATAATAACTCGAAAGAATAGCGATGATAAAACCTGGAAGACCATCTAAGAATCCTGCTTTCCAAAAATAAGTTTCTAAAAATTTGACAGGTGGTCTAAAAAGAAGATTAAAAAAAGTAATTATATTTTTCTGTCCTAAGAGAGATTCTAAAGCAGCATCTGAAAATCGATCTATTGTTTTTAGTTGATGGGATATATTTTTATAAGTAAAGTGAAGGATCTCGCCTTGAAACTTTTTAAGAAGGGCTGATTTATGCATGATCACTCGATCATGGGGATCATTTCCACCCCATCTCCCCTTACTCTTTCTAAAAAGCCTTAATTTATAATCCGGATACCATCCCCCATGATTAATCCACTTTCCGAGGTAATAAGTATGACGTCTAAAATAATAACCGTCAAAGACTTCATACCCATTATTTTTCCACTCTTTAATAATCTCATCTCGAGCTTGGGTGGAAATCATTTCATCTGCATCCAATGAAAGAACCCATTCATTCGAAGCTAAGGAAAGAGCATAATTCTTCTGGTTCACATATCCAGGCCATTCATTTTGATAAACCTTATCTGTGAATTTATGACAAATCTCCACGGTTCTGTCTGTGCTATAGGAGTCTACCACGATGATTTCTCCTCCAGAATCTTTTACCCATTTTAAACTCTCCAAACATCTCCGAATATTATCTTCCTCATTGAAGCATATAATACAAGCGGAGATCGGATTTTGAGATAAAACCGAAAGCTCATGAGGAGTTAAAGTTATGCTCATAAGTACTTATCACATTCCTTTAATATATCGTTAACAGTAATTAATTTCATACATCGATGGTCAGTTGGACACATTCTCTTAAAACAAGGGCTGCAGGGGATCTCTTTTCTCACGATGGTGTGTCCTACTCCCCATGGGCCTGTAGTCACAGGATTGGTTGAACCGAAGATCGCCACCACAGGAGTTCCCACGGCTGCTGCCATATGCATTGTTCCGGTATCGTTGGTGATCAGGAGATGACATCGTTCTAAAAGGGCAGCTAACTGAAGTAAACTGGTTTTTCCTGCCAAATCGATTCCTTTTCTTCCAAGAAACTTACCAATTTCTCCAACCATAGATTGTTCCTCTTTCTTTCCGAATAAAAGGATTTTTACTCGAAAGTTCTCCGAAAGCTTCCTTCCTAATTCTCCGAATCTTTCAGGAGGCCAACATTTAGCCATCCCGTAGGTGGCACCAGGGTTCATTCCGATTAAAAGCTCTCCATTCATGACCCCAAAATTTTTTAAAGTTTGATCAGCCCAAAGGCGATCTTCTGTTCTCAGGAATAATTTTGGGGTGAGGGCGGTTTCTATTTTCCCAAATAACTCAATCAGCTTTTGATAATAATAAATTCGATGGATGTTGAGGACCTCTTCTGTTCGGGGGATTCCATGGGTGAGAAGGAGCGAACGTCCTCCCGATTGATAACCAACCCGAATGGGAACACCGGCCAAAAATATTTGAAGGGCAGAATGGAGAGAGCGGGGGAAAATGATTGCCAGATCAAAACCCTTCTTCTTTAAAGCTTGAATAAGTTTTAAATCCCCCCAGAGTGGATTCGTTTTCTTTTCCTTGCGAAAAGATATAACTTCATCAATATAGGGGGAGGTCCTCCATAAATCCACTAAATGATCCACAACAAGGATGGCGATGTGAGATCGGGGAAAGAGGATTCTTAATTGTTGAACTGAGGGATAAGTGAGAATAGTATCTCCAACCCAATTTACTCCTCTAATTAACAGGCGATTCACCTTTTGTAAATTTATTCCATCCTTCATAATGAGTAATATAAATACACTATAATGAGCTTAAAATCAACAATAATTTATAAATAAAATCAAATAGTTGGATTTAAAATGTCTTTTACTGCTTTGAACACCTCTTCTACTTCGATGGCTTTTAAGCAGGTGATTTTTTTGCAAGATCTGTTCCGACAGGGATTACATCCTACTTCTTTCCTCACCTTCTTATGAAAACCCAAAGGTTCGTTCTCAACAGGGTCAGTGGGCCCAAAAATGACCACTACGGGTACATTTACCAATGAAGCAATATGGGTAGGGCCGGTATCCCCCCCGATATAAAGATTACAACGCCGGTATATCTCCGCCAACTGAGTCAAAGAATGGGTTCGAGGAGCTAAAAATGATAACTCCCTCATTTTACTCTGTATTGCTTTTACTTCTTCCAGCTCCTCCGGACCCCATGTGAAAAGGACGGTGGCTCTAAATTCACGGGTTAATTGATCTGCCAGCATTCCGTATCGATCCGGCATCCATCTTTTATAAATCGTCTTTGGACTTGAACCAGGATGAATCGCAATTAAGGGTTTTCTGAGAGGGTTGGGAAGCTGAGAGAAGAATGAATCCACATACAGTCTATCTTCATGAGGAATATGGAGTTGAAAGGAATGATCTGTCGCATCTAATCCTATCCCTTTTAGAAGGGCAAAATTCCTTTGATATCGACTGATTCTTTCTTCCGGAAGATTCACCTTAATGTTCGAAAAAAGAAAGTTCCCCTCTTTACTCCATCTTCGGGCAAATCCAACCCGTTGGAAAGCCCCTGAAAAGAGGGAGAGGAGACCGCTTTTCAGGATCCCATGAAAATCGAGGGCTATATCGAAGTTTTTCCCTCGAAGATAAAAAATCAACTCCACCATCTCCAATATGGACCTTTTCAACCTTCGAATCGATCTTATTCCTTCTGTCCATCTCTTCCTTGGGAAGAGGATTACTTCGTCAATCTCCGGCTGACTTTCGAGAAAGGTTTTTGAAGGTTCTTCAACAACCCAGGAGATGATGGAGGGAAGTTGTTTTTTTAATGCCTGTACAGCGGGAAGGGTTCGAATTACATCTCCAATGGCACTCAATCTTATAACTAAAATTCTTTTTTCTTTCATTGAAGAGAGATTATTCTATCAAATACCCATTTTCAATAAACTCTGTCAAGGACTTCCTGTAAAGGATGAACGGGTTAGACACTTTAAAAACCTATCGGGAAGGCTTTTCGTTTTTCCTTTATCATTCACACAGATATGTCGAGTCTCACCTTCAGCAATCAGTTCCTTCCCGTCCTTTCGCAGGATTTGATATCCGAAGGTTACCCTCCTCTTATTAACCTCTTTGAGATGGGTCCGGACGGTTACTATTTCATCATATCTTGCTGAGTTTCTATATTTGCAATAAACCTCGGTGACCACCAATCGATACCCCAACTCTTCTAAGTCCCTGTAACGAAATCCTTTATTTCTGCAGAGCTCTGTTCGGCCGACTTCAAACCAAACCAGATAATTCGCATAATAGGCCACCCCCATTTGGTCCGTCTCCGCATATCTCACCCGGATGTCCACATCCACTGTCTCCATCATTCTCTCCCTACAGTGCCCTCAGAAATTCAGGTCTTAACAATGCCGGATCTCTTCTTCGTAAAACCTCTCGGATACGTCTCAATGCCTCGTCTTTCCCTTCTGGTAAGCGTACTCGAAGAGGAAGGTAGTTTGAGGCATGATTGGAGGCAAAAAAGCAACTGGTCACCTCCAGATGCTCAACCATGACTTCAAGTTCTTTGATCAAACCAAATGGGTCGGGAAGGAGGAATTTTCCTTCCTCGATCTCCTTTGCGATGGGAGTTCCTGGAATCACCATCAAGGAGAGCGCTCCTACGTAATCTGGATCCATTTCAGAAAGGACTATTCCCGTATCTTTCGCATGAATTAAACTGTATTCGACGCCTCCAAGTCCTAAGATGACAGTGACAGAGAGAAGAATCTCAGATTCTTTAACCCTCCTTGCAGCCTGGACCATTCGCCCGATGGTGGCATTCTTCTTCACTCTTCTTAAAACTTCTTGATTCCCTGACTCCAGTCCCATATAAATAATCCCCAGACCTAAATCTTTAAGAGCCTTTAATTCATCTCCATCCCTTTTTAAAATATCGTTTGCATTTGCGTAGATTCCTACCCTCTCGAGGTAAGGGAACTTGGATTTCATATATTCAAGAATTCTTAAGAGATCCTTCTGTGGAATAGCCAAGGCATCTCCGTCGGCGAGAAAAACCCTTCTTATGCTTCCCCCAAATCTACTCGCTTCATCAATATCCTCTTTCACCTCTTCAAATGATTTGATCCTAAAGATTTTCTCTCGGTAAGCCCCACAGAAGGTACATCGATTATAGGAACAACCTACGGTGACCTGGAGAATTAAACTCTCTGCTTCACTCGGAGGTCGAAAGATCATTCCCTCATATTTCATTGGGGGTCTCCTCCTTAATCTTTAAGATCAAATTGATAAAGGATTTCTCCCTCTTTGACCATTCCTAACTCCTTTCGTGCAATCTCCTCAATATAACGCTTATCCTGTTTTAATCTCCGGATCTCCTCCCTCAGCTTCTGATTTTCCTCTTCAATTTTAAGATTGGTCTCTTTGATTCGCTCCATCTCTTTTTTTAATTTGAGAAGATGAAAGAGCCCTTTATCCCCAAAAAAGGTAAAAAAACCAAACAGGAGAAATAAGAAAAGGAATAACAGGAGAATAGGTCTCTTTCTCATTAAATTAAGTGAATCCTATTGAATTTTAAATTTGATAGGAATATTCCCCCACTGTTCCACCTGTTCCTGATCCTTGGCAAGTGGAGCAAATCGCCATTGTTTTAAGTATCGAATCGCAATTTGTTCCAGTTCGGAATCCATCTTGATCAAGGGGATCACCCGATCGACCGTTCCATCCGGGAGTACCCAGAGGGTTGCCTCTACTTCCCCTTCTATCCTGATATCCACCAGTGGAGGTGGGGGTCTAAGCAAGATTTTTCTCGAAGCCAGAGGGCCTTTGATTCCTAATCGAAGGTTCTCTTCTAACGGAGGGGCTAAGGAACCCCTTTCTTTTTTAATCTGAAGTTTCTCTATAATTTTCTCCTCCCCTTTATCTTTTAATAATAATGATTCATTGACCCATTCTTTCAAGGATGGGAGCGGACCTTCAGGAAGGAATGCTTCCTCTCTCTTTTTCACATACCGCTCCCATTCCTTTTCAATCTCTTTAAATTCAGGGGTATTTCTAAAACTCCGTATCCTCTCTTCCTCAGAAACTCCTTCTGTCTTTTTTAATTTTGGGTACTCTGGAGCAAGGGATTTCCAATCCTGCTGAGCATTGGCCTCCTCCATTTTTTTAAGGATAATCTCTTCTCTGATCCTCTTCTCCTCCACAGAAATTCCTCTTCCTCCGAATCTAAGGAGTCTCTTACTTCCTTCCTCCAAATTCCTCCAGATCCGATGAGCCTCATGATAAAGATTAGGGGTAAAGAAAAAAATTGGGATCAATAAGGTGAAGGCAATTATGGAAAATAAAATAAGAGGCCTTGGAATTCTCTTTAGCTTTTTACGGATCAATGAATCCCCCTCTCCTTCATCGACTCAAGCATTCTCTTGGCCAACTGACGATTCTCTTCCTTTTTACTCTGACTTAAGAGTTTTTGATAAACCTGTTTAGCTTCTGAAAATCTTCTCTCCTCAAGATAAAGCTCTCCTAATCGAAGGAGAGCCCCTTCGGTCATCTCCGAGAGATGAGGATACAGATAGAGAATCTTCGAAAATTGGTGGATCGCCTGTTCTTTATTCCCAAGGGCCTGATAAATTTCTCCCAATTTGAACTGGGCCTGGCTTGAAACTCGCTCCTCTGGGCTATGAAGTGCCGAAGAAAGGGAGGAGAGAGCCTCTTCCCACCTTTTTTGCACCATGTAAAGAAGACCCAATCTTAAATAGGCTTCCCATTTACCCTCCTCCTGTTGGAATTTCCCCAGATATTCTTTCAAAATTCTTATACCCTCCTCAACCTTTCCTGACTGGTGATAAGCCTCGCCTATTCCAAAATAAACCCTTCTGGCTAAATGTGGATGGGGAAGACTTTTTTTGGCCTCGTTTAATTGTTCCAATGCCTTTGTATAATTTTTGAGATGAAGGTAAACTTCCCCCAATTCCAATTGACCTTCATGACGAAAAGGATGCCTGGGATAAGATTTCATAAACCTCTCTAACTCTTCAAGGGCTTCGTTCCATCTCTTTTTTTCTTTTAAAAGAAGACCCATTCGAAATTGGGCCTCCCCCGCTCGTTCATCCTTTGGATAGCGTTGAATGACTTCTTTATAGGTTTTGATCGCCTTCTCGATCGATTGGAGGTCTCGATAAAATTGGGCTAACTGGATCAAGGCCTCGGGAGCCAATGGGTGATGGGGATACTGATGGATAAAGGAGTCCACCTTTGAGACAAAGGCCTCATCCTTTTTCTCTTGAAGGAAGGTAAGAAGGATCCCGAATTCTGCCTCGGGGGCCTCCTTAGATTTCGGATATTTCCTCGTCACCTGGGAATATGACTCTCTCGCCTTCCCATATTCTTTCAGGTTATAATATCCGTCTCCTATTTTAAGATAGGATGGACCCACAAAAGGACTCTCAGGAAATTGAAGGATGAGGTTTTGGAATGTCTGAATCGCTTTGGGATAATCCTTTTTTCGGAAATAAGCCCATCCAATCCAGTATTGGGACTCTGCTCCATACCTTCCCCTCGGAAATCCTTCTTTTAATTTTTCAAAATAGTGGATCGCTTCGTCAAACTTTTCTTCTCTATAGCTTATCCGCCCCAAAAGGTAGAGCACCTCTTCTCTGTCTTCCTCGGTTTCAAAAGATTCAAGGGGCCGACTTAAATATCTTTTTGCCTGATCGTGATTGCTCTGATTCAAAAAAGATTTTGCGATCATTAGATCAACGGAAGGAGTGGTTCGGTACTGAGGAAATTCGGAGGAGATTTTTAGAAAATAGTGGGTTGCCTCTTTCCATTCACTTCTCTGAAAATGATACCAACCAAGGGCATTTAAACCCTTGGCATAGAATTCTGGATCACTCTTAAGAAGATCGACGTATTCGATCGCCCTTCGGTAATCCTGCTTGGCAAGATAGCTCTCCGCAAGCCAATAAAGGGTTTCTTTCCTCTCCGGGCTTGCGGAAAACTCTTTCAACCACCTCTCCCAGTAATGAATCGCTTCTTCGTATTCTTTTAAAAAGAAACAGGCATAACCTATCCTCAACAGGATTTGCTCCTCCAAAGAGGATCTCTTTTTCCCCCAGAGAACTTCCTGATAGGCCTCAATGGCATGACGATACTCCTTCTGATTAAAGAAAGATTCACCGATCATGAAAAAGGCCCATTCCTGAAGATCGCTTTCCGGGAAGGTTTTCAGGAGCTGACGAAAAGTTGAAACCGCGCTCGAGTAGTTCTTTCTTTCGAAATAGTACTGACCGATATCAAAAAGGCATTGTTCTTTCCAAGGGGAAGGGAGAAAAAGGGAGAGAAATCGAAAGTAATACTGGGTTGCCTTTTCCACCTCTCCCTCTGCTAAATAGCTCTTGAGGATTCCCCAGTAGATGGCGTCTGAAAATCGACTTGCAGGAAACTCGAAGAGGAGTTCTTCAAAGATTCTTCTCCCCTCCACCAAATTTCCAAGAGAGAGTTCACTCCAACCCAAAGCATACCGCGCGCTTTCGATCAGGGAATGTTTGGGAAATCGCTTTTGAAAATCCCGAAAGAGATGAGCGGCTTCCTTAAATTGATTTAACCGAAAATAGTTCACTCCTATGAGATACTCTGCCTCTGGTTCCCATATTCCTTCGGGGACCTCCCCAAGGAGTGTCTTCAATTCTTGGATCGATTCATGATAGCGACCCAAAGCATGGAGACAGAACCCAGACCAGAAAAGGAGGGATTGAAAGATTGGAGACTCCTTTGACAAAGTCTTTCCCCGGTGGAAATATCGGTATCCTTCTTCGTAATCTCCTCTGGTCAACCGGATCCATCCACAGGAATAGAGGGCATAGCCAAAATACTCATTTTGAGGATACCTTTCCACTACTTCCCGGAAAAGGACGAACGCCTCTTCCACCCTTCCCTGATTCCATTTTGCTTCTCCCATCCAATAGAGGGCAGAGCCTCTTAAAGGACTATCGGGATACTCTTTAATTAACTTATTGAAACTTTGAATCGCATTTTCGTATTGTTTCTCAAGATAAAAATACCTTCCTCTCTCATAATATCCTCTATCCCCTTCTGCTACTGTAACTGCCCTACGGGTAAGCCCGCTCCTATAGGCACAACCCGGCTGAGAAAGAGAGGGGGTCATCTTTCTCATGGGTCCAATCGATTCTTCTCTGGGGTCAAACACATGTATGACAGGTTCCTCCTTGATCCCTGGTGCTATGATATTTGGCAGAGGAACTTCCCTTTTAGCCGTCCATTGGGTGGAATCCCTTCCAACCAGAGTGATCTTCGAAGGGATCTGTTTTTGATCCTGGCCTTCAATCAAGGAGACAGAAAAGGTAATTAAAGAGAGAAAAAAAAGGCTTAGAAATTTAAATCCTTTCCCTTTCATTTTTGAATTCTTATTTTTAAGTTATCAGATCCGTGGAAGAATTGTCAAGGATTGACAAGGTTTTAATCACTGTGATATTTTTTGATTATGAAAAAAGTTTTGGTGTTCTTTTCTTTCTTAACTTTAATCATCACCCTTTTCTTCCTCCTCACTACCTGTGGGAATGGAAAGAAGGGCCTTGAGAGCAGTGAGAGAAGGGATTTTAAAGCCATGCGAGAACAAATGGTAGAATCTCAGATCAAGGCGAGGGGGGTGAAAGATCCTCGTGTGTTATCAGCTATGTTAAAGGTTGAACGCCATCTTTTTGTCCCCAAGGAATATCAATCTTTGGCATATAATGATCAGCCTCTCCCGATCGGAGAAGGACAAACGATTTCTCAACCCTATATTGTGGCCTTAATGACTGAACTTTTGGAATTAAAAGGAGAAGAAAAGGTTTTAGAGGTTGGGACAGGGTCAGGCTATCAGGCCGCTATCCTGGCTGAATTGGCCAGGGAAGTCTACACCATTGAGATTATCGAAACCCTGGCCACTTCCGCCAAAAAACTTCTCAAAGAGTTAGGTTATAAAAATATTTATGTCAAGACAGGGGATGGGTATTTAGGGTGGCCTGAGGCGTCTCCCTTTGACGCAATTATTGTGACATGTGCTCCAGATCATATTCCCAAACCTCTTCTGGACCAGTTAAAAGAAGGGGGAAGACTTGTCATTCCCGTTGGAACCTATTCCCAAGAGCTAAAAAAGATTACCAAACACCATGGCCAATTTGAAACGAAGGATATTATTCCGGTCATCTTTGTTCCCATGACCGGAGAAGGTGTTAAAAAGAAGAGATAATCTCATCTCGTTTCCTCTCTCTTCTTTCTTCTCCACCTCCCTAATCTTCTTTTAATCTCCCTTTCAAAACCCTGTTCTGTAGGATGGTAATAGATCCTCCCCTTCAGGTTCTCCGGAAGATATTCTTCTTTAACGAAATGTTCTGGAAAGTCGTGAGGGTACTTATAATCTTTCCCATATCCCAATTCCTTCATCAAAGGAGTGACCGGGTTCCGAAGATGAAGAGGAACGGGAAGATTCTCAAGTTCTCGAATGTCCCTTTTCACTTGCTGATAGGCCATATAAATGGCATTGGATTTAGGGGCCGTAGCAAGATAGACAGCGGCCTGAGCTAATGCAAGATCCCCTTCTGGAAGTCCAATAAAATGAAAGGCTTCCATGGCTGAGACTGCTACCTGAAGGGCCTGAGGATCTGCATTTCCAATATCTTCAGAAGCAAATCGAATCATCCTTCGAGCAATGTAGAGAGGGTCCTCCCCAGCCTCGAGCATCCTTCCAAGCCAGTAGAGGGCTGCGTCAGGATCACTCCCTCTCAAACTCTTATGGAAAGCAGAGATGAGATTATAGTGTTCCTCCCCCCCTTTGTCATAGAGAAAACTTTTCCTTTCCAGCACTTCTTCCAGGTCTCTCCTCTGAATCCTCCTGATTCCGGTGGGCTCGGGAGGTTTAGTGAGTACTACCATCTCAAGGGTGTTCAGTGCGATTCTTGCATCTCCATTGGCGATCCGGGTGATTCCCTTTAGAACCTCTGGCTCCATCTCCACCTGGAATCGTCCCAATCCTCTCTCTGAATCTATGAGGGCTCGTTTTAAAATTTCTTCTACCTCTTCTTCTGTTAAGGCCCGAAGGGTGAAGACTTTGGTGCGAGAGAGAAGAGGAGAGATGACTTCAAAAGAAGGGTTTTCAGTGGTCGCACCAATGAGGATAATCGTCCCCTTCTCTACATAAGGAAGGAATGCATCCTGTTGGGCTTTATTGAAGCGATGAATCTCATCCACAAAAAGAATGGTTTTTCGATTCCGATATCTCCATTCCTCTTTAGCTTCTTGAAGAACCTCTTTAATCTCTTTTACCCCTGAAAGCACCGCACTAAATGAGATAAAGTGTGCCCCTGTAGTTGATGCGATAATCATGGCGAGGGTGGTCTTTCCGGAGCCAGGGGGTCCCCAGAGGATCATCGAAGGGATCTGATCGGATTCTATCGCATGCCGAAGAATCTTTCCGGGGCCCAAAAGATGGTCCTGACCGATAAATTCATTCAAATTCCTTGGTCTCATCCGGTCTGCCAGAGGGGACTCTCGCTCAAAAAGTTTTTGGGCCTTGCGATCAAAAAGGCTATCCTGTCTCTTCAATGAAGCTCCTTTCTGAGTGCCTTAAAGATTCTTCTCTGCCTCTTTGATGGTTTCGAGCATCTGAGAGTGAATCCATCCATTAGAGGCAAGGACTTCTTTGGAATAAATATGGAATGGTTGTCCCCTGAAATCGGTGATCTTTCCTCCGGCCTCCATCACCATGAGGGCCCCGGCTGCAACGTCCCAAGGCTGAAGTTTCAACTCCCAGAATCCATCGAATCGACCAGCGGCGAGGTAACAGAGATCAAGGGCAGCCGATCCTGGCCTTCGAATGGCAAAACTTCTGATGAGAAACTCACGAAAGTAACGGAGATAAAAATCTCCATGGTCATGAACATCATAGGGAAATCCAGTCGACAGGAAGCTTCGAAAGAGATTCTTTTCTTGGGAGACAGAAATTTTTTTCCCATTCAGATAGGCCCCTTTACCTTTCTCCGAAATAAAGAGTTCATCGAGGATGGGATTATACACGACTCCCAGAATGACCTCTTTTTCAAATTCCAGGGCAATGGAGACACAAAAGCAAGGGTATCCATGAAGGTAGTTCGTTGTACCATCCATAGGGTCAACAATCCATCGATAAGGAGAACCTTTTTTTTCGAAAGGACTCTCTTCGGTGAGCAGATCATGATCTGGAAAGGTCTGAAGAAGGATTTCTGAAATGGCCCGATCACAGAGCCGATCCACTTCTGTCACAGGGTTAATCTCTCCCTTAAATTCGATTTGAAGGGAAGAGCCAAAATAAAGTTTCTGAATTCGTCCTGCTTCTCTGGCCGCTTTCACAGCTACTTCAAGATAACGTTCATTTCTTTCCATCCATTGACAACCTCTTTAAAAAAACTATATGATAATTTATAAGAATTAGTCAACTTATTATCTCTCATCGATAAGGAATAAACCGGGGGAAATAAAATGAAATTCGAAACGAATGGAAACTGTTTCGTCTGTGGCAAGAAGAATCCCAATGGATTGAGACTCCATTTTGAGGTTGATCCAGAGGGAAAGACCCTGAAGACGACGTTTATCTCTCCTGCTACCTTTCAGGGTTGGGATGGATTGGTTCACGGTGGGATTATTGCCACTTTACTGGACGAAGCCATGGCAAAACTTTCCTATGAGTTAGGGTACGACACGGTTACGGCTTCTCTCGAGATCAAATTCAAAAAACCTGCCCCGATCCTTGAACCCCTTGAGGTTTATGGAGAGATCGTTGAGATAAGAAAGAGATGGGTAAGGGCGAGAGCTACCCTTAAAGCCAGGGATGGAACCGTTCTGGCAGAAGGAAAATCCACTCTGATGCGAACCCCTACGCAGAGCCTATAAAGGATAAGAAGTTTTTACCCAAGATCTTTTCCCGATCCGGTTCGGAAAGACCGGACTCTTCTAATTCCTTAAAGTATCTCTCGGGGGAAATTAAGGGATAGTCTGAACCAAAAAGGATCTTTTCGATCCCGACCATCTCCCTTACGATCCTAAAGATCTTGTTGGAATAAAGATAGGGAGAGGCGGCGGTATCATAACAAACATGATGAAAGGCTTTAGAGACTTCAGGCATAAGTTCATAGAAAGGCAACCCTCCTCCCCAGTGGGCCAAAATCACAGGAAGTTCTGGAAAAGAAACGACGAATTCAAAGAATATTTCAAGAGGCGTTTTTCCTTTCCCTGGATAAGGGTGTCCAATGAGTTCATTGGTATGAAGCATAATAGGAATTCTTCCCTCTTCCATTTTTTTAAGAACGGGTTTCATCCGTTCGATATCCTCAAAGGTCAACGGACGATGATAAAAAGCAATCTCCCCCACCCCTTTCGCCCCCTCTTTCAATCTCTTCTCCAATTCCTGCCAAGACCAATCAGGGTTTGTGAAGGAAAGTCCTATAAAAGCGAGGAGTCGGTTTGAAAAGCGATTTGCTGATTCCATTAAATATTCATTATGGAAGGAAAGAAGGATCGGATCAACCCATGGAAATCCACAGATGACCGATCGATCGATTTCTAAACGATCCATGGATTCAATCAACTCTTCGACACCGGCTATTTTCGATTTGGGCTCTTGATAGATTGATGAAAACCCCTGATCCTTTTTCCAGAAAGTCTTCCGATCCTCTCGAATCTCTTCGGGAAAGATATGGGTGTGACAATCGATAATCATGGTTTCCCTTTGGTGAAACCATAATGGCCGAGGTATCGGCCAAGACTCCAGTATTCGTGAGCTCCAGGACAGTATACAATCGGTAAGGCCTTTAGAATATCAATTCTCCCTTTTTCCTTCTGGACCTCCTCTCGGACATGGAGTGCCACGATTTGACCCAAAAAGAGGTCATGGCTTCCCAGCGAAATCATCTGTTTGACCTCACACTCCATTTGAACCGGACACTCATCGATCAAAGGAGGTCTTACCTTTTCAGAAGGAACGGCGGTTAGCCCCATCAGTGAAAATTTATCGACCTCTCTTCCTGAGAGGACTCCACAGGCATCCACCTTCCTGAGAAGTGATTGAGACGGAATGTTCACGACAAATTCTTTTATCCTCTGAATATTCCCATGAGAGTATCGTTCGGGTCGAATAGAAATTCCCACCATTGGAGGATCTGAATTCACTACTCCTGTCCAGGCAAGAGTGATGATGTTGGCCTTCCCTTTCTCATCGACACTGGTGACCAGAACTACGGGGGTTGGAAAGAGCAGAGGGGTAGGGGGTAACCTTTTTCGTCCCATCCCCGATTCTCCTTTCGAAACTTTTTTACAGGAAGAGACTTACATCTCCCTTTCCCTTTCGGATAACCTTAGGGACTTCATCGGTGAGATCGATAATGCTGGAATGTTCCGGAAGAATGATCCCTCCGTCAATCACTAAATCGAGCTGTTTTCCAAACCGTTCCTCAATTTCTCGAGGGTCATTATAGAGGGTCTCATCCGGTTTATATACACTGGTGCTGATGATCGGATGGCCTAAGGCCTGGACCAAGGCTAAACAAATCTTATTATCCGGAACTCGGATTCCAACGGTCTTCTGTTTTGTCATTGCAATCTTCGGAACCAATTTCGTCGCTTTTAAAATAAAGGTATAGGGACCAGGAAGAAGACGCTTCATGATCTTATAGGCATAATCGGAAACATAGGCATAGAGGCTGATATCTTTTAAATTCGCACAGATAAAACTTAAAGGCTTTTTGGGCTCCATCTTTTTTAAATGATGGATTCGTCGAATAGCTTCCGGTTGAAAGAGATCGCATCCTATTCCATAGATGGTATCGGTCGGATACCCGATGAGGCCTCCTCTTTCAAGGATTTCTACGACCTTCCGAACCAGTCTGGGCTGAGGATTCTTTGGATTGATAGAAATGATCATAATTTAACTCTCTCCTTCCATCTCCTTAATCCTTACCCCTTTGATAAATCGAATATGGAAATAAGGGGCATCCAATCTATCAATTCGAACTTCCTTCCCTCGGGAGGAAGCATGGATAAACTCATTATTTCCTATGTAGATGCCTACATGGGGGTGGTTTTGCCTCCTTGTTTTAAAAAAGACCAAATCCCCTTCCGTGAGTTTCTCCCTTTCGATCTTCTTCCCTATTTGGAGTTGTTCCTTCGCGGTACGGGGAAGAGAGATATTAAAGATTTCATAAATCTTCTTTACAAAAGCAGAACAGTCGATCCCTCGAATCGTTGTTCCCCCCAGGCGATAAGGAATGCCCAAAAAACTTTTGACCACTCGAATAAAAAGACTTCTCTCTTCAGGGCTACTCCATTTCCCATTGGACTCCCCGATACTCCCTTCGGGCTCGATGGGCTCTTGAAACTCTTCACTATCCCCAAGTTCTTCACTTTCTTCTTCTGTGGAATTGGTTCGTTTGGGTAAGAGAAGGGTCTGTCCTGCCTTCAGATGGATTGACTGGAGCCGATTGATCCGCCGAATCTCCTCAATCGAACAACCCGTTCTCTTCGAAATTTGATAGAGACTCTCTCCCGGCTTGACAAGATAAGGAGTCGTTTCTTCGGATAGATCCATGAAATGATTATCACGAGATAAAGGAATGAGGAGTATCTGTTTAGGCTTGAGGAGATCGCTTTTCAATCCATTGGCTTCTTTTATAGATTCCATAGAAATCCCATAACTCTTAGAAATACGATAAAGAGAATCTCCAGGTTTCACTATATACCGTTCTTCCGCGCCTGCTGGGTTAAAGGAAGGTAAAGTGAAAATAAGAAAGCTCAGAAAGATCCATAAGAAGTTTCTTTTCCCCATCATTCACTCCCTCCTCTCATTCTATAAACTTTGATCATTCTCGCCCAATCGATTTAAATGATCGAAAAATGGGAAAGAAACTTTGCAATATTTATACAAAAATTACCTCTCGAAGTCAAATAAAAAAACGACTTTCCCAACCATGAGGGATGGATTCCATAAAGGTAATCCATCCTCTCCAAATGAAGAAAAATAGATCATCCCCAAAAAGTTGATTTTCAAAACAAAAATAAGATATAATTTTTTTTGTAAAAATTTTTATGGAGGGAGGTCGAGATGAAAAAGGAGGTTTCGGTTCCTCTGCTATTTCTTTTGATCGGTGTGGTTCTGATCACCTTTGGGGGTTGTGGGGTAGATATTAAAGCAGAAAATGAGAAATTGAAAGCAGAAAATGCTGCCCTGAAGTCAGATAACAATAAATTAAACCTGGAGATTCAAAAACTAAAAGAAGAGATTCAAAAAATGGCTGAAAAGGAAGCCCTCCTCTCCCAGTTGACCGCAGAAAATGAGGCCTTAAAGAAACAGGTCGAAGAGTTGAAGGCCCAGCTCTCTAAAAAGAAGAAGAAATAGAAATCGGTTCATTCTCACCAAAGAGGGAAAATCCTGTTCTTCGGGATTCCCTCTTTTATTCCTTCTAAATTTCTTATGAAAAGAAAACATAAAAAGGGAAAGAAGAGAGGTCGAAAAAAGACATTCTCTTATTTCTTTTTGGTCCCTATTCTTATTCTATTCTTATTTCTCGGTCTTGGGACATCCCTCTTTCTTTATTTCTCGTATCATCTCCCTGATTTTACCTCCCTTAAGGAAAATTCACCTCATTCCTATTCCATTGTTTATTCCGAAGAAGATGAGGTCATCGGAAAATTTCTATTAAATAATCGAATCCCCATTCCTTATGAACAGATCCCTCCCATGCTGATCAAAGCCTTTCTGGCTGCTGAAGATTCCGAATTCTTTCGCCATCCTGGAATCGATATGAAGGGAATCCTTCGAGCCCTCATAAAAAACTTAATGGCGGGAAAGATTGTTCAGGGAGGGAGTACCATCACTCAACAGGTCGCCAAAACCTTCTTCTTGACGCCTCAAAAAAGTCTCCTTAGAAAACTTAAGGAAATCGCTTATGCCTTTGGCCTTGAACGGACGCTTACAAAGGAAGAAATCCTTCATCTCTATTTAAATCATATCTATCTCGGGAATGGGGCCTATGGAATTGAAGCGGCCTCTGAAAGTTACTTTAACAAAAAGGTCCAACAATTGACGCTCCCTGAGATGGCGATGCTTGCAGGATTGGTGAAGGCCCCCACTCGTTACTCTCCGATCCACCATTTCAATCGAGCCAAAGAACGTCAGGCCTATGTATTGGGAAGAATGGCTGAGTTGAACTACATTACTCAAAGTCAAAAAGAGGCTGCCCTTCGAGCCCCTATTCGAATTCAATCTAAGGAAAGCATCTTCTTCAGCAAGGCTCCCTATTTTACTGAATTCATCCGCCAGCAGGTAGAAAAAAAGTATGGGAAGGAGAAACTCTATAGAGAGGGGTTAAGGATCTATACCACACTCGATCTTCACCTTCAGAGGGCGGCCCAACAGGCGATTGAAGCTGGATTGAGAGAATTGGATAAGCGGCAGGGATTTAGAGGACCCATAGACAGAGTCTCTGAAAAAGAGCTAAAGGAACTTCTAAACCGGAAAAAAATGATCCTTTCCCCACTTCCTTTGAATGAAATCTTTGAAGGGATCATTCTTTCAAAGGAAGAGTCTAAAAAAATCTATACAGTCTGGGTGGAGGATCGGAAAGGAATCCTTCCCTATTCCGAGATGCACTGGGCCCTTCAGGTAAAACCCACCTCTCATTTTAAACCCTCAAAAATAAAGAGCCCTGGTGATCTTCTCCAACCCGGGGATCTCATTCAGGTCAAAATTAAAGAGGTCTCCCCCAAGGATCAATCCCTCATTCTCTCTCTTGAACAAAAACCTCTCGTTCAGGGAGCCTTACTCTGTCTGGATCCGAAAACAGGATATATTAAAGCCATGGTGGGAGGTCGAGACTTTAGCGAAAGCCAGTTTAATCGCGTCGTTTATTCCCGTCGTCAACCAGGCTCTGCCTTCAAACCTCTAATCTATGCCGCAGCCTTAGAAAAAGGGTATACTCCTTCTACCATCCTTATGGATTCCCCGGTAGAATATCCGAATTATGATGGAGGGTCTTACTGGGCTCCAAAAAATTACGATAAAAACTTTTTAGGCCCCATCACCTTCCGGAACGCTCTGGCTCATTCCCGAAATGTCGTCACCGTTAAAATTCTTGAGGAGATCGGAATCGACCATGCCCTTAAGTTTATAAAAAGAATGGGGATTGAATCTCCCATTCAAAGGAATCTCTCCATTGCCTTAGGTACCTCAGGTGTTTCTATGCTCGAGCTTGCTTCGGCTTTCAGTATCTTTGCCAATGGTGGGGAAAAGATCAAACCAATCTATATTAAGAAAATCGTGACGATGAGAGGAGAGGTCCTTGAAGAAAATATCTCTTTCGAGGAAGAAGAAAATGGGGAAGGAGACGAGGGAGACGAAGAAGGTTCTTTTCCCTCTTCCCAAAAAGAACAGGTCCTCTCTCCTCAGCATGCCTTCATCATGACCCATCTCCTCGAGGGGGTGGTTCAACATGGGACGGGTCAAAGGGCAAAAGTGCTTGGACGACCCGTCGCTGGAAAGACAGGGACTTCCAGTGATTACGCTGATGCCTGGTTTATCGGATACACCCCCTCTCTTCTGGCTGCGGTTTGGGTGGGCTTTGATGACAAAACCTCTTTAGGCCAAAACGAGACAGGAGCGAGAGCAGCGCTTCCAATCTGGATCTCCTTTATGGAAAGGGCATTGCGAGGTACTCCTGTGGAGCACTTCAAGGTACCAGAAGGGGTGGTTTTGATGAGAGTGAATCTTGAAACAGGACTTCCTGCGGATGGAAGTTCACCCGACACGATTCTTGAAGCTTTCCCGGAAGGACTCGCCCCGGTGGAGGAACGAATCAAACCTAAAGAAAAAACCATTTTAAAAATTCAACCCGGAGAAAGATTTTCTTTAGAACCTCCCTCTTCTCTAACGGGATATTAAACTTTTTTTAATGCAATGTAGGTTCCCACCGTATTCCCTCCGGCATAGGCTAAAATATTCAGGAGCCCTTCTTCCAAACTTCCCTGGAGGATGATGCTCAACAACACAAAATGGGTCACTGTGATCAACCCACTGAGCAGGGTAGCGGCCCATAATCTTCGTTCTGCGACACTCCTCGTATAACGCGTACATAGAAGATCTATAATCACTCCTGCAAAGAAGATTAAGATCATCTTGGTAATCATAGTCTTAATCCTCCTTTTGAGAAAATAATTCTTGATGGTCCCGATCGCTTTTATCGGGATCAATAAAAGTCAGGAAGCCTTATCCCCTATTAGCTTAGATAGGGTTTGAAAGGGTTGAAATAGGAAGAAAGACGTTAAAATCTTTTACGATCTTGTTTCCTGTTCTTCTTTTATGAGTTGATCCCTATACCCTGTAACATAGGAGCATAGAGGCCCCTGGCATAAAGGGATCTTCTTCCTGATCTTTTTATCCGGTTTTGCCCTTCCCTTATCCCCGGAAAGGACCTCCTTATACTGCCTGTACCAGGTACAGGTGGAGGTCCAATCATTTTTGACCATAATGGAGACATATTCATCAATATGGTCACATTTCAATGTACTCACTGTGGTTTGCCATTTTGGAGCAATGGGTAACTCCATTCTCTTCTCTTCCATGATGACTCCCTCCTTTCAATTCTATTCAGATTTAGAGATTAATTGATTGACCATCTCCTCGGGCTCCTGATCTAACCCTTTATGATTGGTGAAGGTTTTGAAAAGGAGATCGAATATCTCATGAAGAAGAGAATTTTCCCTTTCGTAGGAAAGATTCCCTTTACTTGAAAGCCAAGCAATGAAACTCTTTCTTAACTCCTCCTCGGAGTAGAGACTTTTTAAAAGGGAAACCTTTTCCTCTATTGTATCCATTGGGGTTTCAATGCTCGACGGAATTGTCTCACGAAGAAATGCGTGAAATAGAAATTCCTTCCAAGTCCATCCCAAAAAGTAAGAAAAATTGGGTAAGGATTGTAAGATTCTTCCCAAGAGTTCGAGTCGATCCAAATCCTTATGAAGGATTTGGATTTCGGAATAAGAACGGAATTCACGAAATGCCCCTTTCTCTTCGTCATAGAAGAGAGGTCTCTTCTTTTTAACTAAACCCTCTATTCTCTCTTCCCAGGGGGAATCTAAAAAAGAGAAGGGAACCTTGTTCTCAGAAAACCAGCCCTTTTTCCATATTCTTTCGGCCCTCCATTTGAGTTCAAGGGTTGCACCGTATCCTACTTGAAAAATAAATTTCAACGGAATCTCTTCAAGCACGCCCCTTGCCTTCTGAATCTCCCCACCCGTGAGCCGCTCTAAACCTATGCTAAGATATCCTCCGACTTTTCTTAAGCTTTCCTGGAGAGTAGAAAGGTCGATCCTCTCGGGTTGATCAGCCACCGTGATCTGGTTCGCCATATAGGCAAGCTCCATCTTCAGTCGATCCATGAAAGGGCCTCCTTCAACCTCTCTCAAACACAAAGAAAAAAAGAGTTTCTGATCCTGAAGGACCATGGGAAAAGAAGGAGGAGGAAGATCTGCCGGAAGTCCTGGGAAATGGATCTCCTTTTGTTCCATCATTTGCCTGAGTCTCTTGGGATTGAGATATTGATAAAGGGAAAGAGCGTCTTCCATCCTCGGGAAACCCCTCTCCTCAAGTCTTGCCTCCCTGAAATGAAGGGCCCTCTCCTCGAGTTCCACCTCGATCTCTGCTTGAACTTGCTCCAAGACCCTCCAGTAAAAAGAGAGATCCTGAGCGGCGAGATGTCTTAACAGCCTTTCCATTGATTCCTGAAGAGCGGGTCTTAAGACTTCAATATAATAGGTTCCATCAAGGGTAAAGAAAGGAGGATGTTCCTCCTGCGAGGAAATGTCCTCTCTCTCTTTCAGATGGATTCGAATATGCTTCTTTAAAAGAAGAAGAAGGGTATCCAGATCAATCCCTTTCAGCCACTCCTCCAGGGCCTCCTCTTCACAGGCCAGAAGTAGGGGAAGCCAGTGCTCCACTCTTTCGGGTTGAAACTCATATCCTTTCCAGAGTTCAAGATCCAGAAGATACTGACACTGATCACTCGACATGAGAGAGAGAAGAGGAAGGCTATCATGGTCACCGATCTCTTTAATGGTCAGATAGGCTTCCTCTTCTGGCATGGACTGGAAGACCTCTCGAGCATTCTCCAGGGACAGGATAGCCTCCATTCTCTCCTTCCCCGGTAAGGAAAGGATAGAAGAAAGAACCTTCTGTATCTGAATCGAGTCTCCTTGAGATGGAAGACCCCTTTTTTCTAAATCCATTGTGTCCATCCTCGCTTGCTCAATATTTCTGGAAACTGCCTCAACTCCTGTGATCGATCGAGGTTCGAGATTAACAGGACATCCTCTGTATCCACCACGAGCGCGTTCTTTAATCCGAGTACCCCGATCAACCTTCCATTTTTAGAATAAATCAGGGAGTCTTCTGTATCCAAAAGAATCGCATTCCCCTGAACGAGATTTCCCTGGGGATCCCTCTCTTTCTCTTTGATCTGAAAAAGGGAATTCCAGCTCCCCACATCACTCCAACCATATTCTCCGGGAATGAGATAGGTCTTCTGAGACGTCTTTTCCATCACTCCGTAATCAATCGAAATGGGAGAAAGAGATCGATAGACTTCCTCAAGGATGGAAGGGTATCGATCAGATCCCAACGCCGCTCCAATCTTCAACAGCCCCTGACTCAACGAAGGTAAATGGCGTTCAATTTCTGAAAGGATGAGGCTGGGTTTAAAAATAAAGATCCCCATATTCCAGAAGAAATTTTGGTTATTGAAATATAATTTCGCCATCTCCGAATCAGGTTTCTCAACAAATCGTTTTACCTCGTAAATGGATAATTCTTCAGAGGAAGAGACCCTTTCTCCTTTCTCGATATATCCATATCCCGTTTCAGGATAGGTTGGAGTGGCCCCCAGTAAAACGATTCCCCCTTTCTCAGCAAAAGAGAGGCCCGTGTGGAGGGCTTTTTGAAAAAGTTCCTCACGACCGACATAATGGTCGGCTGGGAGAAAAGCAACCGGTTGATCCCCAAATTCCTTCTTCACCCAAAGGGAGGCCAGTCCAACACAGGGAGCGGTATTTTTCCCTTCTGGCTCCTCGATCACCCGGACCTGATGTGCATGGAAGATCTGATCCACCAGAGGGCGATGCTTTCGGTTGATGACTAAGATGATCCTCTGATCCTCGACCAGCGAGGCCACTCGACGATAGGTCTCATAAATAAGAGGATGAGCCCCATAAATGGTTAAAAATTGTTTGGGACAGGCTTCTCTGCTGGCTGGCCAGAACCGCGTTCCTGAACCCCCTCCCATGATCACAAAAACCATCGTCCCCAACCTCCCTTCTTAACCTTCCTGATCTTTAAATCTCCAAAAGAGCCGAGAAAGGTGTTCTTTGGGGTTTCTGAAGTATTCATCGGGTTCCATCTCTATCCAATCCAATTTAACCTCCGTCCTCGGTCTCTCTCTCTGAATCAGAGAGAACAGAGGAAGGAAGGATTTTGGAGAACGATTCTCCCGAAATAGTCCAAAATAACGTTCATGGGGAGCCTCATCCAGAGGAGGTCTTTCCCATAAGGCCTTTGAATAATCTCCATAACACCAGAAAAGGACTCCCAGAAAAGGATAACGATTCATCCATGGAAGAAGTCTTTCATAATAGGAATAAGCCACTTCTTCCGAAACGATCTTTTCTCCTTTAAAATCATTTGAAGAAGGAATCCCCACCTCTTCGATGAACACCTCTTTGGAACCAAGCCACCAGGTCAAGAGGCCAAGAAAAGGAACAACAGATTCATCCATTTGGTCATTGGTCCAGGAAGCATAAATGGAATAGGCATGAATAGATAAGAAGTCGCACCAGCGGGCCACTTCTTTAGGCCCCATTCTTCGATCCTCTTCTAAGTCTTCCTGGTGAAGTCCTAAGGTCACCAGGATCGACTCATCTCTCTTTTTAAGCTCCGAGACCATCTCTTCGAGCCATCCTTCTGCCTCTTCCTTAGAATTCGGCTGAACGAGGTTAGAGGGTTCGTTCCCAAGATCCCATGCCCAGAGAGCTGGATGTCCCTTCAGTGCTTCCGAAACCTCACCAAGGAGTAATTTTTGGGCCCTCTGGACTTCTCTGTTCGAATAAAAATTTATACTCTTTCCTCTTCTTCTCTTCCCATCCGTAAAAATAGGAAAGCGAAGGTCCCCTTCCCCGAATTCAACCATCCACGGAGGAAGAAAATTGACTCCACCCATATGTCCGGTAAAGAAAGTGACCACGAACTGGAGTCCTTTTTTATAACCCGTCTCTATTACATTGACCAGATGATGGATGGACGGAATAGAGACCTTTCGAGGTTCGGGTTGGAAATCCTCCCAGAGGAGAAATACTCGAAGGGTCTCAAACCCCGCCTCCCTGATTCTTGAAAAATCCTCTTCGATAACCCCCTGATCAAAAGAGCGCCACCAGTAAGGCCCTGAATCGATGGGCCAATAATTAAGACCTAAGAGATAATGATCCTTCCGATTAAGGACGAACTCGCCCATAGTCATCTTCAAGTCGAATCACATCTTCCTCAGAAAAATCTTCTCCTCTCTGCACCTCGATAAAGGTAAGAATTCCACTTCCTATGTTTTCGATCCGATGAGCTACCCCAATCGGAATATCCACTGAACCCCCTGGTTTTAGAGAGATTTCCTTTCCATCCAGGATCACCTTTGCCTCTCCTTCAACGATCAACCAGTGCTCGTTCCGGAAACGATGTTTCTGGTAACTTAATCGATGCCCGGGATGGACCCAGATTCGTTTGACCTTATGGGTAACTCTTTCTTCCAGAACAATGAACCCACCCCATGGTCTCTCCTCTGATAAAATTCCTTTTCCCTCTCCGTCCAATCTCACCTTTCTCCTCACCGTACCCCTTCTTCTTTAACAAATTGAATTTTCTTATCCATATCATTTTTTTCATGGATGGGGAAGAGGGTAATATTCTCGGGAAAGGGAAGATGAAACCTCATATCGGGAGGACTGAAGAGAGTTAAACAGTGAAATAAATTTCTCTCCGATTACTGTGGAAGAATGATTTTGGACAAACGTCTCAGCCCTCCTGAGTGTCTCCTTCACCCTTTCGCTCCCCTGAAAAACCTCTCTTAAGACTTCACCAAGATCACTATATTTGATCACTTCCTTATCAAAGGTTTCAAAGAAGTTTGTATCGTAAGCCAAAATCGGGCACCCAGACCCCAGACAGAGAAATGCGGTTGAGGGAACCACTACAGCTTCAGCCGAATCCTTATGAACTAACAATGCGTCAGAAGCATGAAGGTAAGTATAGAGTTGTGGAATTGGAATGTCTCCTTTTCTCAATTCAATAAAAGGATATCGATGTCGAACACTTTCAAAAAGATCATACCACTCCGGAATATGGGTGAGCGTAAGAAGGATAAGAGGGTATTCTTGATGAACTCTTTCAATGGTGGGAAGGAGATGGAGGTGACGATATACCCCGATGCCATAGTTGAAAAGAATCTTTTTGTCCAAAGGAAGCCCTAATTCCTTTCGTGCTTTCATTTTGTCCCCATAATGGAGAGGATGGCAAGGATAAGGGATGACGAATATTTTTTCTTTCGGATAAATCTTTTCCAAAAATCGCTTATATCTTTCATCAAAGCACACGACCGCATCCCACTCAAATCGATAAAAGATAGGGTCCTTTGGAGGTTTCCCCTCATGGACGACAAAGACCGTCTTTGCCTTCTCTCGAATGGAAGGAAAAACTCTATAAAGATCCTCCATGGGAAGAATCTCAAGATTCTGGACTACAAAAACATCGCAATGGAGATCTCTAAAAGACCTCTCATCAAAGAAATAGCCCTCCTTCCTCTCAGGTTTGGGCAAACGATAACATCGTTTGACGAAAGGTTCATCGACATCACTCTTATAATCCTCCCATTCACAGGGAGCCAGTACCTCAAGTTCATGTCCCATCGCCACCCAGGCCCTTCCCACCAATTCCGCATGAATCGATACTCCACATGGAATATTCCATCGACTCATCATGACGATCTTCATCTCCCTCACCTCCAAAGTTTAAAATAGAGCCTTTTCAATAATTCACAAATCATTGTAAGACAAGGCTTCGCAGGGGCCATTAATTTTTCGCTTACCGCAGTCCGTCATTCCGTGCTTGACACGGAATCTAGTTTTTTTAAAGATTTTTTGTTTCTCTCTGGATTCCTGCTCCCTGCTTAAGACCTGCAGGGACAAGTTTCGCAGGAATGACGCCTTAAACCCCCTCTGCTATTGAACAGCCTCCTAAAATAGATTTAAGAGTTCTCTCTTTTCTGCGGTTGCCCCGCAGATGACCTTATCGGCAGCCCCATAATAGATGAAGTATTTATCCTCCACCTCGCAGATCCCGCATCCAAAAACAACTTCTCTGACCTCTCCCCGAAGTTCATAATCCTCCTCGGGCTCAAGGATAGGCTCCGGATGCCTTCCCAAGACTCGAGAGGGGTCTTCGAGATCCAAAAGAGCGGCCCCCAATCGATAGACCCCATCTTTGTCAATCCCGTGATAAATGAGTAACCACCCCTTCTCGGTTTTCACAGGAGGGCTTGCGGACCCAATCCCAATACCGTCCCACCTTCCTTCGATCGGAGCCATCACCTTTTTGAAATCTCCCCACTTCACCAGATCGTTCGAATAGGCAATCCAGATGCTTCGGGGAGGATCCATCGGGCGATGAAGCATCACATATCTTCCTCCAATCTTTTCAGGAAAGAGAACCGCATCCTTATTCTCCATATCCGGAAGAACCACTCCATAACGTTCCCATTGAATAAAATTACGGGTCGAGGCAAGCGAAACCCTGACCCCCTTCATCGAATAGGCCGTATAGGTCATATAGAACTTTCCTTCCAATGAAACCAGTCTTGGATCCTCACAACCTTTACTCTCAAGAATTCCCATGGGGGTAAATACAGGTTTATCCAGGCGGAAAAATTCATATCCATTGGAACTTACGGCATAACCGATTCTCGAGATGTTATCCTCTCCAATCGCCCGATAGAGGAGATGAAATAGACCATTCTCGTATAATGCTGCGGGATTAAAAACCAGTTTCGATTCCCAGTCATTTTCTCTTTTGGGCCGTAAAATAGGATTTTTCAAAAATCGTTTCAGTCTCATCTTTCCTCCTCCCAGATTGCTACACAACAGAATCGATCTGCAGCTCCATAATAGAGAAGCCAGCGCTCTCCCTCTCGCACAAGTCCCTCGGCTACACAATGATTCGACAGTCCAAACTCTCTTCCATAATCCTTCTCAAGACAAATAAGGGGCTCTTCTGTTCTTTTTAAAATGAGAGCGGGATCCTTCTTTGAAAAGAGGACTCCCCCAGGTTTATAAACACAGTCCTTCCCCCACCCATTATAGATGAGAAGAATCCCTTCATCGATTATAAGAGGAGTCGGCCCCGGCTCTACCCCCTGACTGTCAAAATAACCCGAACGAGGAGTCATCACAGGTTGATTCACAGGTTCAAACCAGTCCCTTAAATTTTCAGAATAGGCAATACCGATCCCGGTCTTCCAGGGTTCTTTCTCTCCCATAAAATACATCACATAGTATCCATTCACCCGTTCAGGAAGTATCACTCCTGCCTTCAGCTGTCCGCTGGCCCAGCTCCCCGGTTTTGGAGAAAGAATCCTTCCCAGTTTCTCCCAGTGAGTCAGGTCCTCCGATCTCGCGATACAGATATTGGATACATGGTAACGCCTGCTATTCCCTATATAAAGAAGGTAGTAGGTATCCTCCAATTTAACAACTCTCGGATCCTCACAGCCTCCTTGATCGTATTCTTCACTGGGAACAATCACAGGTTCCTCATGACAGGTAAAATGAAATCCATCCTCACTCATAGCCAGGCCAATCCTTCCCGTCAACCCGTCCTCACTCTCCCCTCTAAAGAATAAGTAAAAATGATTCCCCTCCCTCCATACCGAAGGATTATAAAGTCCTTTTGAAAAAAAACCCTTTTGGGGTTGAAGGATGGGATTGCCATCATAATCTCGAAATGGACCGATCGGAAATCGATCTCCTCTCATGGATGCCCCCATAAAGGTTTCCCAAGCTCTACGAAGAAATCAATAAACCTCTTGGCGATGATCTGAGGAGAATTGACCGAACAGAATCCATCCGCAAGGTCAATCAAGGACCGCTCTCTCTCACCATCTTTTAAAAGAAGTTCAACCAGTCGATCGCCGAGATCGTCGATATCATGATAATGGACGACCTCGTTCTCCAAAGGCTTGAAATAGTCAGAGAGGGCCGGAACGAACATCGGACACCCCGCCCCCAGGGCCTGAAACGCTGTGGAAGAGACGACTCCCAAAAACAGACTCTGAAACTTATGAAGAATCACGACGTCCGAGGCGAAAAGGTATTCATCAAATCTTTCTTTTGAGAGAACCCTCTCCTCACGAATGATCATCCAAGGAGGAATCCTACCCCTTTCGACCATCTGATAATTCGGAGGTACCACAAAAAGTAAAATGGCCTGACCCTCAAGTTCTTCCGGGATATTTCGAAGAAAAGGTTCATATCCTCGATGGCAAAAAATGTAAATGATCTTTTTATCAATGGGGAGACCCAATCTTTTCCGTGCTTCGATCTTATCCCCCCTTCGAATAGGAAAACATGGGAAGGGAATCAATTTTGCGTTTGGATAAACCTCTTTAAGAAATTCCTGTCTCTCATCGAAATAGACCACCCCATCCCATAAGAATTGATAAAACCAGGGCTCCTCAGGAAGTCTATTTTCATGGACCACATGAACAATCCTTGCTCGCCTCCTGAGAAGAGGAAAGATCTTGGCAAAATTTTCCACCGGAAGCATCCTTAAATCCTGAACGACAAGGAGATCAAAATTGGTGGTAAGAATAGGACGAGGATCCAGGAAGTTAGTCCGCTGAGTCCCAAAACATCTCACCACATAGTCTTCATCCTTCCCTGTAAATCCTTCTCCATGATAGTCATAGGAAACATGGCTGAAGATCGTCACCTGGTGTCCCATTTCGATCCAGGCTTTTCCGATGGGTTCAGCGTGAACAGCCACTCCGGAATCTGTATTCCAAGCGGTCATCATTGCAATATGCATTTATCTCTCTCCCCCTTCATGATTGAGATTCTGAATGGTCTCTTTTAATCCTGGAATAGGATTCACCCCTGGTCTTTTAGAAGAAACAAAGTTGAGCGCCTCTTCATATCCAAACCCTAAACTGCATAGATAACCGATCACAATCGAAGCCGATCTCCCCACCCCCCAATGACAGGCCACAAGTACCTTATCCGATGAAATATGTGTCTTTATCCATCGGATAGCCTCTCTCATCCTATCCACAGGGATAGGGACTCCATCCTTCAGAGGAATTTTATGATAATTCAGATTGGGATGGTGAACCTCTACCTCCTCAGCGACATTGAGAATAGAGGTCACTCCCTCCTCGGGTTCTTCTAAATCCTTCAAATCTCCTAAAGCCAATCTCTCCAATATGTAGGTCATCTTCCATCTCTCCATCCAGTAAAGGAAGTGGATCTCCCATCAAGAGGGCTTTCTCCACCAGAAGGTGCTTCTGGGCTTGATTGTAAAATGAGAATCGCAGGGCATATTTTTTACTTTTCCCTTCCATCTCTCTCCTGAGCCTTGATTCAGAAAGGACTTCAGCGATCTTCTCAGAGAGTTCCTCCATCGTTAGAGAGGAAGGAAGACCTGAAAGTCTCAGTGTCTCTCCAATTCCCTCCAAGTCCCGCCCAGCGATGGCTACCCCTGTTCCTTGAGCGTGAGCCATTCTCCCGGATTGGGTCGCATTACTGCACCAGAATACCGCCACATCCAGTGCCCTGAAGGCAAAAGGGAATATCTCTTCAGGAAGATAATCTTCATAAAAAAGATTTGTCTCCCCATCGTGAAGGGCCTTTAATTTTTCCAGGATTGGGAGACAAACCTCCCTCTTCTTATCCTTCCTCTCCTGGATCTTCCCGATGAAGAGGGTGACGACCCTCTGATGGGGAATCCTTTTCTGTAAAAGACCCCCTATCTCATAGAGTTGAATAGGATCCTTATCCTGGGTGATGAACCCATAGTTTCCTATCAGAATTGCCTCTTTCTTAGAAAGGAACTTCTTCAACTTCATCAAATTAGTCTTATCTCGGAGGGTAAGAGAAGGGTTTTGGTAAAGATAGGAGAAGAGCTTCTCCCTTGCTTCCTCTTGACTCACCACAGGATATCGGTGAACGCCGTGTCTGAGAACCAAAACTTTATCCCTGTATTGGGGGAAAGTCTCGATCACAGCTCTCCTTGCTCCGGAAGTAAACACCGTTGCAAAGTCCAACAATGGGAGAGCTTCTTCTAAAAGTTCCCTTTCTTTCTCTTGCATCCCCCATGGAGTCTCATTCGATTGAAAATGAATCGTATGAAAACTTGCGCCCACTTTTCTTCCTCTTCTCTTTCCTTCTTCAATCAATTTTAAGAAGGATGTATTGACCCTCCCCCACATTCCGAAGGAATGCTGAAACCAAAGGATTCCTTCCGGAATCTCTTCGGGGAGGGAAGGATCTTCAAGAGTGATCCAGGGATAGATCCTATCCTTTCTCTGATTCTTCCATTCTCCTCTGTCAATGGAGAATTCATCGGGCTTAAAAGTAATGACATTCCACTGAGCTTCAGACATCCAGTCGGTTAAATATTTTGTATAGGTTCCAATCCCGCACATAGCGGGTGGAAAGGTGGAGACAAAACTCACCATTTCTCTCACCTCCTTGGAAATGGAGGCAAACCTGCGATCATTGGGGATGGAGTCTTCCCTGTTTTGATTCTTGAAGGAGCGGAAAACCCCTCTCCTCTTTTTGCTCGGGAATCGGAAGAGCCTCCATGGTTTTAAAGATCCGGGAGAATCGATCAAATTCCCCCGATCTTCTCTCCTCCCATAATCTCTCAAAGAGAAGGAGATATTGTTTGGCGATCACTTCGGCACTATTCCTCTCGATGAATGGTTGGAGAGCCTTCTGGATCCTTTGGTATCCCTCTCCATGACTCAATAGATCTAATAACTTTTCTTTAAACTCCCTGAGATCGGAATAAATAAGGACGACTTCTTTAAGCGTCTCAAAGAAGGATGAATGATTGGCAAGAATCGGACACCCTGAACCGAGACATTGAAAGGCTGAACTCGAAACAACCACCCCATCACATGGATCTCGATGGAGAATCAACACGTCCGAGGCATAAAGGTATTCATAGAGGAGGTCAAGAGAGGGAGATTCTCTTCGAATCTCCCTCTCCACTCCCTCGAGCATCTCGAGCCCTTCGATCTCCTTCTGGGAAACGATGAGAAGGAGAAACTGATGGTCAGAGGCCAGCTCCCGAAGGAGAGGCCATAAGGGAAAATACTCTTTCATTCTTTGGCCAAAGATCAAAATGATCTTTTTCTCCATGGGAAGCCCCAATTTCGCCCTTGCCTCCTTTTGGTCTCCTTTCTTCAAGGGATGACAGGGAAAAGGGATGATCTGAATCTTCTCTGGTGGATGGTATTTTCGAAGGAATGCCTCATATCGTGGATCAAAGCAGACGATCCGGTCCCAATCGAATTGGTAAAAAGAGGGATTGGAAGAGGGTCGATTATCATGGATGATATTTAAGGTCACTGCTTTTCTTCGGATGTGGAAAAAGATCTTTGCCAGTTCATCCATGGGAAGCATCCCGAGATCCTGAACGACAAAAACCTCGTATTCTCCTGAAAGGAAAGGCCTTGGATCAAGGTAGGGTCGATGACAGTTCGAGGTGGTAAAACAACGGATGACATAGGGTTCATCCTCTCCCACTATGGTGGTTCCATGAAAATCTGAAGGAAGAAAGGTAAACACTTGTAATGGGTGTCCCATCTTGACCCATTCCCGACCAATCAACTCGGCGTGGACGGAGACCCCTGAATCCGTGTTCCATGCCGACATCATGGCGATCTTCATTCTGGATCCCTCCTTTCAGACCTCCAGTGATCCCATATATCCCGTTTTCACAGAACTCTTTTCGTAGGAAGGATGCTTCTTAAAGGGCTTAAAGAATTTTTCTTCTTCCTTCAATCCCTCTTCTTCAGGTCGAGCAAATCGTTTAAGCATCTCCCTTGCTTCACTCTCCTCGAACTGTTGGACAGGAGATTTAAAAAGATAAGCACTGGCCTCAATAATGGGCCCTGAGAGTCCCCGATCAAGAGCCACTTTAGCTGCCCGCACTGCATCCATAATCACTCCTGCAGAGTTTGGAGAGTCCTCCACAGAAAGGCGAATTTCCAAATTCATTGGAACCCCACCAAACTGTTCGGCCTCAATTCTGATGAAGCAGATTTTATTATCCTTTAACCAGGGAACATAATCACTGGGGCCGATATAAATGTTTTGAGGATCAAAATAGCTATCGTTCATCTGACTGAGAACAGATTGGGTTTTACTGATTTTTTTGCTCTTCAGTCTCTCTCGATCAAGCATATTCAGAAAATCTGTATTCCCGCCGAAATTCAACTGGTAGGATCGCTTGATTTTCTGCCCTCGATCTTCAAAGAGTCTGGTCAATACCCGATGAATGATCGTTGCTCCGACTTGAGATTTAATATCATCCCCCAAGATTGGAAGGCCCGCCTTTCGAAACCTCTCCCCATAGAGTTTGGAAACAAACACAGGGATGGCATTGACAAAGGCACAACCCGCCTCCAGGGCACATTCCGCATAGAAAAGGGTATTCTCTTCACTCCCCACAGGAAGGTAGTTCACCACGACATCCACAGCTTTCTCTTTAAGACTCCGGACAATAGCTCGCCTGGCTTCCTCAGGAGTTTCATAAATGTTCTTTAAAGGTTTAAACCTAACCGATTCAGGAAATTGCTCGTTGTGAGGGGGGATGCTATCGATAATAAACCCCATTTCAACCGGACAATCCAGGTAGGGAATCTCTTTTTGAAAGATGGTGGTACAGTTAGGTTTGGCAAAAATGGCCTCCGAAAGATCCCGACCTACCTTTCTTTCGTCCACATCAAAGGCCGAAACGAATTGGATATCATAAGCTCGATATCCCCCAAAATTCTTTGTAATCAGTCCAGGGATATCCGCATTTGGGTCATTATAATAGAAGCACCCCTGGACGAAAGAACTGGCACAATTCCCTACTCCAATCAGGCAGGTTCGAATCTTTCCCATCAACGATCACCTCCTTCTGAATTAAACACCTGTTTAATGGTTCCTAAATGGGTGGAGGTTAAAGGAGAGGATGACAAAGGATGGAAGGAAGAACAGATCCTTCGACTTTAAAGGATTTGAGAAGAGAGAATGAGAAAGGATTTAGGCGACCTTCTTAGCCATTCCCTCTATCCCTGGGGCGGTCCTCTGATAGTATAGAGCTCCGATTCCAAGGAGGAGGACAATGGCTCCGAAGATCAAATTGTTGGCGACTATGCCCGTGAACTCTCTGAATCCAAGGATGAAAGGAGAGATCATGAGCCATAGCCCAACAAGGATCTGGAATCCCATGAGATAGTAAAGGTTCTTCATGATATCCCACCCCCTTTCCTTTCTCGGACCTGTCATTCCTTCTCATCCTTTTCATCCTCATTCAAGACCGATCCGGTTCATTTCGATTTTTCATTTGCCTTTGAACGTCGGCGGTTCTCCAGAACCGTGGGATCGATAATCTCTCCACAAAAGAGGCACCTCCAGCCCCAATAATTCCCTTCATGGCTTGGGAACCATTCATAACTCATCTGTCCATCACAACGAGGGCACCTCATCTTTGATCTCTCCCTTCTAAACCCAACTTTAGAGAGATCGGATCTCCTGTCTCATAAAAATCGTATAGGAGATGGCAAAACAGATGGCAGTAATGGCGATCAGAAGAAGAATATATGGCATCACCACGAAGAGACTCATCCCGAGGGTCAATGGTCCAGCAAAACGGGCCTGAGAGAGTTTCTCTAAGGGTCCCATCAGAATAACGGTTCGGGTTGTTTTTCGCGTTGGATCGATAATCGTCCCGGTCGCATCCGAATAAAGCTGCATCGGAGAAACCAGAGAGATCGCCTTCTGGATCTTGGCATGGGTTAAAATGGCCTCTGGGTTGTTTGGATTCGGGTCAGGAACAAAGGCATCCGCGATAATGGTTGCTCCCAGGGGAACAAAGAAGGAGAAAAAAATCCAGACGGCTAAAGCAGCAAGCGCGGAGGTGGCAATCCCGCGAAAGAGGATCGAGAAAAGAATTGCAACTCCCAGCCAAAAAGAGATGTAAATGATACTGATGACTAAATAAATCCCCATTCTCCAAATCTCATCCAGCCCTGGAATCACCCCTGCCATCCTGAGTCCAAGCCCTGTGATCAGCAGGACGATGGAGAGCATCATGATACTGATCGTCACCACTCCTGCCAGAAACTTCCCATTGATCACCGAATCCCGATAAACAGGCTGAGAAAGCAACCGACTGAGGGTGCCCTCATTTCGTTCTCTGTTAATCAAATCAAATCCAAGGATCAAACCAATCAGAGGGCCAAAAAAGGCTATAAATTGAACTAAAGAAAAAAGGCCTCCCCTTGAGGTAAAAAGCATAAGAAAGACATACTTGGGCTTGGCCACACTGGCTAACTCTTCCCTCATGGTCATCCCGACCATATAGGCAATGATCAGGCTGACCATGGTGATCAAAGCAAAAAGGATCATAAAGCGATAACTGCTGAAATGATCCGAAAGCTCTTTCTTAAAGATGGCTTTAAGCCCGTGCATCTCTATGCCTCCTTAAAATATTTCATATAAATCTCTTCGAGAGTGTATTTCTCAGCGCCTACCCCCAACTTTTCTTTGGCCAACTGCTCCATCGGTCCCTGGGCCACCATCTTCCCCTTGATCATGATTCCAACTCGATGGCAAATCCTCTGAACTAAATGGAGGAGATGAGAGGTTAAGATCACGGTCATCCTTCCCTCTCTGCTTAACCGCTCAATCAACTCCATCATCCGATTCGTTCCATCAGGATCCAGTCCCAGGGTAGGCTCATCCAGAAAAGCCACTTTTGGTTCCTTAATCAGGAGTTCAGCAATCCCGAGCCGCTGTCTCATCCCCTTCGAGTAGGCCCCTACTTTCTTCTTTGAATCCTCGAAGAGCCCAACGGTTTTTAGCGCCTTCTCAATTCGTTCCTCTGCTATATCTTTTGGAAACCCGTTGAGCTCAGCCACAAAACGAAGAGTCTGGATTGCGTCCAGATCTCTATAAAAACCCATATTCTCAGGCATATAACCGATCATCCCCTTCACCTTGATGGGATCTCTAACCGGATCCACCCCCAACACTCTTGCCTTTCCACTTGTAGGTTCTGTGAGGCCCAGAAGCATCAGCAGGGTGGTGGTCTTCCCTGCACCATTTGGACCAAGAAATCCAAATACCTCTCCTTCTCTGACCTGGAAGGTAAGATGATCGACTGCCACCTCACTGTTGTAAACCTTGGTCAGTTCCTCCGTTTCTATCACAATTCGATTCTCCATATTATCGCCTCCCCAACCAGCGGAACAATCCTGCAAGACCTCCTACCACGACAATAATAATTCCAATCCCGATCCAGCCCCATGCCGTCGAAGGCCGGACTGTAACACGGAATTCCAGATTCTTCTTGACCTTCTCCCCTTCTATGCTCACCCCTACGGAATAGTCCCCAACCAGAGCCTCTTCATAGGGAGTAATGATGGCTTCAACCTGTTTCAGATCCCCAGGCTCAATGGCGGGGATCTTTTCAGGATTAAACTCCACCTTCCAGTTCTCAGGTTTAAATGAGACAAATTTAATATCTCGATTTGGAGCGGTTCCAGTATTTTTGATATAAAAAGAGATATTCGCAGGTTTTCCCTGCCTTGCTTCTAAGGAGAGAAGACCTGTAGGAGTCCCGGCTTCAAGAGCGTAGGTCCCGGTAATAATGATTTTTAATTTTACCTCGGCTCGGGCATCTCCAGAACTGACTCGAATCGTAATAGGATACTCTCCACTTTTTGCCAGTGGCATCGGTTTCACTTCCACTGCAACGGTTTCACTTTGATTCGCTTTCAGTCGGATACTTGAGAAATATTTCTCTTCCCATCGGGGTTTAAAATTGACGATCCATCCTTCCGGGCATTGGGCGGAAAGATCGAAAACGGCTTCCTTGTCCAATTTGCTTTCAACTTCCATCGAGAATTCAAATTTTGCATCCGAGGGACCTTGAAGGACAGGATAGGAGGTGGTCAATTTCACCCCTTTCGCCTCAACCGTTCCCTTTTCTTTCTCCTCTACCTTCACTAAGATGGTCTTGTGAAAATTAAAATTCCCATCCACCGTCCTTCCTTTAATCTCAAACTTATATTCACCCAATTTCATTTCCTTCTCAGGAGTGGCTTCAAAGGTAATCGTTTTGGTTTGATCCGAAGGAACATGAACCCCTCTAATTCCATAACGATAGGTCTTAATCTTTGCCTTCCAGTTCTTCGGCTGTGAATCAATCCAGACCTCTACATCCTCATTAGAGCGTCCTCGATTATGAAAAATGATATCCATACTCACCTCTTCTTTTGGAGCCACGACCACCACGGGATATTCAACGGCCATTTCTATTAACCTTTCTGGTTTCTTCCCTTCATCAGTCTTCTGATCCCCTAAACTCAGAACCGGAGTGAGCAGAAGAAAAGAGATTGCCATGAACGCAGAAAACAACACCCTACGGACACCTTTGATTCGTTTCAACATGAAACCACCTCCTCGATAAAATTTAAGAATGGTTTAAAAAGAGGATTTTAAAAATTGAATGATTTAGATAAACTGATAGGTAACCAAAAATAAAATTCCAATTAAAAATTAGTCATTCACCTTTAAATTGTCAAGATTGGGCAGGAATTCTCTTATAATTTAATAAAATTATTAACTTTTTTTAAATATTGATCAATCCATTTCTCGAGGGTCAAATAGTCCATCGTTTGGATGTCGAATTGCCTCCTCTCATTATCTCCTCTCTCTTTCAATTCTCGAAGAATCTCCTGCAGGAAATGATTTAATTCTTCTCGATTTAATTGATATTCTTTAAGAAGGGTTATGGCACCTTGAGGATTTCGGTACTCCACGATAAATTGTTTAATAGCCTGGAGCTGAAGCTTTTTAACCTCCTCTGGGGACATCCCTAAATCTTCTGCAATCTTTGCAGCTCTTACAAAATTTCTTTTCTCCTTGGCTTCTTCCAATTCTTTAAAATTTTTTTCTTCCATTTCTTATTCCATCGATTAGGGTATTACGGTCGATGGATGGCTTCTACCCACTCCATTATTCCAGTTCGAATCATCATCATCGCAAAGGCAGCCAGAAGGAGGGCAAAAACCTTTCCAATCCCCTTTGTTCCTCCTTCTTTCAAATATTTCATAATTTGAGAGGAATGGCTGAAGACAAACCAGGTGAGGAGAAGATTTAGAATGAAACAGAGGATCGTAGAAAAATATCCATATGCCGGGGCACTGATCAGAAGTAATGTAAGGACTGCAGGCCCAACCATCAGGGGGATTCCGATGGGAACCACTCCCAAGGTCTCTTTAGGGAAGGTTCTGGTTCTCTCTGAGAAAATTAAATCCACAATGGCTAAAATAAAGAGAAGGATTCCCCCTGCAACTTTGAAATCTGAAATCGTGATTCCAAGCAACCTGAAGATAGAACGGCCTGCAAAGAGAAAACCTAACCCAGCAAGAAAAGCCGTGAGGGTGGATTGTCGAATCACCTTTCTACGATCCGTTTCGGCCATTTCTGAAGTAAGAGTGACAAAAATAGGAAGAATCCCCAGTGGATCAAAAGCCACAAAAAAGGGGATAAAAGGAAGAAATATTTTAAAAGATAAGAATGAGTTGATTAAATTCTCAACTCCCGACATTGATTCCTTATCTCCCTATGCTCATTCTATCAAAAATTTTTCGGTCCCCAGAAGTCTTCATTGGAGAGGTAATTCAGAAAGCCACCTTAATACTCTAAAATGGAAAGCTGAAAAATTAAGGCCTTCCATCTCACAGAAAATTTTAAAAAACTCAACTCCCCGAAGGAAATAGACCTTTTCTTTAAAAAAAACGGCTACTATCACCCCTTCCCCTGAGGAAGGATCCAATCCTTTCTCCTTAAGATATCTTACCAGCCTGGGATAAACATAATCTCTTAAGTACTCCCATCGCTCATTCTCCTTTATCACAATCTCATAGAGAAGAAAAGATCCTTCCCCTTTTTCCCTGAGCTCATAGGAAACTCTATTGTAATCAATTCCTGGGATAACACGAAAGGCTTTTGACTGGATCAATGTTAAATAGTCAGGCATTTCTGAGGCTCTTAATAAAAAGGGCACCCGCCGAGGGTGCCCTTCAGAGGACAGCCAATAGGCTGACCGAATTATTCAACTTGGATCTTTATCTCTTTCTTTTTTGCCTCTTCGGTTTTTGGAAGGGTGATCTTCAATACCCCATTTTTATAGGTGGCATTGATTTTATCACTCTGAACCTGGCTCGGGATTCGAATGGAACGAGTGAAGGACCCATAGCTTCGCTCGATGAGGTGATAATTCTCATCCTTCTCTTCCTTCTCCTGTTTCTTCTCCCCCTTGATGGTGAGCGTGTTGTTCGTCAGGGAGATATCCATGTCTTTAGGATCAATCCCAGGAACCTCCACCTTTACAATATAATCGGTATCCGTCTCAGACACATCGAGCGAAGGGAACCACTCTGAAACCTCCTCCACTCTCGAAGGTCTTCTTTCAAAGAACGAATCCCATAGCCGGTCCATCTCCCTTCTGATTCGGTCTAATTCTCTAAAGGGTCTCCAAGGAGCAATCTCCCATACCATCACCGATCCCTCCTTTCAAATCAATTTTTGCTTAATTTTTCAACCCAAAAATAATCATTTTTTTGATTTTGTCAAGAGGCGATGAGACGTTTTGTTAACGAAAGTTTGCGATTTGATCCTTTTTTATGATATAAACACTTAACCTTTAGGTTTCAAAGGAGGAAAAAGAGATGGCGTTTGATATCTCGAGTCTTTTCTGGATTTTCTTTATGGTGGCGGCTTTACAACCCCTTTTAAAAAAACGTTTTCTTCAGGCGAATCGCCAAAGATGCCTCCTTAAACTCGAAAAGAAGAGAAATTCAAGGGTGATTCTTTTGGTCCACCGACAGGAGTCCATGAACCTCCTCGGTTTTCCTATTTTAAGATATATTGATATCAATGACTCGGAGGAAGTCATCCGGGCAATCCATATGACCGATCCTGAGATTCCAATCGATATTGTTCTTCATACCCCTGGAGGACTCGTATTAGCCTCCTATCAAATCGCCTATGCGATTCGACTCCACCCGGCTAAAGTCACCGCTTTTGTCCCTCACTATGCCATGTCCGGCGGTACCCTGATTGCTTTAGCGGCTGACGAAATCGTGATGGGGGAACATGCCGTTCTTGGACCAGTAGACCCCCAATTGGGAGAATACCCGGCTGTATCCCTTCTTAAACTCCTCGAAAATAAACCTGTTGCAGAGATTGATGATCGGACATGGATCCTCGCCGATATGGGAAGGAAGGCGATTGACCAATTAAGGGAACAGGTGAAATTCCTCTTAGGAGACAAATACCCCAGTGAAAAGGCTGAAGAAATTGCACGAATCCTTACAGAAGGAAGATGGACCCATGACTATCCCATCACTTATGAGGAAGCAAAAAAATTGGGCCTCCATGTCAGTAAAGAAATTCCCTCAGAACTCTATGAGTTGATGAATCTTTACCCTCAACCGGTTAGGCATACCCCTTCTGTCGAATATCTCCCCATCCCGAGATTTCGGGGACCTTCTCACAAATCCTGAGTCTGAAATTCGAATAAAAGAGTAATCTCTCCGTAAAGGGTGGGAATCAGGAGAAACCCTACCTCCGCAGGCTTCCAGGGACTTTTTCAGAGCTCTCATCATATTCATTTGACAGAGTATTTTCGAAATCCCTGGAATGCGAATGGATTCAGGCCTATTCTCCCTTCATGGGTGAGGGATTATATTTTTGCTTGACAATCCAAAAAAAGGGATTATTTTTTGGTTGGATTTTAAATTAATCAAAAGGAGGGATGACCTATGGCAAAAGAGTTAACGATATGGAGACCATTCAAAGAATTAGAAAGGATGCGTAGGGAGATGGATCGACTCTGGGATTCGTTCTTTGAGGAAAGACCGAGATGGAGGGTGGAAGAGGCCAGTGAATGGTTACCTTCTCTGGATCTCTCTGAGACAAAAAACGATTTTGTGGTGAAAGCCGAAATTCCGGGAATCGATCCAAAGGATATCGACATTTCACTGGCGAACGACATTCTGACAATTAAAGGAGAAAAGAAACAGGAAAAAGAGGAAAAAGAGGAAAATTATCATATCATTGAGCGAAGCTACGGGTCCTTCACTCGGTCCATTAGACTTCCCCGAGAGGTTCAAAGTGACAAAATCAGTGCTTCCTATAAAAATGGTGTTTTGAAAATCACGCTCCCTAAATCTGAAGAGGCTAAAAAGAAAGAGATCAAAATTAAAGTTGAATAATCCTGTTGATAATACCAACATCTTCATACTTTCCATGGGGTGCTTTAGAAAGCACCCCTTTTTTATTCTTTAGAGGAAGTGGATTTTTTGAGTTTCGATTCAAGTTCCTTAATCTTTGCCTCAAGCAAAATAATCTTTTCTTCGGAAATCTTTTTATAACTTTCGAATTCCAAATCTTTGGAGGCCAATTGCTGATTTTTATATCTCAGCTGTTCTTTGAGTTGATTTAATTCAGCCTCCTTGCAAGCCAGGTTCTCCCTTAATAATTGAATCTCCTTTTTTAATTTTTCCCCCTCTTGTCTCCGAACCCGACCTATCTTCTTTTTCGATATAGGGAAGTTCCCCCTTTTTTTTAGAGATTCTAATCGTTTGGTCTTTACGCTAGTCATTTTTATCCCCCTCCCCTTTCCTGATTTTGGGACTTCCAAACATAAAAATAATTTTGTTTTAAGGTAAAATCAAATATTAAAATATCTTTAAATATCAATAAGTTAAAATAAATTTGACCGAATTGTAGTATCCCGGTGACCCTTGAGAGCCTTGACAAAATAGAATTCGATACTTAATTTTTTTTTGGTTTTTAATTCTTCCTTAAAATCCCCAGGTGTTCTTAATGTCCCGATTCCGGGCAGAATAAAATTTTAAGAGGAAAGGAGGTTTTTGTATGAACGTGAGGCCCCTTCATGATCGAATAATCGTTAAGAGGTTGGAGGAAGAGGAGAAAACAAAGGGAGGGATTATCATTCCAGACACTGCGAAAGAAAAACCCATTGAAGGTAGAGTCATTGCGGTGGGTGATGGAAAAATTAAAGAAGATGGTACCAAGATCCCTCTCGAAGTGAAGAAAAACGATCGAATCCTCTTCTCCAAATACGCAGGGACCGAAGTGAAAATTGATGGGGAAGAATATCTGATCATGAAAGAGGATGATGTCCTGGCGATCTTGGAATAAAAGGGACTAAAACTTTGAAAGGAGGTATGATCAATGGCAAAGGAGTTAAAGTTTGGTCAAGAAGCAAGAAATGCCATCCTTGAAGGAGTTAACATTCTTGCTGAAGCCGTGAAAGTCACCCTTGGACCAAGAGGAAGAAATGTGGTCCTTGAAAAATCTTTTGGCTCTCCTACCGTGACTAAAGATGGAGTCACAGTCGCCAAAGAAATCGAATTGGAGGATCATTTCCGGAACATGGGGGCCAAGATGGTGAAAGAGGTTGCGAGTAAAACCTCGGATACCGCAGGAGATGGAACCACCACAGCAACCGTTTTGGCCCAAGCGATCTATCAAGAAGGAAACCGGATGGTGGCAGCTGGGGCTAATCCCATGGATTTAAAAAGAGGAATCGATGCTGCGGTTGAAGAAGTGGTCAAAGAACTGAAAAAACTTTCTAAACCTGTGAAAGACCAAAAAGAGATTTCGCAGGTCGGAACCATTTCGGCTAATAATGACCCCTCGATCGGGAAAATCATTGCCGAAGCTATGGAGAAAGTAGGCAAAGAAGGAGTGATTACTGTAGAAGAAGCTAAATCGATGGAAACGACACTCGAGATCGTAGAGGGCATGCAGTTCGATCGAGGATACATCTCGCCATACTTTGTGACCGACCCAGAAAAGATGGAAGCCGTTCTGGAAGATCCCTATATCCTGATCTATGAAAAAAAGATCTCCAATATGAAGGACTTCCTCCCAATCTTAGAGAGTGTAGCCAAGACCGGCAAACCTCTTCTGGTCATTGCAGAAGATGTTGAAGGAGAAGCACTTGCCACCTTAGTCGTCAATAAACTCAGGGGAACCCTGAAATGCGCTGCCGTAAAAGCCCCTGGTTTCGGAGATAGAAGAAAGGCAATGTTAGAGGATATTGCCATTCTGACAGGGGGTCGAGCGATCTCTGAGGATGTAGGAATCAAACTTGAAAACCTAAAACTTGAGGATCTGGGGAAGGCCAAGAAGGTGGTCATTGATAAGGACAATACGACGATCGTGGAAGGGGCCGGAAAACCCTCTGCCATCGAAGGTCGGATCAAACAGATTAGAGTCCAGATCGATGAGACGACCTCGGATTACGATCGAGAGAAACTTCAGGAGCGATTGGCAAAGCTGGCAGGAGGGGTCGCAGTCATCAAGGTGGGTGCAGCCACTGAAACCGAGATGAAAGAGAAAAAGGCCCGTGTGGAAGATGCCCTTCACGCCACCCGGGCAGCCGTTGAAGAAGGTATTGTCCCCGGGGGTGGAGTGGCTTACATTCGGTGCCTTCCAGCATTGGATAAACTGAAACTGGAAGGAGATCGAAAAATAGGTGTGGATATCGTCAAACGGGCGCTCGAGGAACCTCTACGTCAAATTGCTGAGAACGCGGGAAAAGAGGGTTCTGTCATCGTGGAGAAAGTCAAAGAAGAGAAAGGAGCCTTCGGGTTCGATGCGGACAAAGAGGAATTTACAGACATGATGGAGGCAGGAATCATCGACCCAACAAAGGTCGTGCGACTTGCTTTACAGAATGCGGCTTCGGTTGCTTCCCTGCTCATCACCACAGAAGCAGGAGTTGTCGAGAAACCCAAGAAGGAAACGCCTCCTCCGCCCATGCCTCCAGAATACTAATAGATCACAAAAAAGACGGGTCATTGACCCGTCTTTTTTTTTACCCAAATTGAGCGATTCTTAGTATTATTTAAAGATAAACCCCTTCTGGATTCCCGTTTTCACGGGAATGACATTTTCATTCATTGGGTGGCAGTCGTCATTCCCGCGGAAGCAGGAATCCCAGTATATTTGATTCAATGAATGACGAAAAATCACTCAATTTAGGTTTTAATATTTTAAGATAGTCCTTCGCCCATTATATCGCTCCGTATCATATTGAGTCTCCACATCCACCAAATTCAACTTTCCCACTGCTTCCTCAAGCCCCACAGAGGTAATCCTTCCGTTTCGGTAGCTGACCATTTTACCAAAATCCTCATTCACGATTAAATCCACCGCTGCAATTCCAAAATACCTTCCCATTCTGCGGTCATAGGCACAGGGAGCTCCTCCCCGCTGGAGATGACTCAATGTAATACTTCGCGTTTCAATCCCTGTGGATTTCATAATCTCTTTGGCCAAATATTCTCCTATTCCTCCCAATATTTTATGGCCGAAACTATCTACTCCTTCCTCTTTTAGAATCTCACTTCCTCCTTTTGGCTTGGCTCCCTCTGCTACCACAATTATATCGTATCGAGTCCCTTTCCTTCTTCCCTCTAAGACCAATTCATAGACTCTCTCCATTTCAAAGTCGTATTCAGGGATAAGGATAATATAGGCGCCGCTGGACTCTCCTCCCTCAAGAGCCAACCAACCGGCATGCCGCCCCATAGTCTCAACGACGAAAATTCTTTTATGAGACCCTGCAGTGGTTCTTAACCGGTCAATCTCTTCTGTAATGACATTAAGAGCGGTTTCAAACCCGAGGGTATAATCCGTACCGGATAGGTCTTTATCAATGGTTTTTGGGATTCCAACAACTTTAACCCCCTGGCGATAAAGTTTATTGGCCACCCCGAGTGTATCCTCGCCCCCGATGGCCACCAGGTAATCAATACGATACCGTTCAAGATTTTCTAAAACAATCTGAGAGCGATCATTCTTGGGATCAAAAGGATTGGTCCGGGACGTTCCAAGATTTGTTCCTCCGTAGCGATCCCAGGTCCTGACCATTTCCTCAGTAAGCGTGAGAATCCTCGGCCCTAAAAAATCATCATCCCCTTCTGGATAAATCAGCCCCTTCCATCCGTCTCGGATTCCCAGAACCTCATATTCTATCTTCCTTGTCTTTCGGAGTCGATCATCAAGAGCAGTCTTGACCACCCATTTAATGGCTGGATTCAACCCGGCACAATCGCCTCCCCCTGTCAATACACCGATTCTTCTCTTCTCCATGGTCTCCCCCTATATTTTTCAATCCCTAATCTCCATTCCTGAGCTTTTTACAATAGGTGATCCGATCATTCCCGGGCCAGTAAAAGTCAGGAACTCTGGCCACCTCCTGATATCCTTTGCCCTGATAGAACCTCTGAGCCTTTTCGTAGGAAGGAAGAGAGGAGGTATCGATCAGAATCATCCTTCCATTTAAATTTCTAACTTTCATTTCTATGAAATCTAAAAGCCTTGAACCAATCCTGTTGCCCTGATATCTGGGATCCACCACAATCCAGTAAAGGTCAAAGGCACCTCTGGTCATCGGGATAGGACCAAAACAGATATATCCTAAAGGGAGATCCTTTTCATCCACGAAGCAGTAGACTTCATAATCTTTCTGATCTGAACGGTTAAGAACAGTATCGATCAGATCCATTGCCACTTCAATCTCTTCTGGATAAAACACCTGGGTTCGAAGGAGAATCTCTCTCAATCTATCCCTATCTTCTCTGACGAGGGGCCTGATTTTCATCTCACCTATCATAGAAAAATAATTTATGAACCCTTCTCGATAACCTTAATGAAAGAATGGGAAGGAACGAGTTGACCGGGACTCAACCCATTGATCAACGTATTTTCTTTTATTTTCTTTTCAGGAACACCATAGGAATGAAGGAGAGACTCGATTTTATCCGTCATTTCAACCCGACGAATTCTAATCCTTTGGGGAGAAACCTCTATTTTCCTCGGGTCACTTAATTCTTTAAATCCATGGATACTCGTTTCGAAGACCCTTACATAATTTGGAAATCGACCGGGGGTACTGACCCCATGGAATACAAAGACCTTTTTGTCCTTTTCGATGAAGTAAGAAAGGATCCGAAGGGCATCCTTCTGAGTTCGAACCTCTGAGAGGAGCCGATAAGAAGAAAACCCTTGGATCTCAATCGGTTCGGATTGAATCACGATGGGTCGATTTTTGGATATAAAGGACCTTGCAGCCTCTCTTGCCGAAGGATGAGGGGAAATCGAAAAGAGAATCAGGGCATCTCCTGATTCATTAATGATTTCCACTTGAGAAGGTTTATTCCTTACTTTCCACGAAGTAGGGACTGGAAATTGAAATTTTAAGACCGGATGATAAAAGGTCTGATCGGCCACATATCCCTGACGGGGATCTTCTCCATAAACGAGGCCATCGATCTTTTTTAAATATCTCTCGTGGTCCACTTTATATTCCCTGAAAGAAAGTTTCTGTTGCCATTCCTTAGCGTTCGTCCGAACCATGGGAATTCGGTCCTCAGGGCTTGGATGTGTGGAGAACCAGCCTGGAAGCCCACTTCTATCCGAACCCGGATTCATCCGATTCAACATCTCAAAAAAATTGGCCAGCTGCGAAGCATCGTATCCGGCCTTACTCGCATACTCGACTCCCAGACGGTCTGCCTCTCTTTCGTTCTCTCTACTGAATCGAAGAAAGAGCATCCCTACCCCAAACTGTGCCAACCCGGTTAAAATTGGGGAATCTATAATTATGGAACCCAATCCTAAACCAATTTGAGCCAATTGGGCTTTGCTATACTGCTGGGCAGAATGGCGGGCAGCAATGTGTCCGATCTCATGACCCATCACTCCTGCAAGCTCTGCCTCATTATTCAATGCGGCTAAGATCCCTCGGCTGAAGTAAAGAAAACCTCCCGGAACGGCGAAGGCATTCACGACCGAGGCATCAATAATCTTTAATTGATAATTCAATTGAGGGCGATGCGAAACCTTTGCAATTCGCTGACAGATCTCATTAAGATACCCACTTAATTTTGAATCTTCATAAAGGCCATATTGCTTGATGATTTCGGTATCCGTTTCCCGACCCAAACGAATCTCATCCTCTTCGCTCAAAAGCATGAGTTCCTGTCTCCCTGTCACTGGATTGACTGCACAGGAAGGAAATAAAAAGAGGATCCCTGTTACTCCAGCAAAAAATAGGAAAAGAAAAAAGAAAGGTCGTATCTTCATATTTTTTATCTCCTATGAAATATCATTAGACCGGTTAATAATTTCCTGGCTAATTTTAACATCATTACGGATTCTACTCAAACGGATCGATCCTGATTTTAATAATTATATCTCCAAATAAGGGTTTACAAAAAGCTTTATGATTTGGTATTTTAAATTAAAATAGACCTTTCTTACACGGAGGAGAAAGATGAAGAATTTAAAGCTATATTGTCAAAAAGCCATCGAGTTAGGGATGACCGGAGCAAAGGTGATTGATCCTCGCTCCATTGTCACAGCGGAGTGGGTAAGAATGAAATGTCAGTTTGGTTGTCCTGGCTACGGCGAAAGACTCTCCTGTCCCCCTTATACTCCCTCTCCATCCCAGACCCGAAAAATAATAGATTCATATGAAAAAGCCATATTACTTCATCTCCAATATAAAAAAGAAAGAGATAAAGAGAAGATGAAAAATTTCAATTTTAATCAGGCTGTGGTAGGTCTTGAAATCGAAATCTTTCTGGACGGATATTACAAGGCATGGAGTATGGGAGCAGGTCCCTGCCGCCTGTGTAAGGAGTGTAATACAGAAAGCCTTTGCAAACATGGAGAGAGGGCTCGCCCCTCAATGGAAGCCTGTGGCATTGATGTGTATAAAACCGCGAGAGAGAACGGCTTCCCTATTCACGTCATCCGGTCTCACGAGGAAGAAAGAAATTTTTATGGGGTAATCTTAGTGGAGTAATTTTTGAGCGAGAATCATTGGAGCCGGCGGGGGGATTTGAACCCTCGACCTACTGATTACGAATCAGTTGCTCTACCGCTGAGCTACGCCGGCATTATCTTAATATTTCAAGTAATTACAAAACTATCCCCAACCGTCTTATCCCTAATTGTGACCAAATTGTGACACTTTTTTTCTAAAATTTCCATAGCATCCCTCAAAGATTCTGGATAGTGATGAGCATACCTCATGGTCATCTGGGAAGTTTTATGACCAAGTAACTTCTGAACCTTATAGAAGTCTACACCTGCCTGAATCAGCCTGGTTGCAAAAGTGTGCCGAAGATCATGAAACCGAAAGTCCTTTATTCCTGCCTTTTTTAAAGCTTTCTGGAAGGCATGGTCCACACTGGTTTTTAAATGGGGTTTGTGCAATTCATTGTAAAAAACGAGAGTCGTTCTAACGGACCTGACTTTCGCCTTCTCTTTCAGCATCTCAAACACTGTCCCATTCATAGGAATGGTCTTATTCTCTGTATTTTTGGTCTTAAACACACACGGTAGTGTATAATATTTTGTGTAAATTCTGAGATTGAAAGAAAGGCGCTTTTCCTTTTAAATAGGATTTGACCCAAAACCTAAAAAGAAAGGAGAAGCGCCTATGAAAGTAGAAATTAATGTACCAGAAGTTGTTAGCCTT
>CALIBK010000038.1 GCA_938045955.1 uncultured bacterium | reverse complement strand
TTATCTATTTTGTGCTCATGTTTTTGGTTTCGTTCTTTATGAGCAAGAAGCTTGGAGCTAATTATCAACAGAGTGCTACGCTCTCGTTTACTGCTGCCTCAAACAACTTTGAACTTGCCATTGCTGTAGCTGTGGCTGTGTTTGGCATTAACTCAGGTCAGGCTTTTGCAGCAGTCATTGGCCCTCTAGTTGAAGTGCCAGTGCTTATCAGTCTTGTGAATGTTGCTTTGAGGTTCCGCCAAAAGTATTTTGAGGTAAAGGAGGAGATTATAGCTCCATTACGGCCTGCAGTAGCGATTGCAGATCCAAAGGAAAGGCACTTGGGAAAGGAAGTGATAAAATATGGTGAAACCGTCGAGTAAGAAACAGAAAACCAAGAAAACCGAGTTCAATTTGTTTGCCCCCTCTGCACAGAGTGTGTTCTTGGCAGGAGATTTTAACGAGTGGAACATCTCTTCACACCCTTTGAAGCGTGATAGGAAGGGACTATGGAAAATATCCCTGAATCTCAACCCGGGCCGATATGAATACCGGTTCCTGGTGGACGGTGAGTGGCAAAACGATCCTAATTGTGTTGATTTTGCAGAAAATCCTTTTGGTACATTAAATTGTTTAAAAATAGTGGGTTAAGAAGAAAGCAATTAAGAAAACTATCGGAGAAAGATAAAAAATTTTTCTTTTACCTAAATTGAGCGATTCTTGGTATTATTTAAAGATAACCACTCTGGATTCCCGTTTTCACGGGAATGACGTTTTCATTCATCGGGTGGCAGTCGTCATTCCTGCGGAAGCAGGAATCCAGTATATTTGATTCAATCAATGGTGAAAAATCGCTCAATTTAGGTTTTAATATAATTGTTTATTCAGATATAAATATATTATTAAAATTAAAAAGAGCCTTTTGAATTCGAATAACAGGAACTGGGACTTCTCTTACCACATGGTTCGAATCTCTAAGAATACGGATCCAGCCAGAGAAGCAAAGATAGCCTATGAAGAAATGCAGGCTATGGAAACGCGACTTGAACGGTTTGAGAAATATGTCGGTGTTTGATTAAGTATATGTGAATTTATAGAAGGGGTAGGTTTAACCAGTTGTCCTTTACCTTTATCAAAGGAGGTGGGAAGTTATGGAGAGATATGGGTTTGAAAGTCTGGTGACTTACCTTACTTCCCATGCCGGGAGCCTGATTCACCACATCCCGAAGGTTCGGAATCTCTTCGTGAGGAAGGCCCGTCAGGCTGCCTATGAATACCTCATCCAAAAAAATCCTGACCGAAGGCCGATCCTCGTTCAGATGGAAAAACTACAGATTGCATTAAATCTCCTCGATACTGTTCTGAACAGGATAGAAGAAGGCCTTTATTCAAAAAATGCCGTAACCAGGGCAAGCACCCTTTTGATCCAGGAGTTGATCCTCGAACCAACAGGAATGACCAGAGATATAAGGGAAAATTTCAAGGCAAAATATGGAAGAAGGCCACCTGGGTTTCTGGTAATTGCACCTACCCAGAGGTGTAATCTACGCTGCAAGGGATGTTATGCAAAATCCCATGCTGGATCCGGCGGAACAATTCCATTTCCTATCCTGGACAGGATTATGAGGGAGAAGACGGAGTTATGGGGATCCCATTACATTGCATGGGTAGGTGGAGAGCCAACCATTTACAGAAGTCAGGGGAATGATATACTTGATCTGGCAGAGAGACATTTAGATACCTTATTCTTTATGTACACGAATGGTGTCCTCATAGACAGGGGGATGGCAAGGAGGATGGCCGAACTTGGAAACATATTGCCACAGGTTTCAATCGAAGGTTTCGAAAAGGAAACGGATGATAGAAGGGGAAAGGGGGTATTCCATAGGATACTTAAGGCATTCGAAGTCATGAGGGAAGAAGGTGTTCCCTTTGGCATTGCAGTTACCCCCATGAGGCATAACTGCGATCTCCTCACAAGTGATGAGTTCATAGATTTCTACTTTAACAAGGAGAAGGCCACCCTTGCATGGGTTTTTCAGTACATGCCGATTGGCAGGGACTACAGCCTGGATCTGATGATCACGCCGGAGCAGAGGCTTAGGCTTCTGGAGCGTGAGCGGGAGCTTCTCTGGAAGAAAAGACTATTCTATGTGGATTTCTGGAATAGCGGTCCTCTGGCGGATGGCTGTATTGCAGCAGGAAGAGAGGGGGGCTACTTCTACATCGATGGAAACGGGTGGGTCATGCCATGTCCCTATTATCAATTCTCTCCTGTCAATATCTTTGAGGTCTACCAGAATGGAGGAAACCTCAATACCATCTACGATCAGCCCTTCTTTGAGGCTATCCGAAAATGGCAGGATCAATATGCCTATGCACGAGTAGGCAACGAGATGGGGAATCTCCTCAGACCCTGTCCCATCAGGGATCATCATAAAACCGCACTTGAAATCATCCGCCAGTATCAGCCCAGGCCCGAGGATGAGGATACAGAGAGATGGCTTCAGGATGAAACGGTTCATCAGGGTCTGATCGAATTTGATGAGCGACTGGCCGAACTGATGGATCCCTATTGGAAAAATGTCTATTTGAAGGAGGAATCTGAGGAATACAAAAAAACCACTTCTCTGAAAAGAGAAATTCAAGCCCAGGCTATAATCTAATGGATGTTGTGTTAACGATGTCATGAAAAGGGAATCATGAGAATCCTTTTGATTCCACTCCCTTAACATTCTATTCCCCATCACCCACCATCCTTCTTGATGTGCATAATCATTGCTTAAAGAATGCCCTTGACAGATTTTAAAAAATATGTAATTATGTACATATAAACTTATGAAACCCGAAGTAGAATTATTCAAGGCCCTTTCTGACGAGACCCGGATTCGGGTCATGAAACTCCTGGTAAACTGCAAAAAGCCTATCTGCGTTTGTGAGATTGTGGACTCCCTCCAATTACCTCAGTATTTAGTTTCTCGGCATCTCAATATTCTGAAAAGAGCCGGTTTGGTTGAGGATTCAAGAGAGGGGACGTGGGTGAGCTATTCGATTCCTCGTCAGCCAATCCCTTTACTCCACCAATTGATTAAAGGGATACAGGAGTGTCTGAAGGGGCCGGTGTTTGATGAGGATTGCCAGAGACTCAAATTGAGGCTGAGCTTGAGGAAGAATGGTCGGTGTGTGATAGGTTACAACAATCCAAAATTTTCAAAATTAATGAAGAAAATCATAAGGAAACGTTAAATTCAACCGGGCATCAAAGGGAACATCGAAAGGAGTAAATGCACATGTTTAGAAAACCAACTAAAAAGGAATGGATCTATTTATTAGCAGTTACGCTTCTCTATATAAGCGGGGTTCTCTATGTCTATACACAGGATCTTTCTATGAGCTCGCTTTACTATTATGGACTTCTCCAGCCAAAGGGCGTCACAGGCGAGGAGGCAAGGCTCATTGAAATCGAGACCCCACTCTCCTGGAATATTCCACAGGTGCTCTGGTTTATCTATATTAAAGGAGCTGCGGTTCTTGTGGAGCTCTTTCAATACTGGATCGTGGGAATGCTTATCGCAGCTGCTCTTGTTGTTTTTGTCCCCTGGGGAAAAGTAAAAAAGAGGATGGGAACAGGCGGTATAGGTTCCAATCTGGCTGCTGCCACAGCAGGAGCCGTCATTCCGATATGCTCCTGTGGGATTGTCCCTGTTTTGGCAGGATTGGTGGAGGCTGGAATTCCATTGGGACCGACCATGGCTTTCCTTATCGCGGCACCCATGCTGAATATCCCTGCCGTTTTTATGACGGCTGGAATTCTTGGATGGAAGCTCGCCATTGGCAGGATTCTTGGGACTTTCGGGATTGCCCTCGCCGTGGGAGGGGTCCTCTCCTACTGGCAGAGGAGAGAGAGATTTTTGAGAAGATTTGTAAAGTTGAGCGTTACCCCTAACCTTCCATCAGACCTTCAGCAGTTCGCCTTTAAAATTGCAATGGCCCTCTCTAAAAACCCGGGCAGATTGCCCACTGAGAAATTGGCCCCGGGAGAAGAGGAAAAGCTCTTTCTCCTTGGAGAAGCGGGAATCTTAGATCGTGATAAGGATGGTTTCTGGCATCTTCCTGATGTCACGGAGGTTTCCACGGATGCGGCAGGAGCATGCTTTGTCCTTCCCACAGGGGATATGGCTTTCACCTTTCGCCAGGGGATGGTTAGATTTATCCAGAGCGCTTGGGATTTCTTTCTTCAACTGAACTACTACCTCGTTCTTGCCGTCATTATTGCGGGGGCAATAAAGGTGCTTCTCCCGACGAACTTAGTGGTGAGCCTTGTCGGGGGTGAGCAACTGAATTCAGTTCTCATCGCATCGGTGGTAGCCATTTTAGCCTATGTTTGCACCTATGTTGAAGTTCCAACGGCGCTGGCCCTCATCCATAAAGGAATGGGTGGAGGGGCAACCCTGTCTTACCTTCTTGGAGGACCAGGGCTATCTCTACCTTCCATCGCCATGCTCTCCGGCGTTTTTAAACCAAGGGTCTTAACCCTCTATGTGGGGATGAGTTTTTTAGGCTGTGTGATTGCAGGATATCTCTATAATATCTTCTAAAGGAGGTTGGCTCATCTCAACAAAGGAGAATGCAGTGTTTAGAAAAATACTCTTTCCCACGGATTTTTCCCTTCATGCCAATAAAGTGCTTGAATGTATCCCGGATCTGAAAAGAGTGGGGATCGAAGAGGTTGTTTTAGTTCACAATATCAATCCAATGAAGGCAGCGCGTTGGATTGATATAGACGAAAAAAGGATAGAGAGGATAAAAGGGCAGGCTGAAGAAAAAATGAAACAGATCATTGATCAAATATTATCTGAACATGGAATTAATGGAAAATACACAATTCGGGTGGGAGTCACATATCAAGAAATCCTTGAGGTTGCTAAGAAGGAGAGGGTTTCTCTCATTATTATGGGATCTCACGGGACGAGTTTCGTAAAAGGGGCAGTACTTGGAAGTATTACACAGAATGTTTTAAGATATACAGAGGTACCTCTCCTTATAGAGAAGTTTCGATTCGTTGAGGAAAAAGATAAAGAGGTATGTGACTTTGTATGTCAGGGGATGTTTAGAAAAATTCTCTACCCCACAGACTTTTCCGACTGCTCTCAATTGGCCCTTCAAATGATAAAAAAATTGAAGGAAGCCAGAACCGAAGAAGTGGTGGTGGTCCATATTCAGGACACGAGAAAATTAATCCCACACCTTAAACACAAAATGGAAGAGTTTAATAGAATAGATACAGAGAGACTGGAAGGGATAAAAAGGCAGCTTGAGTTTCTGGGGTATAAAGTAAAGACTATATTGAAAGAGGGGATCCCTTTTGTTGAGATCAATAAGATTGCCGAGCAAGAGGATGTTTGTATGATCATCCTTGGTTCCCATGGGAAGAGTGCTGTAAAAGAAATGCTGATAGGAAGTGTGAGCGAGGCTATTGCGCGAGCTCACATCCGTCCTGTTATGGTTATACCGAGGAATTGGACACCTTAATCAAAAGGAGGGAAATATATGTCGACTAATGAGAAAAGAATAAAAATCTTCATGATGCCCCAGCAATTCCCTTGTGGCCCGGATTCCGCCTGCTGTGGGCCAATCGGACAGAGTGAGGAGGAGATTCAGAATCTCAAAAGGGTTCTTGAAAAGGAGTTTTCGTGTCATGTAGAGGTGTTCGATGTCACGAAAGGAGCAGATATGAAGGACCATCTTCCCATTGCCCGTCTTTTCCGTTCCTTTGGTCCTATGGCTTTACCTATCATCGCGTTAAATGGGGAAGTCGTTTCAATGGGTGTCCCAACGCCAGAAGAGGCGGTTTTGGCCGTCAAAGAGAAGATGAACCAGATTTAAGGAGGTGAAATCATGCCAACCTATGAATATATTTGTACAGAATGTGAAGAGAGGATAGAGGTCCGGGCTTCTATTGCGGAGAAGGAGAAGGGTTTGAAATTGACTTGCCCAAAGTGTGGAAGCAAGAAGATGGCTCAGGTCTTTAGCAGCTTTTCTGTGGGAAGGTCTTCAAAAGGCGGAAGTCCACCGCCCTTCTGTGGTCCAACCGCAGGTCCTGGCTGCTGCTAAAAAGGAGGTATCCAAATGGAGCCAATCAGAGAGGTTGTGACAAGAGATATAGTGATAGAGGTCGCTAAAGAATTTGGCGAAGCCCTGGCCAACTGCGAGGAATGTCGTGCGGTTGAGCAAGCGGAGGAGGCATTGAAGAAGGATCTGAGGGCAAAGAAACTCATCTCCGACTACCAGTCCCTCCAGTTTTCGATTCAGAGGGCCCAGATGTGGGGAGAAGGAGTACCGAAAGATAAAATGGAGAGATTAAGAAGTCTTGAGGCGGAGATGAATTTGAATCCTCTTATCAGGAATCTGACAAATGCACAAAAGAAGTTACAGGAAACCCTCGTTGCCCTCAATAATGAAATCTCCAATATTTTAGGAATAGACTTTGCAGCTAATTCCAGTTCGGGCTGTTGCTAAAGAGGAGAAAATCATGGGGATGCTCACAGGCAATTCCATTGTCGAGAAAGCAAAATCATTCGCGAAGGTTTTGGCCTTGTCTCAAGAATTTCAAAAATTTTATTCTGCTGAGGAAAAACTCAAGCGGGATCAAGAGGCCAGATTCCTCTTGGAACAGTTTCAGAAAAAACAGCAGGAATTTCAGGAAGCATGGATAAGCGGGAGAGGCGTTAAGGGAGACGCGATAGCTGAAATACAATCCCTCCAGGAAAAACTTCAAGCCAACCCAACCATCATGGCCTGGGCTCAGGCTCAGCAGGAAGCTATCAACCTGATTCAGGAGGCAAACCAGATAATCTCCTATGCCGCAGGTTTTGACTTTGGTCGGAACTCTTCCAGCCGTGGTCCCTGTTGATTAAATCCCGGTATGAGGGATAATGAAGTGCTTATTGGAAAGACAGTCGTTTTAGGTGTCACAGGAAGTATTGCAGCCTGGCAGGTGCCTGAGATAATTGGAAGGCTGAGGGATTTCAGGCTAAATGTCTATTGCATTATGACGAAATCGGCAACAGAGTTTATCACTCCACTTACGTTACAGGTGTCCTCTCAGAATCCCGTTGGGGTAGATATGTTTGAAAGACGAAAGGAGTGGAATATCGCTCATGTCGCACTGGCTGATATTGCTGATCTCTTTCTTATTGCTCCTGCCACTGCTAACATCATTGCCAAAATAGCCAATGGCATTGCCGATGATCTTCTTTCAACCGCAGTTTTAGCAACCAGAGCACCGGTGGTCATTGCTCCCGCGATGAATCCAAATATGTATTCAAATCGGGTGACCCAATCCAATATCAATAAATTGAAAGAGCTCGGTTATCATTTCATCGATCCTGAATATGGAAAAACAGCCTGTGATACAGAAGGAGTGGGAAGACTCGCCAGAATACCGGTTATTATAAACAAGGTTGTTAATCTGTTAGAGAAAAAAGAGGAGAAGGAATGAGCAGGGTGAGGAGATAAAACCTATGAGATTCAACTGAAGGAGGCTTCATGAAATATGTAGGGATCGGAATTCCAAATGTTGATGTCCTGGAGAAAGTATTGGGTCAGGCAAGATATGGAGCAGATCTACCTTCCGAAAGCCCCCTTCATCTAAAAGTCGTCCGTAGTACAAAACCTCATGCCAAGATAGTAGAGATTCTTACAGAAGAGGCACTTTGTATTTCAGGAGTAGAAAGAATCTTCACGGCAAAGGATATTCCAGGAAGGAATTTGGTGGGGACGATTACGAAGGATCAGCCTGTCCTTGCTTCAGATCGAGTCCGATATGTTGGAGAGGCTGTGGCATTGATCGCTGCTGAAAACCCAGAGGCTTCCGAGGAGGCTGCCAAGAAGGTTATTGTAATCTACGAAGATCTTCCTCATGTCACATCCCCAGAAGAGGCTCTCAGCATAGATGCACCTTTGATTCACGAAAAAGGGAACCTGCTTTTAGAATTTCATTTGAGGAAGGGAGATGTCCAGACGGGATTTAAAGAGGCTGAAGTGATTATTGAAGAAACCTATACCACTACCTGGGTGGATCATGCCTATCTGGAGCCAGATGCCGGCCTTGGCTATATTGATGAGGAGGGAAGAGTTACGGTCATCTGTCCCACCCAGAATGTCCATTACGATCAAAAAGAGATTGCCTCCCTTCTCTCCCTGCCATTAGAGAAAGTAAGAATTATTCAATCTACTACCGGGGGTGGATTCGGGGGAAGGCTGGATCTCACGGTTCAGGGTTTTCTGGCACTGGCAACTTTTCATTTAAAAAGACCTGTGAAATTAATCTATACCCCCGAGGAGGTCTTTCAGGTTATTTCAAAGCGCCACCCTTTAAAGATTAGATATAAGAGTGGGGCGAAAAAGGATGGAACGCTTACTGCAGTGGAGGTGGATATCTTAGGGGATACAGGAGCCTATGCCTCTTATGGGCCAACGGTTTGCATTCGATCAGCCATCCATGCCACAGGGCCTTATAAGGTTCCAAATGTGAAGGTCAGGAGCCGAATGGTTTATACCAATAACCCATGGTCTGGAGCGATGAGGGGATTTGGTGTCCCCCAAATCGCATTCGCCCATGAATCCCAGATGGACATCCTCGCCAGAGTCCTGGAGATCGATCCCATCGAGATTCGACTCAGAAATGCCCTTCAAGTGGGATATGAGACAGCGACCGGTCAACCCCTTATGGCAAGTGTTGGGATAGGAGAAACATTGAAGAAGATAAGGATATTTACGGAGGAAGCAAGGGGAGGCCGAAAAGATGAGTCCAGGGAGCCAAAAATTAAGAGGGGAATTGGGGTCTCTTCAATGTGGTATGGCATCGGATATACAGGAATTGCAAATCCATCCACGGCCCAGATAGAGATCCATCCGGAGGGTGAAATTCGACTTTTTACAGGAGTGGCGGATATCGGCCAGGGATCTAATACAATCGCTCTTCAGATTGCCTCAGAAACCCTGGGGCTGCCTCCGGATGAGATTCAACTGATTCATGCCGATACGGGCTTCACAACAGATGCGGGACCAACCGCAGCAAGTCGACAAACCTATATCTCTGGGAATGCCATCCTAAGGGCCTCCAAGGATTTAGAAAGGAAAATGATTAAGGAGGCAAGCAGGTTATTTGGTATCGGGGAAAACGATCTCTTTCTTGAAGAAGGAAAGATTAAATCGAGAAGAGCACCCAGGATTTCCATTCCGATTAAAGAGATTGCTAAAAGATGTGGAACGGTAATAAGGGGGGAAGGTACTTTCGATCCTGAAACAACTCCTCTCGATCCTGAAACCGGGAAAGGGGTCCCTTATGCTACCTATGCTTTTGCCACTCACGTAGCTGAGGTGGAGGTGGATATGGAAACCGGCAAAGTAAAGGTGAATCGGGTAATTGCATGTCATGATGTAGGGAAGGCCATCAACCCCAAGAATGTGATCGGGCAGATTATAGGCGGGGTTGCGATGGGAACTGGATTTGCTCTGATGGAAGAATTCATTCCTGGAAAGACGACTTCCTTTGTGAATTACCTTATCCCTACATCAAAAGATGTTCCCGAGGTAATACCCATTATCGTTGAGGATAAAGAACCTACAGGTCCGTTCGGAGCGAAAGGGGTAGGTGAATGCGCTCTCATTGCTACTGCTCCGGCGATTATAAATGGAATTGCTGATGCCATAGGGAAGAGAATCTATCGTCTTCCAGCAAGTTTGGAGAGGGTTTTAGAAGCAATCCAGAAAAGGAAGATGAAAAGTCCATAGCATTAGCTAAAATTTTTAAGAAAGGATAACTCCTATTATAAAAAGAATATATTTAGACCATGCTGCAACCACACTAATGAGACCAGAGGTATTGGAGGCCATGTTGCCCTATTTTATAGATAAATTCGGCAATCCCTCTACTCTCTATTTTTATGGCCGCGAGGCAAGGAATGCAATTGAGGCCGCATTATTACGCCTGAAAGGAGGCCTAAAAGATGTATTCTGAAAAGGTAATGGATCATTTCTACCACCCAAGAAATGTAGGTGAGATTGAGGATGCGGATGGAGTGGGTGTGGCTGGAAACCCAGTCTGCGGGGATGTCATGAAGATCACCATTAAGGTCGATCGTGAGAGCGAGACCATAAAGGACATTAAGTTCAAAACCTTCGGATGTGGAGCAGCCATTGCTACCAGTTCCATGGTGACAGAAATGGTGAAAGGAAAAGATTTGACCCTGGAAGAGGCAATGAAGATCACGAATAAGATGGTGGCAGAGGCCCTCGATGGGCTTCCTCCTATCAAGATGCACTGCTCCAATCTGGCCGCCGATGCCCTCCATGCGGCCATTGAGGATTATTTAAAAAAGAAGCGAGGTCAGGAGACCTAAAATGATCCTGGTCCAGATTCCGTCTTTCAACGGGAAGAAAGGTCAAGTCTTCAAATTGATTCTCGAAAAGAAATCCGGTAATGGACGACTCTACCTTGACTCAAATCTCTGTTTGGATGCAGAGGCTTATAAAGCCATGAGGACAGCCTTTACCCTCCTCCGCCCCAGGGCGGATATTTTGATAAGAAATACAAACAAGAAATGTAAACGGATCTGTGGTGGAAGCCTCGGACTTCCTATCTATCTTGGAATGTATGCTTTAACCCATCACTTGAAAATGAACTCGAGCGTATTTGCCACTGGTTCTTTGGATGCCAAGGGGAAGGTAGGAAGGATCGGCTCCCTGGCCGAGAAGATCCAGGCCGTTCTGGGAAAAGGGGAGGCCATTTTAGTTCCCAGAGGCCAGGGGATTCCTGTCAGGGGAATACGTGTATTAGAAGTCCGGACTATAAAAGAGGCAGTAAAAATTCTTTTCGATACAGGAAAGAACGGCACAAAAAAGATGTTCTTTTATGGAAAATAGTTTTACCCTTTTTCAGGAGGTAATAATAGGATGGAGGAGATTTTTATCAAATTAACTCCTGCAGATCTAAGCCTTCTGGAGATGATCATTATCGATAAGGATAAAGAGTTGGCCTTAAAGTTTGCCCAATTGATTAAGGAAAAGGTGAAGGAACAGCAACAGATCCACTGTAAGCCTCCAGTTTAACAAAATGGAAATATTAAAAGTAGAAAATCTCTCCCTTAATTTAGAGGGAAGACAAATCTTAAACAATTTAAGTCTCTCCATCGAAGCTGGAACCATTCATTCCGTTCTGGGCCCAAATGCATCGGGGAAGTCGAGCCTTGCCTTTTCGTTGATAGGCTGTTGCGATTATTCCCCACAATGGGGAAAAATTTTTTTCCTGGGAGAAGATGTGACCCATCACCCTGTATATCAAAGGGCAAAAATGGGCCTAACTCTCGCCTGGCAAGAACCGGCACGATTTGAAGGCCTGACAGTGAAGGATTACCTCTCTATCGGCATAAAAGGGAAAAATGATGATTTGATAAAAGAAGCTCTCGAATTTGTTCTCCTGAAACCGGAGGAGTATCTAAACAGAGAGGTGGATAAAACCTTAAGCGGCGGCGAGCGAAAGCGGATTGAGTTAGCCTCAGTGTTTGCGATGAGACCCAAATTGGCCATCTTGGATGAACCCGACTCAGGGATAGACATTTTAGCCCTGGATCATATCATTAAGTTAATAAAGGAGTTGAAAAAGAGAGGTTCGACAGTGCTACTGATTACCCATCGAGAGGAGGTTTCTTCAATAGCGGACAAGACCTCTCTCCTTTGCTCAGGCACCATTGTGAAAGAGGGAGACACGGTAGAGGTGGGGACATATTTTAAGGAAAGGTGTATCCCCTGCCCTACCCGTATCTATCCAAGCGGAGAAAATGACAAATGATAAGGAAATTAGAAGGATGAACGATTATCAATTGATGATCGATGCCTACACGGAGGCGGGCGGCACGCCGGACGTCTTTAAAGACTCAAAGATTGCCCATTTAGTCGTCCACAAAAATAAGGTCATCGGTAGCCATCTGGTCAGGGGATTACTATTAGAGCCGAAGGAAACGGAATCGGGGGTTGATATCAAATTAAAGGTGATCAAAGGCGTAAAGATAGAATATCCGGTTCACCTCTGTTTCGGTGTTCTGCCTAAAGAAGGGATTCAGGAGATCGTTATAAAGGCAATAATTGAAGAGGACGCAGGGGTGAAGCTTCTTGCTCATTGCGTCTTTCCCAATGCTGTAAAAGTCATTCACAAAATGGATGCAGAAATTGAAATAGGAGATAACGCCTATTATGAGTATAATGAAGTCCACTTCCATGGAGAGAGGGGTGGTGTTGAAGTCATTCCCAAAGCAAGGATTAAGATAGGAAGAAATAGTCGGCTGATGACCAATTTCTCGCTTCTGAAGGGAAGGGTTGGCATTTTCAATTTGGACTACGAGTCGGAGATCCTGGACAATTCATTATTAGAGATGACTGCCAAAATTTATGGTTATGGGGATGATCGGATTAGAATTAGAGAAGCGGGGCGGCTTTTAGGAAAAGCCTCTCGCGGATTGATCAAAAGCCGAATTGCTGTAAAAGACAATGCCCAAAGCGAGGTCATCAGCGAACTTTCAGCCTGTGCCCCAGATTCGAGAGGTCATGTCGATTGCGTCGAGATTATTCAGGGGAATGCTCAGGCAAGAGCCATACCCATCGTCAACGTGACGAATGAATTTGGTAAAGTAACTCACGAGGCTGCCATCGGCAGAGTGGACAAGAAACAGGTCCAGGTCCTCATGGCCAGAGGTCTGGAGGAAGAGAAAGCTATTGACTTAATCGTCAGTGGTATGCTTAAATAAAAAATCTGATAGCATAACAAGAGGTAAGAAAAATGGAAGTTCTTGATCCCAGGACGAAAGAATTGGTTGGAATAGCAGCAGCGGTTGCTGGTCTCTGTCAGCCCTGTTTTGAGTACCATTTTCAGGAAGCTCAAAAATTGGGTATTCCCTTAGAAGAGATCAAGGCTACGATAAGGCTGGCCCAATCCATAAGGCAAGCAGGCAAAAGCAATATGGATAAATTTGTCCAGGCAAAAATGGAAATCCAAGGAGAAGAACAGGATAAGTAAAAAAATCGTATAATTCTAAATCTCGAATTCGGATTCAAAAAACTTAAAAGGTGAATATTTAGGGGGAGAAAATGGAAGAATATATCAATATTGGAAAGCGGATTCCAAAGGCGGATGCTTTTGAGAAAGCAACTGGAAAGGCGATTTATATTCAGGATCTTAAACTTCCAGGAATGCTTTACGGAAAGATCCTCTATAGCAAACATCCACACGCCAGAATTTTAAAGATAGACACCACAAGGGCGGAAAAGTTACCCGGGGTTCGTGCTGTTTTAACCGGATACAACATCCCTCCCATTCGATTTGGTTTCTATAAGGACAATGTCCCATTGAAACGAGACAAGGTTCGATCTTACCGGGATGAGGTGGCGGCAGTGGCAGCCATTTCTCCTGAAATTGCAGAAGAGGCGATTGATTTGATTGAGGTGGAATATGAACCCCTTCCAGCCGTTTTTGACCCTGAAGAAGCAATGAAAGAAGGAGCCCCTTTGATTCATGAAGACCATGTAAGTTTAAAGGATAAAAAGCCTACCAATGTTCTCAATCTCCCCTGGAAGCTTGTATCAGGAGATATCGAAGAAGCCAGAAGAAATTCTGCCCATATCGTTGAAGACAGATTCAAAGTGACCTGGGTGACCCATTGCTGTCTCAGTACGAGCGGCTGTATTGCGGAATTTGATCTTAGAAATAATCTCACGGTTTACAGCACCACTCAATGTGCCAATCTCGCCCAGAGGGAGTTTAAGGATGCCTTAAAGGCAATGGGGCTGGGAGAAGAAAGGAATGTTAGAATTATTAAGACCACAATCGGTGGAGCCTTCGGAAGTAAACTTGACACCTATCCTTTCGAATATATTACCATCCTTCTGGCTTATAAGACACGAAAACCGGTGAAAATCGTTTTTAGCCGCGAAGAAGAATTCTTTGCCACTTCTCCGAGGCAGCCAGCCATTATCGATATCGCTCAGGGATGTACAAGGGATGGAAAACTCACCTTCAGGGATGTCTCTATGATCCTGGATAATGGTGCTTATACCTCTTGGGGGGCAACTACTCCTACGGTGATGATGATGCCTATCTCATCGCTCTATAAAGTTCCGAATGTCCGTTTTATACCAAGATGTGTTTATACGAATAATACCTATAGTCAGGCAATGAGGGGTTATGGAACTCCTCAGCCGACCTTTGCCATTGAAAGTCAGATTGACCATCTTGCTGAGGAGGCGGGTATTGATCCTATGGAGTTCCGGCTCCTCAATGCGAATCAACCAGGGGAGATTACCCCTCAGAAATTTAAGATCTCAACGTGTGGCCTTTCAGAGTGTATCGAGGCTGTGGGAGAAAAGCTGAACTGGAAAATCAAAAGGGGGCAACGCAACGGAAGGGGCGTTGGGATGGCCTCTTTGATCCATGTGGGTGGAGGAGCCAGGGTCTATAAATCGGACGGATGCGGAACCATCGTTAAAATTGATGACTTTGGACATGTGGATGTCTTCACCGGTGCAACAGATATGGGTCAGGGATCAGATACCGTCATCTCTCAGATTGTCGCTGAGGAGCTTGGAGTACGGGTGGAGGATGTGACCCTAATCAATAATGATACAGAAATCTGCCCCTGGGATGTCTCTTCCCATGCTAGCAGAACGACCTTTGTAGCAGGCAATTCTGCCCGGATGGCTGCAAGAAAGGTGAAAGAACAGATTCTTGAGCTGGCCTCGAAATCCCTTGGTGAGAATCCTGAAGACCTGGATATCCGTGACCGAATTATCTACTCAAAGAGGGACCCTGAAAAGAAATCTCCTATAGGTAAGATATTAAGGGCTGCTCATTATACCAGTGGTGGGAAGATGGTAATGGCTGAGTATTTCTATGATCCTCCCACGGAAAACCTGGACAGAGAATTTAAAGGAAATTTTTCAGTGACCTATACTTTTGGAACGCATGGGGTTGAAGTGGAGGTTGATAAGGAGACAGGGGAGGTGAAGGTTCTCAAATATGTAGCGGCCCACGATGTGGGTAAGGCAATTAATCCGATGCTTTTGGAGGGGCAGGTATACGGCGGAGCGGTGATGGGGATGGGGTATGCCCTAACCGAAAGGCTTATCTTGGATAAAGGAAAGGTTAAGAATCCAAATTTTTTAGATTATAAAATCCTAACAGCTAAAGATATACCCCCTGTCATAGAAACGGTAGTAGTTGAGACAGAAGATAAGGAAGGTCCATTTGGAGCCAAAGGGATCGGTGAGCCTGGATTGGTTCCCACCGCACCCGCTATTGCGAATGCTATTTATGATGCTGTAGGAGTAAGAATAAAAGAACTTCCGATCACTCCGGAGAGAATCCTACGCGCATTAAAAGAATTGAAAAAATAAAATATTGTCTAAAGAAAAGAGGTAGTCCAGGGAGGAATAGATGTCCGAGAGGGAGATTAAAGAAATTGTAAAAGAGGGATATGCCAAAATTGCACTACAAGGAGGGTCTTGCTGTGGTCCAGTGAGTTCCTGTTGCATAGGTGCTGATTTTACCCAGGAAATCAGTAAGAAGATTGGTTATTCAGACGAGGAAATCAAAGCTGTTCCTGAGGGGGCGAATCTTGGCCTCGGGTGTGGCAATCCCGTGGCTTTGGCCTCTTTAAAAGAAGGAGAAACCGTTCTTGATCTTGGTTCAGGTGCGGGATTTGATTGTTTCCTTGCCGCTCAAAAGGTGGGTGAGAAAGGGAGAGTCATTGGTGTGGATATGACCCCTGAGATGATCAAGAAGGCACGGGAAAATGCCATAAAGGGTGGATATAAAAATGTGGAGTTCAGATTAGGAGAGATTGAAAATCTGCCTGTTCCGGATCATTCGGTTAATGTCGTTATCTCCAACTGTGTAATAAATCTTTCCCCCGATAAAGCTAAGGTATTCCAGGAAGCCTTTAGAGTATTGAAACCAGGGGGGAGACTTATGATCTCAGACATCGTGTTGCGAAGAGAACTCCCACCACTTATAAAAGAAAGTATCGATGCCTATATTGGATGTATTTCAGGCGCCCTCATAAAGGATGAATACCTAAAAAAAATTGAGGCAGCAGGATTTGAAGATGTACAGGTGATTGAGGAAACCCTCTTCCCTATTGAATTCTTGGCCAATGATCCAACCATTAGCAAAATGATTGAAAATCTCGGGGAACCGCGTGATAAAATAAAAGAGATTTCCAGTTCGGTGGTTAGTATAAAAGTGAAGGGAAAAAAGCCGTATGAAAAATGTTGAAACGTCAAAAATGGGTCATTACAATAGAAAATAAGAGTATTCGGAGAGATAGGATAATATGACTGAGTATAAAATCTCACAGGTTTCGGTGGAAGGATGAGTGACCTGAGGACCCGAAACGCCGATAGTGAGTCGGCGCATCTTGAGATTTCCTGATGGGACACAGGCTCGAGTGATTGGCTTGGATGAAGGGATGGCAGAATTTTACTCTGAAGGAAGAGAGCCGAATGAAGAGACTGGGGAAGAAATTCTCTTTCGGTTAGAGAAAAATAGTAATTATATTCCTTCCTCTGCCCGTCAAGAATATAGAAACGTGATATTAAAAGAATACAGGAATTATATTGAGAACCAGAAAGAGAAAAGCCAATTAACAGGAGGGGTTAAAGATGAACCAAGAAAAAAAGATAAATGATTTTGTAAACCGTTTTAAGGAACTCTCTAAAGAGGAGCAAAAAGAAGTCATGAAGAAATTGATTCCTGAATTCTGCCAGACCGCAATGAGGGATAAATCTTTTATCCAGGAAATGATGCCCACCTGTATGGAGATGATGAAGGGAATGGATTTCCCAATGAAAGAGATGATGTCCAAGATGATGAGATGATAATGACTCTTGGTTCGATAAAGAAATTATTTATCCTCTGGATTCTCGGGTTATTTTTATTAGGACCCACTTATTCCCAAGCCCAAGAAAGCCCGAAGCTGCTTACCATTCTTTATACAAATAATATTAACGGGGAATTAGAGCCCTGTCCATCCTGAGGGCCCTCCGTTCGCTTCGGCGGTCTCGCTCGAAGGGCAACCTGGATCAAAGGAATCCAAGAACGGGAAAAAGGAATTCTCTTGGTTGATTCAGGGGATCTCTTTTTCAAAAAATTTTCAACCTCTCCTTCCGAGAAGGAGAAAGAAAGTCTCACCGAAAGGGCCTCTCTTATCCTGAAAAGTTTAGAAATGATGGGGTATCATGCAATCGGGATCGGAGATGATGATCTGACCCTCGGTAAAGAGTTTCTATATGGCCTTTTTAAAAAATCTTCTATCCCTTTTCTTTCGGCCAACGTGAAAGATGAAAAAAACCAAAAGCCTCTCTTTAATCGTTATATGATCAAGGAGATTAATGGTTTAAAAATTGGAATTTTCAGTCTCCTCTCCCCGGAAATCTTCTTGGGTCCCTCCGATCCAAGAAAAAGGGGGTTGGTATTTGAAGATCCTTTAAAAACGGCACGGGAGATGATCGAAGAACTTTCCCCTCGAGTCGATCTATTAATCCTTTTAAGCCATCTCGGATACCATAAAGATATAGAACTCGCTCAGAAGACCGATGGGATTCACCTCATTTTTGGAAGTCATACAGGTGTCGATTTAGTGAATCCACCAATTATCAAGAATACTGTGATCCTTCAGAACTCATCCAGGGGGATGTATGCGCGAAAACTGGATCTGATATATCTGAATAAAGAAGCTTCCTTCTATAATGAGGCGACCAAAGAGGTTTACCAAAAGAATCTCCAGAAATATCAAAGACAATTAGAAACTAAAACCGCTTCGGAGGCAGAACGAAAGCAATGGGAAAAAGCAGTCCAAAATATAAAAGAAACCCTCGATCAATTTTCTAAAAGGAATGCTTTTCGGGTTACCTCTCTTGCCCTCTCAGAAGAGTTTAATGAAAATCCCGAGATTTCAAAAATGGTAGAAGCTTTTAAATCAAAATTTCCTGAAAAAGTTGAACCTCCCACTCATGACAGCCGTGGAACCTATCGTCCCCGCCTTTAAACTTTCCGAATATTAGACCGCTTCCTTACCCTCTTCTTCAATCTCACCGATCTCGAAGAGTCGTTCGTCTCGTTCATAATCATCCAGTTGAGCAACTCGTATGGATTCCCATCCTATGCGAAGGTCCGGCGGAGAAACTTCAGCAATTTTTTGGGAAAGTTCTTCTCCGATGATGAGTTTCGTGAGGGAGATTACTGCTCGAGCCGCTGCATCTGCCTGTTTTATATCTTTCAGATCGGCCATCCGCATCACTGCTTCTAAGAATTCTTTTCGGGTCTTCATTGAATCACCTCCCCTCTCTTTTAAATAAAACTCTTTCCCTTAAGTAGAAGTCATTCGTTTCACCCCATGGGAAATAGTAATGTCTGACTTTATCGCCTTAAAAACATTATCTCTCTATCTTTCTCCCTGGTCAATAGAAATTTTAATAGATTCGTGATGCTTCACTGAAGGGTGGAAATCATTTTGTCCTGACAGGGGTATTTCCGAAACCCATGACCGATGGATTCCATAGATAGGCAATCTTTATAAGAAGCAGTAGGTATATCGATTATTTTCCCAGATATCGTTCCAGAGTACTATCGGCAGTGAGACCCACAATAATATCTCCATTAATTATTTTAGTAGGGGTGGAGGTCAGCCTTAATTTATTGGCTAAAGCCATATCTTCGAGAACCCTATTTCTTGCCTTTCCTGTTTCAAGAGCCATCTGGAAGTTTTGAGTGTCATACCCTTTCCCTTTAAGGAGTTGTTCCACTTTCTGTTTAATCACCTCTTTCTCCATTTGAGCCAGATCCTGACCCTCCTTGGTAAAAAAGAAATCGTGGATCAGCCAGAAGGCCTCAGCGCTCACCTCCTGCGCTGCTGCAGCAAATTCCGAAAGTTCGAATGTTTTTCCCTGGGGCTGAAAGGGGAAATGTTTAAAGATATATTTGAACTCCTTTGGATATCTTTTCAAAAGTCCTGTAAATCTTGTCCAGGAATCCATACAGTATGGACATTGAAAATTAGAAAACTCGACAATGACTACCCTGGCTTCCTTATTCCCCACATAAGGGGACTTCTCCATCTCTAATATCCCCATATCGATCTTCTTCGGTTTCGAAGGACCGGCCTCTTTTATGGTCACATTTTCACCTTTCACATAAAGGGTTCCCAACAGAACCTTTTCTCCATTTCTGTCTGCATACACAATTACCGGCATCTCTTTATCTGGAAAAATCAGAAGAAGTTTTATAGCGAAAAAATCAGGAATAAGACTTTCTTTCTTCTCTAAAAATTTAATCTCTGTGCCAGGAGGAAGGCGGACATGGGTCTTAAAGGTTTCCATAGCCGACTTGACCACCCTATCTTCCAGGGAAAATCCAGTGCCTGTGACGATCATAGCAAAGGTAACGAGTATCAGCAATCTAAGAATATAGCCAAACATAGTCTAATCCTCCTTTGAGAATAAAATTATGATTCTTTTATCAGAGAGGAAATTAGCATAAAGATCTATGGAATGCAAACTTATTCGCCAAAGGAAACCGAACTTCCCAAAACCCGTGATCTTAACAGTTGATCCCCTTTGGATGACCATGAAGGAAGGTCTAAGAAAAAAATCCATCACCATTTCATCAATGTATCCAGAAATGCGTTATTGTTCTTATGGGAATGAAATCTTTAAAATATTGGGTTAATATTATCTTTAATTCTGAGGAGGATTCCTTCTCGATGGGAAGGGAAAAAAGAAATTCTATCATTTTATTATGTTTTTTGGTGATCTGGTTTCTCCTGCTTTTCTCTTCACGGGTTCATTCTAAACCGACTATCCCTTTCGGATTTTGTCCTAAATACAACCCAAGGATTATGTACCAGCTTTATCAGCCATTTATTGATTATCTGAGTGAAATGACTCCTTATCAATTTGAGATTAAACTTTCACGCATCTATCAGGACACCATCGATCAGATTGGACGGGGGGAAATTACGATTGCTTCCTGTGGGCCATTCGCCTATGTCCAAGCGAGAGAAAAATTCAAGGTAAGACCGATCGTTCGAACCCTCAGCCGTGATCGGAGACCCTTTTATCGAGGTGCCATCATCGTTCGAGAGGATAGTCCCATTCAAAATATTCATGAGTTGAAAGGAAAAAGTTTTGCTTTTGGACAGGTCTGGTCCACTGCAGGCCACCTTTTACCAGAATACTATTTAATGAAAGCCAATATCCGTCTCAAGGATCTTAAGCATTCTTTTCTCCGGCATCACGATTCTGTGGCAAATGCAGTCCTGAAAGGTCAATTTGATGCAGGGGCAGTAAAAGACATTATTGCTTATAAATATCTAACTGAAGGGCTTCGGATCATCTTTTTTACAGACCCAATCCCGACCGTACCTATTTTCGTTAATCAAAAGGCTTCCCCTGAAATGATCCAATCCGTCAAATCGACTCTTCTGAATCTGAGCCCAGAGAACCCGGATCACAGGAGAAGGATGGCTCAATGGGACGAGGAATTTAAATATGGATTTACAGAAGCCTCTGACTCCGACTATGATTCCATACGGCAGATTTTTCGATCCCTTAAAAAAGAGTATGGCATAGGGAGATCTCTTCCAGAATGAGAATCAAAAATCCCTTTAAAACCCTTCAGGCCAAATTTACCCTTTATCTCTCAATTCTTATTATTGGCATTATGTCTGTGCTTGCCTTCTGGAATATTTTAAGGGAAAAGAACCTCCTGCGAGAGGTGATGATTCGAGAAGGAAAGGCGCTCATTGAATCCCTTGCCATCTCCTGTACGAATACCATGCTCTATGAAGAGATTGGTTTAGTGGAGGAAGGAGGGCTCCTTGATAATTATATTTCGGATCTAATCCAAAGGAAGGATCTGAGTATCATTTACGCTATGATTCTTGATCCGAAAGGAAAAGTTATTGCCCATCACTCTATGAAAGAAGTGGGCAATACTTATCAGGACGAACTTACCCGGAGGCTGATCGCCTCAAATCAAACCCTTATCCAGTTTCCTTCTGATAAGGTGATGGACATTTCTACCCCCCTTGCCATTTCTACCAAAAGATGGGGAACCCTCAGGATTGGAATCTCATTAGAAGGCTTAAAAAAAGAGGTTTCTTCCCTTGTCATCAAATATATTCTATATACGGGCCTGATTATCCTTCTGGCAATCCTGGTGATTGCCTTTCTGTTCAGGCTCATTACAAAACCTTTAAAATTGCTTTCCCGCGAAATGGATGAAGTGAAATTGGATGTAGAGGTCTCTTCCCCTCCGATGACAGGGGAGGATGAGATTGGAATTCTCAGAAAAAGTTTTTACCGGCTCCTTCAGAGGATAAAAGAGGATGAAAGAGAAAGAGAAAAAACTCAACGGAACCTTATCCTTTCAGAAAAGATGGCGGCAATCGGTAAGCTCACCTCTGGAGTTGCCCATGAGATCAACAATCCTCTCGGGGGTCTTCTGAATTGTATTTACCATTTCAAACGAGGGGACCTCTCTCCGGATAGGCAGAAAGAATATTGTCAATTAATGGAAGATGGGATCAAGCGAATTCAAAAAATTGTTACCAATCTTTTAGAATATGCTCAGACCCCTCGGATTGAGCGATCTCCCACAGACATTCGTTCTATCATTGATAAATCTCTTTCACTCCTCGATCATGAAATCCAAAAGAAGAAAATCGAGGTCATTAAAGACATCCCAGAGGGACTCCCAATCCTGGAGGTAGATAACCACCAGATTTCACAGGTCTTCGTGAATCTATTTTTAAACTCTCTTCAAGCCATGGAACAAGGAGGAATCCTGAGAATCTCAATAGGAGTTGGTGAGGGTCAACTGATGGTGACCATTTCGGATACTGGAAAAGGTATCCCTGAAGAGATTCTTCCAAAGGTATTTGATCCCTTCTTCACGACAAAGGGAACCGAAAAAGGAACGGGATTGGGCCTGTGGATTACACAGGGGATTATTGAGCGTCATGGAGGGAGCATTCGACTCTCAAGCAAGGAGGGAAAGGGAACAAACGTAGAGATTCGACTTCCCATTAAAAACAATTAGAAGCCTATTGAGAAAGGATACATTTTATGGGTAATCGATTAAATATCTTACTCATCGATGATGAACCTTTAATGAGAATGACCGTACAGGATGCCCTCGAATCTGAAGGCTATCGGGTGAGTGTAGTTGAAACCGGGCAAAAAGGACTGGCCCTCCTTAGAAAAGATCCTTTCGATATTTTGATTACGGATTTAAAGCTTCCTGACCTCGATGGCCTTCAAATTTTAAAAGAGGTCAAAATGACCCACCCTGAAATTCAGGTCATTCTGATTACGGCCTACGGCTCAATTGATTCTGCCGTGACCGCTATGAAAGAAGGAGCCAGTGATTATCTGACCAAACCCTTCTCGATGGATGAGCTCCTCCTTATCATTCAGCGTCTCGTCCGAATCAAACAGTTAGAAGAGGAAAACCTCCGTCTCAAAGAAAAAATGGAAGAACGATATGGCCTGGAAGGATTAATTGGGAAAAGTCCCCAGATGCAGAAGATCTATGATTTGATTGAAACAATCTCTCAAACCGATACAACCGTTCTCATCCAAGGAGAGAGCGGAACAGGAAAGGAGATGGTTGCCAATGCGATCCATTTCAGAAGTTTAAGAAAGAATGGACCTTTCGTTAAGGTCAATTGTTCCGCCCTTCCTGAAACACTTCTTGAGACCGAACTCTTCGGTCATGAGAAAGGTGCTTTTACCGGTGCCCTCCGGCAACGAAAGGGACGATTTGAGCTGGCTCATGAGGGAACTCTCTTTCTGGATGAGGTGGGAGAGGTCTCCCCTGCGGTTCAGGTTAAACTTCTTCGTGTACTTCAGGAAAGGCAATTCGAGCGAGTGGGAGGAAATGAAACCATCTCCGTAAATGTCCGTTTGATCTGTGCAACTCAAAAGGATCTTAAAGAGGAGATCCAAAAAGGCTCTTTTCGTGAGGACCTTTACTATCGTCTCAATGTAGTTCCCATCTCTTTACCCCCTTTAAGAGAAAGACGCGAAGATATCCTCCTTTTAACCGAACATTTCATCAAGAAGTTTTCAAAGAAGATGGGGAAGGAGGTTTCTGGAATTTCAGAAGAAGCCCAGAATCTTCTTCTTAAATATCCTTTTCCGGGAAATATCCGGGAACTTGAGAATATGATTGAACGGGCGATTGCCCTTCTTAAGGGAAGAATCATCCAGGTAGAAGACCTCCCTGAAGAACTTTATGGCCAACAACCTATCATCCAAGAAATCTGTAAAAAGATTCAGGAACCAAGACCTCTTGCCCAGGCAGTCAATCTATTTGAAAAAGAGTATATCCAGAGCATTCTTCAGAAAACAAAAGGGAAGAAAGGGCAGGCAGCTGAAATCCTTGGAATTTCAAGAAAGACACTCTGGGAAAAAATCAAAGAGTTAGAGATTGAAATTTAAGAAGAATCGTAATCTTATCTAAAAAAACCACTCCATTTCTATCTACCAGTTTTATTTCGTTTAAGTAAAAAATGTTACAAAGTCGTAATATCAAAAAAACTTTATAAAATTCTATGGTTAAAAATATAAGAATTAAATTGTCACCCAAAAGTAACAATGACGAATTTATTATTCAAAAAAAATTTAATAACTATTTGAAATTATTATTTTTTAAAATTTACAGGTTGGAATATATATTGCATAATAATTTTATTGTGCTGATAGCAGATAATTTTTGA
>CALIBK010000037.1 GCA_938045955.1 uncultured bacterium | reverse complement strand
TGATAAGAAACAATAATGGAACTCTCCATGGGGTTCCCATCGAAAATCTGCTGATGGGTGGCCTTATCAAACTTAATTCTTCCTGAGACACCCATCAGGTCCGTGGTCTCCACAAAACCTACAAATTTATCCGGATTTTTTGAAGGGACAAATCCAGCCCTTTCTATGGCATCCTTCAGGATATACACAGCATCATAAGCAGAGGAGACCACTCGAGGATCATCCATCATAGGATATTTTCTCTCTTTCCAACGTTGATGGAATTCGATCGATTTCGGCAGGGCTTTCACCGGTGCGGCCGTCCCTCCTGGGAATGGCATCACCAAAACATAATCCAGATCCTCACCGTAAGTGGCCCAGGCTTTTGGAGAGGTGACCACCGCAAAATCAAGGAAAAGCATGGTGGGGATCCTCATCGATTTCCATTGCTTGAAACAGACCGGTAGCGTGGGCATATCCCCCACCACATAGAGCATCTGTGCCCCGGAGGACCTTACCTTGCTCAGGACAGGCGAAAAGTCATTCGTACCCACAGCCACAGGCTCATAACCCATTGTCTTCCAGCCAAAACCCTCCATTTTGGCTTTAGCTGCATCGGCAGCCGCCCTCGCCCACAGGGTATCCTGGGCAATGATAAATAATTTATCGTACTTAAATTGGGTTCTTAAGGAGTCCATGGTTTTTGCTGCCGTTGTCCCTACATGGATTGAATTGGTCGTCGCCCGAAACCAGTATTTATACTTTTCTGGATCCCCCTTAAAGATTTCTATTAATTTAGGGGTTTGAGCGATCGTTTGCAAGGTGATGATTTTATATTTTGCAATAAGGTCCATGGTTGCTACCATGGCCTCAGAGCGGAAGGGGGCTACCACAATGGCATCCGGTTTCTCCTCGGTAATCAATTTGTCTACCGCCATAAGGGCGGATTGAACCGGGGTTCCGGGCTCTCCACATCGGGTATCAGCGGTAACCAATTTGAGGGGACGCTTCACGCCTTCCTCTTTAACAAAGATCCCTCCCTGAGCGTTGATTTCATCGATGGCCATCTCCACAGCAAGCTTCCCTGATTTACAGAGAGGTTGAAAGAAAGAGGTCGGAAGCCCCAGGACGATTGGCTTTTCTGCTGCCAATGGAATCCCTGGAGAGGAAAAGATAAAGATTGCCGTGATTAAGATAAAAAACATTTTTCCTTTCATGGCTACACCTCCAAACTGTTTTTTTGAAGTAAAGGGATCTCTCCCACCCACTGTTGTTTTTTTTCGAGGATTGGTGAGAACCCTTTCTATCAAATTAGAAAGGATTTGTCAATATATTATTCCGGCGTAACCGACGAAACTTTCGTCAGGCATGATCTCGTAACTGGTATAATAATCGAGAAGGATTCCTCTCTCTGCCCCAAGGCTCTTGCAGGCCGAAATGGCAGCGGCTGCAGCCCCTGCACTGCAAGCACTATCATTCTCTTCTGCATGGTCAAGAAGTCCTTCAATATCCATTCTTAAAGCCGCCTCGACGAATCCTTTATCATTTTCCTCCTTGACCCATCTTACAGCAGCTGGCCCAATCCCTTTCTTAAGGAATCCATAATTGGGGCCATAATGAGTCAAATCAGTGGAGCCAATCGCTAAAAGTGAAACCCCCTTCTCTCTGGAAATCTTGGCTACCTCCTCTCCAAGTGCTTTGGCCTTCAAAGAGGATGGAGAACGGATAGCAATCAGTTTTGACTCCGGGAAGAAATATTTCAGCATCGGGAGCTGGATCTCCATGGTATTATCCCCGCTATTCGGGTTTTCCACCCTCATCTCTATCCGTCCCATTAATTCCTTCACTATCTCTCCATGGATCTCCATATCCCCGAAGGGGGTCTCCCAGGCCTCCTCCGTCACAATATGAGGGAGATCCCTTCCCCCCAGATGTCCTCCAAAAAGAGCAATCAGTTGAGGCCGTGCATTCGAGCTTAAGGACTGAAATACTCTTGCAGCAAGTTTTCCGGAAAAGTACCACCCTGCGTGTGGAACAATTCCTCCAAACCCCGATCCTGAAGGGAGCTGAGGGGAAGACCATCCTTCCAGAAAAGATTCTATCTCTCTCTCGCAGCTCTTCTTATCCAAAGGATACCAGCCCCTTGGCAGATTTCTTTCTCTTCGTCCCATGAGTTTCACCTCCATCCTCGCTCAAGCGCACAGCGGCCTGGCGCTTTACGGATTTTATATCTTTTGAAGCCTGGACATCCCCAGTAAAGAAAGGGTATTTCCCATTACGAGCTTAAATGCTTTGACCAAGGAGAGTCGGAATGTCCTGAGTTTCGGATCTTGAAGGTGGATGAAGAGAGTCTGGTTTTTTAAGTGAGGATCAGGATGTTCATAGAAATTGGTAAAGGAGGTCGCAAGAGTGAAAGCATATTCGGCTAACTGGGAGACCCTCAGTGTTTTTCCAACTTTTTCAACGATGGTTGAAAACTGGGATAAGCTGTCCAGCAATTCCCTCTCCGTTTCTGTAATATGGGTGGGTAAACAGTGATCATCCCATTCAAACCCAATTCCCTTTTCCTCCGCTTTTCTCAATATACTTGAGGCACGAGCATAAGCGTACTCTAAGTAAACGCCCGTATCTCCGGTCGTCTTTAGAGCCTCATCAAAATCAAAAATGATCTGACTTTCAAGGCTATATTTAAGGAGATAGTATCGAATTGCCGAAGCGGCTAAAGCCTGAGCCACTTTTTCCTCGATGATTTGTTCAGATTTTTCTATGATCCTCCTCTTTACCAACTGGATAAAATCCTTCGCCTTGACGCCTGTTCCCGACCGACCTGACATTGCGACCGTTTTCTTCTCCTCTGTTTCAACCATGCCTAAGAGTCGGGCTGCCTGGGCTGAGAGGTTTACGACTTCATAGGCAAGGTGAATGGAGGACTCTGCCTGCTTTTTAAAGCCCATCTGCCCGAGGCATTCGCTGACCACCTCCTGGGGATAGCTCTGCCGGACATCAATCACATTGATCACGAGATCCGCCTTCCCAAAACTCCTTCCTATTTTGGAAGCAGGCTCTCCCTCTGGAGAGGTGGTCCAAAGAATCTCCCCATTGGCCTGAGTTCCCCAGATCTTGTAGAGAAAATCCCTTTCCAGAAGCCCAAACTTCCAGAGCTGATAAGCAATATCCTTTCCGGTATAAGTAATACTCCCATTGGATCGAACCAAAACTTTATCCAGACTCTTCACCCCCTCCTCTGTCTCGATATGGCCTCCGTAAGGAACAACCCAGCATCCCTGATTTGGACCTTTCTCCTCGAAACGAATGACGCCTTTCTCCTTTAATAGATCAAACGTCGCGTTCCAGAATCCCTGACGAATGATATCCGACTCCCAATTCAGGAGATCAAAGTATATGGAAAGCTCAGCCACAGTATCCAGGTGAGAGTGGACAATCTTGGTTGCAAGATCCTTTGCAAAAACAGAGAGGGGGGGTACTCCCTTCTCTATTTGATGAAGAACCCTCTCCCTCTTTTGTGAAAGAGAGATATCCTTCTCCATTTCCTCCTGAAACCGGGCATAAAGATCCCAGCAATAATAGTCAAGAGGTTCGTCGGAAGGAATCTTCCCCCAGATGAGGTTGAGATCGAGTGTATCCTTTTCAAAAACAGGTGGATCCAGATAGAGAAGAGCACTCACCACATCCACGACCTGAATCCCTGTATCATCAATATAATTACAGACATCGACAGAATAACCTAACCACCTAAGGATCCTTGCAACCGTATCCCCCAGAACCGAGTTTCGAAGATGTCCAATATGCATCGCTTTATTGGGATTGACGCTCGTATGTTCCACGAAGACCTTTTCCTTTCTCAGGGATGGAGGTTTTCCAAAGGAGTCTCCTCGCTTTAAAATTTCAGGAATTAAGGCTTGGGCAACCTTCAGCCAATCAACCTTAAAATTGAGATAGCCCGGAGGGGTGCAGGTCACCTTAAGAATAAAAGGAGGAAGGTTTTCGTTTAAATAACCGGCAATCTCTTTGGCGATTTCCATGGGAGGCTTTCTCCTCTCCTTTGCCAGGGAAAGGGCGATGGCGCTGGAGAAGTCTCCCATCTCTTTTCCTGGAGGGATATTGAGGGGAATCTCCTCCACTCCGAGATACTTTCTTAATACATCTAAAACACCCTCTCGAATCATTGGAGACTTTTTGTTTTTTTTCAAATTATTATTGGGAAGATTGATAAAAGTCAACCCTAAAAAATCATGGAATGTAATCCATCCCTCATGATTGGGGAAAGGGCCTGAATCCTTTCATCAGGGTCGGGGATAGAGCGGGTTGGAAATTAAAGAAAACCCGGGAGCAAAAATTGACAGGGTTGATTTTAAGGAGATATAATTTTCATGATTTTCAAAAGGAAGCTGAATGAAAACCTTTGAAGAAGACCTCTTTCATTCTCTTCGATCTTTTCCCATTCGTGTCGAAAAAATCTACGGTCCCTCTTTTTTAAAGACTGAAGATCTCGTCCATGGTTTGATCCGTGTCGAAGGAGGAAAGAAGTGGATTGTATTAGGAGAAAAAGGGTCTGTTCTGAGGGATCCTTTTTTTGGCAGATGTTACCACCAGACCTTAACCCTAAAGGTTTGTGATCTTGATTGGCAGAACACCCAAATTCTGATGGAACTTTTCCCTTTTACCAGACCGAAAACCCTCAAAGAATTCCCTATCACTTTTGGGGCGGGAGATCGGCTGGGTCTTGCGACCCCCGGACACATTCGCGCGATTCGACCATTCAGTGTCCGTGCAGTCCTTGCCCAGCAATCCGTTCGTGAAAATAGCCAGACAGGAAGAGATTTTAAAAAAGTGGTTCAGGACGCTGCCTGGGCCGTGATCCAAGAAAGATACGAATCAGGATACGGTGCGGATGGAGATCATTTAAAATCTCTTCAGGAAGTGAGGGAGGCTTTGGATGCGGGGGCATCCATGATCACTCTCGATCTCTCTGAAAAGCTTTCTCCAGAAAGCTTCTGGATTCCCAAGGAAGAGATTGAAAAAAGATTTGAAATGGAAATAGAAGAGGAGGATCGCAAAGTCCTTCTTCACCTCTTTTTAGATAAGGAGTTCTCCTTCGAAGGGTCGGATGGGTTCTCCATTCAGTTTACCGAAGAGGAAGTGAAACGAAACGCCCTCCTCTTTCATAAAGGAATTGATTTCTCTGAAGAAATCTATGAATTTCTTCTCAAGGAGATCGGAAGGAAACCTCTCATTGATTTTGAGATCTCTATTGATGAGACCCCTTTCCCCACCTCCCTTACCAATCATCTCTTCTTAATTCTTACCCTTCTTCATCGAGGCGTTCGTATTGACTCTCTGGCTTTACGATTTATTGGAGACTTCCAGAAGGGAATCGATTATCGGGGAGAGATTCGTGACTTTCGTAAGCATTTTTCTCAACATCGATTGATCGCAAGATCCTACGGGGACTACAAGCTTTCTATTCATTCCGGAAGTGATAAGTTTTCCATCTTCCCTCATCTTGGAGAACTCGCCCATGGACGCCTTCATTTAAAAACCGCGGGAACAAGCTGGCTCGAAGCGGTTCGACTCATTTCTCTGGTCAATCCCTCTCTTTTCAGGGAAATGCTCCAAATCGCCTTTACTAAATTTGAAGAGGCCTCAACACTCTATCACGTGACAGCGGATCCGAAGAAGATTCCAAAACCTGAGCCTATCGCCGATCGTGATCTTTCTCAACTCCTTGACCAGGAAGATGCCCGCCAGCTTCTTCACATCACCTATGGATTTTTGCTTAAAAGTCCGCTGAAGGACAGAATCTTTAAAACCCTGACCGAACATGAAGAGGATTACTGGTCGCTTCTACAGCGCCACATAGAAAAACATCTAAATGCCCTTGGATTAAAGAGAGGAGAATAGAGGTGGAAAAGATGACCCAGGAACGGATCCATAAAATTGTTCAGGAAAACCGACCCCAACCCCTCTCAATCCCCGAGAAACCTCTTATATTTGAGGATCATTCCACTCATCTGTTTGACCTGACCAGGATGGGTCAGACGACCCTGGCTGCAGATCATCTTCTCTTTCCTGAGATCAGCGGGAGGCTTTCAAAGACAATCGGAGACTTTATTCGGAGACTCCACCTCCTCTTCGTCACTTCCAGGCCACTGCCAAAAAGCACTTCCAAATCTTTTCTCCAGAACCTCTCCCTCAGACAGTATGCCTATGAGGTCTTCCTCGAACTTGCCCTCAACTTCTTCGGTCTGGAGAGTCGGTGGCTTGACCCGGAAGAGAAGTCCCAGTCCCTTCGGTTCATTCTTAATACCCTGGAGGAGTGGGAGGAGATTGAACGAAGGGAGGGAGAATTCTCCATCGCCTCGGCCGTGATCGAAAAGTGGCTTCTCAGGATGAAGAGGGTTCAGAAGGGAAACAGCATGGTCGCTAAAACTGCCCTCCGGATCGAAGAGGCCCTGGGTTCTAATAAGAATAAGAAACTATTTCCCCAATTTCTGAAAAAAGCCCAGGAGGAAATCCAGGGGAATATCTACTATCGGATGGTCAACCAGGGTCTCTGTCGGTTTGGGAATGACTATGCCTTGGGTTTAAGATGGCTCAGGCACCTGGGCTTTGAACAGGTCTCCACCAATCCCGTCCTTGCCGCGAGAGCCTATCAGGATGACCCCTCTCTCATCGATACCTTTAAAGAAGAGGTGAAAAGACATCCCAAATTCAGACAGTGGAAATCAAATCCCTCCAGATATGCTGAAGAAATCGCCCTCTATGCAACCCTCCTGGCCCTTTGGGAGAATCTCTATGTCTTTCGACCGATCTTCTTTAACCTTCGGGAAACTTCGGGAGGAGGGGTCGTAAGCTTCCAGCTCAATCCCAATATTGCCCATCTTGTGGAAGAAAGTATACGGGATGTCTTTTTAGCCTTCTCTCTTGCCCAGGAAAAACTCGCCCTCTACGATCAATATCTTTTGGCAGGTTATCGAATGGATGGAGAGCGGGGGAGGCCCAATCTGGTCATCAAGGTGGCTGCCACTGATCCTTCCGCACGAATCATTACCCGCACCATCAATTCCTATGGATTTGGGTCTAATATTACGGTGGATTTCAGTGTGAGTCAGGAAGCAACCCTTCTTCTCGAAGAGATGGAAGGGATGGCCGAGGCCATAAAGAAGGGGATACGTCCCACCCAGCTCTATATGACCAATATGGGAGGAAGGCTTGAAAGTCATCTGAGGGAGGTGAAGTTGGAGGAACTCTTCAGAGAATTGAAAGAGAAGATCGGGGAAGAAAAGGCGACCATGAAGGTTCTCAAGCTCTCGGAGCTTAACGGGACAAAGGAGAAAGTCTTAAGGGCTAAGAATTATGAGGAGAAGGTAATCGAGGCTACTCGATATGCCCATGGGCAGAGGATCATGAATGAACCTATCTTCGAAGCCTTAGCCGATGTGGCCTCAAAAGAGAGTCTTGAAAGATGGGAGGAGGCGATTGGAAAATCCGGGACCCTGGTGGCCAGAAGGTTATGGCAGATCTTCTTTAGCCCTGAAAATCGAAAGAAATGGATTTCTTATTTGATCGAGAAAAAGGGAATTTCGGAGAATCAGGCGGGATTCATCCTGGATCGAATCTACTGCCTTCCCGCCTCCAAACGAAAGCCCTTTGATACCTTTTGGACCCTTTCTTCGAAGAATCTGGTCCACACAGAATTTCCTGACCATCAGGAGAATGTGAGGAGAATGGCTGAGCAGCCGGGATTCGAGCTTAAGGAATTTGAAGAATCCATCTCTCGAAGTTTTTCGGACGACGTCCTTGAGCAACTCTACCAGATAGAGGATTTTGTAAAGGCCTACGAGGTCAATTCTGAGCTTTCGGAAATCTTCACGGAGGCAGGGATTTCAGGAGACTTTGGCCGTAAAGGGCTTCTTCCTTCCGAATGGCCGACCTTCGGCCCGGTTCTCAAAACCCTCTCCGAATTTAAATCAGCATATAACCATTTCCAGAAAGAGATGGTGGCGATTTTAAAGAATTCTTCTAAAATAGAATCCCAAAAAAAGAAAGGGTAAGGAAGATGAATAAAGAGAATCTAATCAAGATTGGGATCTGCAACGAACTCTTCCAGGGATGGCCTATCGAGAAGGTGTTTGAAGAAGCAGCTGAATTGGGATACGATGGGGTGGAGATTGCACCCTTCACCCTCGCCGACTCTGTCACTGAAATCTCTCCCAAACGTCGGGAGGCGATTCGACGTGCAGCCGAGGCCAACGGAATTGAAATCGTAGGACTCCACTGGCTTCTGGTAAAACCCGAAGGGCTCTATATTAATCATCCTGATGAGCTCATTCGAATTCGAACTCAGGAATACTTAGAGGCTCTCGTTCATTTTTGTGCAGACCTTGGAGGGAAAATTTTAGTCCATGGCTCCCCTCATCAAAGGACGATCCAGGAAGGATGGAATCCGAAGACCTCATGGGAGTTTGCAAAAGAGACATTTAAGGTGGCACTTAAGGCGGCACGAAAGAGGGAGGTGTTTTACTGTATTGAGCCTCTTGCCCCTGCACTGACCAACTTCATCAATACCGTGGATGAGGCCATTCTCCTCATTAAAGAGGTACGACACCCAAATTTCAAAATGGTCTTCGATTGTCGAAGCGCTTCAGCCTCTGAAAAATCTTTGACCGAAGCCCTGCTCAAGGCCATTGAATCAGGATACCTTCGCCACGTTCACGTCAATGATGCGAATGGGATGGGGCCTGGCTTTGGAGAGACGAATTTTCTTCCCATCCTTAAAACATTAATCAAAAATGGTTATCAAGGCTATATTTCAGTGGAGGTCTTTAACTTCGAGCCCGATCCTCAAACGATTGCCAGCCGTAGTATCGGATATCTGAAAGGGCTCATAGAAAGCTTGACCTCGAATCCATAATTCTCCAAGGATCGAACTCTTAACCAACGGATTGATAATAGATCACCTTTCTTCTCTCAGCGGGAAGAATAAGGGAGATCAGTGTCTTTCCTTTTTGGGGATCCGATTCAAACTTCATCACCCCCTGATGCCGGTGAACCATCTCTTCGACCAATTTTAACTCGAACTCCATCCCTTCCCTTGCGGTCTTTTTATATCCATCGAAAAGAAAAGAGATTTCGATATATCTCCCTTCCCATCTGAAGGGAGTCTGCTCTCCCGGCGACTCTTTAGGAGAAGAAAAAGATCTTGTCACAAAGCTGATATTTCCATGGGCAGGCATCCATAACAAGCCATGCTGAAGAATAGAATTGAACATATATCGAAGATGTTCATCCGGCACAATCGTTTCGGGTAGGTCTTTTTCAAATCTCTTCAGCAGATAAAGATTCTTTTTTTCAAGTTTAGGACGATTCTTTTGGATCGTCTCTTCAAGGAGCTTATGAATGGTTCCCGATTTCTGGATGGTAAAATTGACCTTAATATAATCGAGAAGATTTCTTAATAGAATATCAATCCTTTCTGTTTCTTCGGTCATTACCCGATCAAAATGGTCTCCAAAGAGTCGATCACTAAATTTATTTCGTGCCTGTTGAGTCATCTTTTTGATGGCTTCCAGAGAACCTTCGATTCGTTGAAATAATTCGATTAAAAGGGGAAAGAGAAAAGACTTCTCTTTCTCATCTAAGAAGGGGCGTTTAATCGACTCATCAGATTCTTTTTGTTTTTCTTCCATATTTTTTCTGGAATGACCCTCATCCATTAACTCATGAAGAGACTCCCTCATTTCAATCCTCCCGTTCCCTTTATGGGGAAAGGATTTTTAATTAAATTATCATAAATCCATCGAAATTACAAACTTTTTAATTATTTCACACTTGAAATGACGAATTTTGGAACCCCTTTTAAGCTAAAAATCTAATTTATTTAATTATTTCAATGGATTATATCCTTTAAACCTATTGGCACAAAAATTGCGATAATTTTAATCGATAAAAAAATTTATATTAAGGAGACAAAATGAGAGGATCTCAAGAAAGTGCTGGAAATCTTTCGTCCCGGGATGAGGTTAAGGGTAAAATTTTTAATATGTTTTCTTTTCAGAAGAGCGAAAAATCTTCCCCCGAGGGGACGGTTCTTCCAACCGAACTCAATCATGAATCCCTCCTTTCCTTCTTTCTTGAATTGATCCACCGGGTGAGAGGGAGTCTCGCGGCGATGAAAACCCTTGCCTTTTATTCTCGAGAAAATTTCCGGGATAAAGAATTAGGGGATTATTTTTATAATATTGTTTCAGAGGATATTGAAAAAACACTTTTTATTTTAGACTGTTTTTGTGATTATATAAGCATTAATACCCCGATTAAAAAAACAAATACTATCAATAATATGCTTGAAGAAATCCTGCGAGAGAATCAAAAAGAGTTGGATGAAAAAAAGATTAAAATCATAAAAAAACAGCTCGATCCTGAACTTCCTGAGACCAGTGTCATGGATGAACATTTAAGATTTATTTTGAATTCTCTCTTCCAATATCTCTTATTTTCACTCTCACTTAATGGACGCTTGGGAATCCTGACCAGGACGATCGAATCTAAAGACTGGAATGGGGAAGGGAAAGAGCGGCTGCAGAAAGATATGAAATATATCGAGGTTCTCATTATTTCCGCCCATTTCGAACCTAAGGGTCAGGAAATGAGCTCTCTTTCTCCTATCTCTCAGGAAAATCACGAGGAAAGAATCGATCTCATTTTAGAGATGGTCAAAAAAATCCTGGAAAAAAATAGAGGATTGATCCATACAAAATTATATCCTAAAAAAGGCCTCAAATTGATCTCTCTTCTCTTACCCATTGAGAGAAGAAATGTCCTTCATTTTTTGCCTCCTATGAACCAACAGAAGAAGTGGGAAAGAAAAGAATAGATGAAATTATCTGCGTCCTCCAAATCTCCCCCTTTCTCCTTTTGAATTTTCCTCTTTATCGATCTCTTTTTCATAAGTCCTGGCCTCTTTAGCCCGTTCTCTTCCTCCTTTCTTCTCTACTCTATCATCCCTTTCCAAGGATCTATCTTCACTAACTTTCTCCTGAGCTTTTCCTGCCGAAACGGATTCTTTTGGCTTCTCAATTCGCTCCAAACTCTTAGGGATAGTTTGAATGGGTGTTTGTTGTTCACTCTTTTTTAGGGGTCTTTTTATTTCTATCTTTTCTCTCTCCCTTTCTCTTTCCTTTTCTCTCTCCCATTCTCTTTCCCTTTCCAAGACCTTCCTCTCTTTAAACCTTGGTTTCATCTCTTCAGACCGAGAACCTGGCCTTAAAACAGAAACTTCTGGTTTTTTCTCTAAAGGACGCCTTTCTTTGATTTCTATCACTTTGATCTCCCGGATAGGTTCCGGAGGTCTTTTATGGTGAGGGACCTCCTTAAGAACTGGAATTCTTAATTCTTTTTCTGGATGGATCTCGGGTCTTCCAATACTAACTCTTTCTTGGAGAAATGGATTTTCCTTCGATTTTAATGGTTCGTGCCTCCCCTTAATGAAATTCTCTCTATGAACTACTGTCACCGCATTATGGACATGGACATGTTTATAGACCACCTTATGAACGTCAAGATGTTTTATATTCACCTGGGTGAGATTTACACTATGGGGCCCATAATATCCATAACCATAATAGACTTCTCCCGGGGCTAAGGGAACCCAAGCGACATAATGGGGCGTATATACCCATCCTACAAATCCAGGACCCCAGAAGACTGCTCCACGGAGAGGAGGAACCCAGCACCATCCAATATTGACGATAAAAACCCACCTTCCATAATGGTAGGGAACCCATCCCCAAGGCTCATAAGAAATCCACACATAATCTCCACGAATCCAAACCCATCTCCCGATTCGATAAGGAGCCCATCCTACAGAGAAAACCACTGTAGGAGTCCACACATATCCATATTCTCTCACGTAAACCCATCTTCCATTCTCCTCCAAATCGTGGGCATAGGGATGCAGCTCCTCGGGGAGATATCGAGGAGGTCTTCTTTCACTCACTCTCCGATCTCTTTCTCTATTCCATCTCTCCCACTCATCTGCCGGTCCTAAGGGAGAAAGTTCGGCATCGGTTCCTTCTTTTAGAGAGAGGACTCTTCCTTCGTTCACTTTTGTTCTTCCCCCCTGGCCCTCAGCAAAAACAGATCCTTTATAAACAGAAATCTCTGTAGTACCTTCTCTGGTCACATCCATTCTAAATCTGGCTCTTTCAAAAATTCGAACTGAGGCAAGAGAAGTATCCATCTGGAGAACCTTATCTTTTAATCCCCTATAATTGATATAGGCTCGACCTTCAGATAAATAAAATTGAAAAGAATCTTTTTCCAAAGTGAGGATTTCCAGGGCAGACTGTTCATCCAATCTAAGAAAGCTTCCTTCCCTCAATTGAAGTTCAACTCGACCATCCTCAGGAACCCAGATCCGATCCCCCTCCTTTAAAGGCATATTAATGGAGGCCTGGACCCAATCCTGTGTCTCTTCGGTTCTAATCTGGACATCCCCTTCAATGAGGCTGATCCTCAACAAATCGAGATTGGATGAAAAGCTTGGGACAGGAAGAAAAAGAATAAATAGAACGATTATCCAAAATTTAACTTTCATAGGAATAACCTCCTTTTAAGTTCTTTTTACTTTCTATCTTTTTAGACGGCAAAAATCCATTTTTATTCATAAATAGCCCCGCTTGGGAATTCTTTACTCAAAAATAGTGCCACTTGGGAATTCAAAAAAATGACAGAGGGGGTGACAATTATTGTTTGATCGATCATTTAAGATCTTACTCCCCATCCATTTTTATATAATTTTTATAATGATCTTAACCAGTTATAATAATAACATGGTATTAAAAAAATTTTGGCAAGTTTTTTGCTCATAAATCTTTTGAGATGTTAAGGAATGAAGAGAAGTATATATCCTTTGAAAAATGGACAGAGATGATGGCAAGACATACCTTTATCTTTGAAGAAGAAAAAACCAGACATTTCGACAAACTTTTTGAAATGTATGGTGATGATTTTGATGAGGAGGATCAAGAAGCAGAAAAGCATAAAAATGAGGAAAAAAGAAAAACCCATTTTTA
>CALIBK010000036.1 GCA_938045955.1 uncultured bacterium | reverse complement strand
TTTTAAAACATCTCTTGACTCCACCTTCCAAAAGATGAGTCATGGATTTGACAAGGATCGGAGGAAAGGGATAATTTGAGAGTGATGAAAGAGGTGGTGGAGGTCGCCCTCGGGCTCCCTCTGGCAAAAACATTCTACTATCTCATTCCCGAGACCATGAAAGAGTCCATTCAGATTGGAATGAGAGTCACAGTCCCATTTAAAAGCCGAAAGGTCACAGGTTTTGTAATCCGAATTCTTGATCGCCCTCCAGAGAGTCTGGAAGAAAAGCTGCGTGAGGTGGAAGCCCTTCTTGACGAAGCTCCTCTGATCGATCCTCAGATGCTCCGTTTCTATCAATGGGTTTCAGAATATTATCTCCATCCCTTAGGAGAGGTCATTAAGACCGGACTCCCTCCAGGTCTAAATCTAAAGAGTCAATGGAAATTAACATTAACGGAAGAAGGACGAAGAGCTCTTGAAAGAGAGGATGGCTACTCTATCCAGAATGAAATTCTTCAGGAGATTGCCAGACGTGGAAAGGTCTCTCTGAAAAAAATGCAAAAGGCCTTTTCCGAAAAGGTATCGAGATCCTATTTCTTTTCTTTAAGGAGAAGAGGGCTCCTCCATTTAGAGGCTGAAATGGAGGCAAGAGAAGTTAAACCTAAATTTGAGCAATTCATTCGATACGTGGAGAAAGGGATCGAAAAAAATCTAACTCAAAAAGAAGAAAAGATTCTTGAATGGTTGAAGGGGAGAGGGGAGGTCTCTTATTCAGAAATAAAAAAAGAATTCCATCTTCCCCTGAAATCGATCCAATCTCTTAAAGAGAAAGGACTCATCTCCATTTATCAAAAAGAGATTTTCCGCGAACCCTCCTCTCACTCTGATTTAACACCCTATCCAAAACCCGAACTCACTCCAGATCAAGAAAAAGTGCTCGAAGAAATCCTGAGAGGAATTCGATCCAGACGGTATGCTCCATTTCTCCTCTATGGGGTGACTGGAAGCGGGAAGACAGAGGTCTATCTTCGAGCCATCGAGGAGATTCTCCATCAGGAAAGAGAGGTTATTGTCCTTGTTCCAGAGATCTCTTTGACCCCTCAAATTCTCTCACGATTTCGGGATCGATTCGGAGGAAGGCTTGCCCTCCTCCATAGCGGTCTTTCTAAAAGGGAACGATATGATCAATGGAGAAAGATCTGGAAAGGGGAGGTAAAAATTGTCTTAGGAGCTCGATCCGCTATTTTCGCCCCTTTCAAAAAATTGGGAATGATCATCGTCGATGAAGAGCATGACCCATCCTATAAACAGGAAGAGAAATTAAAGTATCATGCAAGAGATCTGGCTGTGGTGAGAGCGAAAGAGGCGAACGCCGTTCTTCTTCTGGGTTCAGCCACCCCATCCCTTGAATCCTTTTACAATGCTGAAAGAGGGAAATATCGACTTCTTCAACTCCCGGAAAGAATGGAAAAGAAACCTCTCCCGAAAGTGGAAATCATAGATATGCGGAGAGAGAGGACTCTCCTTTCCGAGAAGTTAAGAGCAGCCCTCGAGAAGAATCTGGAAAGAAGGAGCCAGAGTCTTCTTTTCCTTAATCGAAGGGGTTTTTCCAATTTTATTCTTTGTCAAGATTGCGGGTTTACCTTCAAATGCCCAAACTGCAGCGTGACCCTTACCTATCATCTCCGAGAGAGATCCCTTCAGTGTCACTATTGTGATTTTCGAAGGATGGCTCCCCGGGAATGTCCAGAATGCCAAAGTCTTTTCCTACAGGGGATGGGGATGGGAACCGAGCGTCTGGAAGAAGAGATCAAGACCCTATTCCCGCAGGCCTCAGTGGGTAGGATGGATCGGGATACAACCTCCCGAAGACGTTCCCACCAGAGAATTCTTAAGAGAGTCGAAACCGGTGAGATCGAGATTCTGGTTGGAACCCAGATGGTCGTCAAAGGTCATGACTTCCCCAACATTACTTTTGTAGGAGTCGTATCGGCAGATATGTCTCTTCACTTTCCTGATTTCCGTTCAAGTGAAAGGACCTTTCAGCTTCTCACCCAAGTGGCTGGAAGGGCAGGGAGAGGGGAGGTTTCTGGAGAAGTATTGATTCAAACCTATAACCCTGAGCATTACAGTATCCAGAGAGCAAAAGAGCATGACTTCTTGGGATTTTACAAGGAGGAAATCCAGTTTCGAAAAGCACTGGGATACCCTCCTTTCTCAAGACTTATCAACTTTAGGGTGACTGGGAATAACGAAAAGAATACAGAGAGGGTTGCCAGGGAAATGGGGAGGTTTTCAGAACAATTATTGAATAAAGGGTACGGGAAGGAAATTGACCTCTTAGGTCCGAGTCCTGCCCCTTTTGAAAAGATGAAAGGAAAATTTAGATGGCAGATGATCATTAAAGGTAAAAGCTCAAAACTTCTCCATCAGTTTGCCAGGGAGTTGCGAGAGCCCTTAGAGTCATACGTTAAGGGAAAGGGGGTTCAACTCGATATTGATGTGGATCCAATTTTTATCCTATAATGGTCGAAAATAATGATTGGAATCAAATTTTCTAACCATGACTGATGAACTGATGGGAGAGAGTCCTTGATTAAGGAGAAGATCATGGAGAATCGAAAGGAGGGATACTTTCATCGAGAGAAGGAAACGATGTCGAGGGAAGAACAGGAAGTTTATAAAAAAGAGAGACTCTCTCAAATTGTCCGATTTAGTTACGAGCATTCCCGGTTCTTTCGTTCCTTATTTGAAAAGGCAGGACTTAGCCCCGATGAGATAAAAGAATTAAAAGACCTTGAGAAACTCCCCATCACGAAAAAAGCAGACTTAGTGAAGGCACAGAAAGAGAAGCCCCCTTTTGGAGGATTTGAAACCCTTTCCGGCAAGGACCTTAAAAGAATCTATATCTCCCCTGGCCCTGTTTTTGAACCTGGAGAAAGAGATTACGGGGATATTCGATGGGCACAGGCCCTTTATGCAAGCGGGATCAGAGAAGGAGATATTGTTCTTAATACTTTTAATTATCATCTCACCCCCTTAGCCCTCCTGCTGGATGAATCCCTACAGATGATTGGGGCTACAGTCGTTCCAGTGGGTCCTGGAAATATCTCCATGCTGATCCAACTCATGCGCCAACTTAAGGTGACGGGATACTTAGGGATTCCCAGTCTTCTGATGGCCATTGTGGAGGCCTCTGAAGGAATGGGACTCAATCCCCAGAAGGATTTCCATCTCCAATCCGCCTTTGTAGGGGCAGAGATGTTTCCCGAGTCTCTTCGACAAAAACTCGAAGGGAAACTCAATATCCGGATTCAGCAGGGGTATGGCACAGTGGATGTTGGATGCCTTGGATATGAATGTCCAGAAAAGAAAGGAATGCATATCCCTGAAGATGTAATTGTTGAGATCGTCGATACAGAGACAGGAAAACAGCTCGAGATGGGAGCAACAGGAGAGATTGTAGCTACAAACTTTATCAAGGCCTTCCCCATGATTCGATTTGCCACTGGAGATCTCTCCTATATCATCGAAGACCCCTGCCCCTGTGGTCGAACTTCCTTAAGACTTGGAAAGATCTTAGGTCGAACAGATCAGGTGACGAAGGTCTCTGGCATCTTTATCCATCCCTGGCAGGTGGATGAAATCATGAGTAGATTCCCGATGGTTTCCAATTATCAGGTTGTAGTCACAAGAAAAGAGTATCGAGATATAATGAGCATCTATATTGAATTAAAAGAAGAGGTCTCTGAGAAGCAAATCTTAAAAAAAAGACTGGAAAGAGAGGTCGAGGAAACCCTGAAGGTGAAAGGGGAGGTCATCTTTACTGGTCAGGGTGGGATCCCGGATCGAGCCAAAAAGATTGACGATCGAAGGGTCTGGGAGTAGGAAGGGATGGGAAGTGATACAAAGATAAAGGTAGGAGGTATAATGGCCTCCAGTGGACTGGCAACCGTAAGTATCCTTTCCTACCCCGATCGACCTGATATTCCAGGGGTTATCCTTCATGCGATGGGAAAAGAGAATATTAACATTGAATTCGTGGTTCATAACGTGGATATTGAAGGTAGCGGAAATATGACTTTCTGCATAGATCAAAAATACTTAGAAAGGGCCATCGAAGTTTTAGAGAGGGTTAAACCTTTGATAGAGGCGAAAGGTCTGTCTTATCATCCTAATGTGGCTACCATCAGCGTCTTTGGACCCCATTTCAGGGAAAGACCCATGATTTCTGGTTTGATGTTCAACGCCCTCGGAGAGGCAGGGATAGAGGTCTTGGCTATCAGCACCTCTATCTCCAGTTGTTCCTGTGTGATTCAGGCAGAGCAGATAGAAGAAGCCCTCAGGGCTCTTCACGAGACCTTTGATGCACCTCATCAAGTGACTAAATTTGCACCATAAAAATTTACTCTGAATGCCGGGGGAATTCTACCATTGTGAAATCTGTGGTAAAGTAATTAACTCCCCATTCTATGAATTCTGCCACCGATGTAGAAAAATTCTCTGTTTCGATCTTACCGAAAATGGGGAGGCCTGTGCTAAACCCCATCCCTCTCATCTCGGATATTATTACTGCCCCTATTGCCTGGATGAACTATTCCTTTGTTGGATCTGTGGACAATATAAAACAAGAAGGGAACGTTTTCCCCTTAAAGAGCATGTTTGTGAAGAATGTAAAGGAAAGGAGTGATTTATGGAAAAGGCACTTGAAAGATTGGCAGATCAGATCCTTGCCTTTGATGAAGCCTCTTTGTCCAGCTTGAGAGAGAAATTCCGCCAAAGAATCGAGCATTTCGATGGGACAAAGGAGTGGGAGAGAGCGGTCATTATCTACAGCATCATCAATGCGGTCAGCCTTAAAAATACCCTTTTTAATGAGAATGTCCTGAAACGCGAAAGGGAAAGGGTCCTCTCAAGCAAAAAAGAGAGGAAAAAGGGGCCCGAGTTGAGGAGAATAAAATAGATGGAAATTATTGACAAATGGTCAATTCATGTGTTAACTTTGTGAAATCTTATTACAAGGTTTCAAGATATGGATACCTATGATTCTATGGCATTGGAAGAGACCCCTTCGGGTTCTCCCTGGAGAAAGAAACTTTATCACTCCTTTCGCTTTATCTCTCGAGTCGTTCTCTCTCTCCTGATATTAATCATTGCCCTTCATCTCCCAGACCCACCTTCAAGGATTCAGGAAGAAGAGCTAATTCAGGAGATTCAAGAAGTTTTAGCAAGAAATTCTAAAGACTTAAGCGAAGAGACCCAGAGAGAATTGGCAAAATTAATATATGTTGAGTCTATCCGCTACAATCATGATCCTAAATTCATCCTGGCTCTCATTGCCATTGAGAGTTCATTTCAGAACAGGTCAGTTTCTGAAAAAGGGGCAAAAGGGTTGATGCAGTTAATGCCCTATGTGGCGGAATCTATTGCAAAAGAGCTTGGGATCGAATGGAAAGGGGATCTTACCCTCTTTAATCCTCATCTCAATATCAAGATGGGGATCCATTATTATTCCCAACTTCTATCTGATTTCAATGATGTAAGGGTCGCCCTTACCGCCTATAATTATGGTCCCTCCTATGTAAAAGAACTTGTGGAAAGTAAAAAGAGAATACCAAATCATTTTACCAGAAGGGTGTTTACAGTCTATCAGACCCTTTAGCTTCTTCTTCCCATTTGATTGAGTTTCTCAGATTAGTATTTCTTCCCATTTTATGATAAATTATTAATAAAATTCCCTTATCATCAAGTGAGGGATTTCAAGATGGCCTTTATTCCTTCCTATATTGAACTCCATAAGAAGGGAGAACTTGAAAAAAGAATTACCCTTCTCCTTGATTTTCTAAAAGAGTGCCGACTCTGTCCCAGGGCCTGTAGAGTAAATCGATTCAACGGGGAAATTGGGTATTGCAGGGCTTCCTCAGAGCTGATGATCTCGAGCGCCTTTCCCCACTTCGGGGAAGAACCTCCCCTGGTGGGCCGCCATGGGTCTGGAACGATCTTTCTGACTCATTGCAATCTGAGATGTATCTTCTGTCAAAACTACGATATCAGTCATCAAGGTCAGGGAACCCAGATTACGCCTTCAGATCTTGCCCGAACCATGATCCGGCTTCAGGAGATGGGATGCCATAATATCAATTTTGTGACCCCCACCCATTATGCTCCCCAGATCATCTCCTCCCTGCCTGAGGCGATTGATATGGGACTTCGTCTCCCTATTGTCTATAACTGTTCAGGATACGAATCTCTCGAAGTGATCAAACTTCTGGATGGGATTGTAGATATTTATATGCCTGATATAAAATTTTTTGACGAGAAGTATTCAGAAAGATATTCGAAGGCCCCGGATTATCCCAGAGTAGTCCGGGAGGTCCTCAAGGAAATGCACCGACAGGTCGGTGATCTTAAAATGAATTCAAGTGGAATCGCTGAGAGGGGATTGTTGATCCGGCACCTGGTGATGCCAAATGGGATCGCTTCTTCGGAAATCGTCCTTAAATTTATCGCTCAGGAGATCTCTGTCCATTCCTATGTGAATATCATGGCTCAATACCGACCCGAGTATCGAGCCTATGAGTATCCTGAAATCAACCGCAGGATCACCCATAAGGAGTATATGGAGGCTATTCAGATTGCCAGAAGTTTCCATCTATATCGAGGGTTTTAATTGACCTCTAAAGAGATTCTGAAAAAGATTTATTCACTCAGTGAAAAGATCAGGGAACTCGACCGAGAAGTCCATCGCCTTAAAATATCCTCCTTCGACAGTTCTTTTCAGCCAGAAGGCTTACTCAGAATGAGAGGGATCGAGGTTTTTCGTAAGAATCCCACTGATCAACTCTTCTTTCCTGCCACCTTACCCCGTTCCCATAAAATTCAATTTTTTGAAATGATGAAAAGATACTCCTTCCGTCTGGTGATCCGGGATATGATCAAGTTCCATGAGGGATTCTCAATAGAAAATCTTACCCATTACTGTTCGTTAAAGGTGGTTAAGGAATATTGCGACTTTTTATTGGGGATAGGGGTGATCGAAAAGAAAGGGCGAGAGAGGTATCGGACCGTGGTCTTCCCTCTCCATAGCTTTGGCCCAACCCTCGAATGGTATATTGCCGAGATGTTTCAGGAAGAATTCTCCTCTCCGGCAATTTATAATGTGAGTATCAAAAAGACACGTTCTGGAGGAGACTATGATGTCATCGCCTCATGGAACCAGAGACTGGTCTATGTGGAAGTAAAATCCTCACCTCCAAGAGGCATCGAGAGCGGAGAAGTAAGCAGTTTCTTCTCCAGAGTGGAAGATCTTCTGCCCGATATCGCCATTCTTTTTAATGATACCCAGCTGAGGATGAAAGATAAACTGGTGGTGATGGTTGAGGAGGAGCTACGCCGAAGATATGGAAAGGACTCTGAAAGGCTCTATCCTGTGGAGAGATTGATTGAGGAACTTTTCCATGTCCGTCATCGCCTTTATATTGTCAACAGCAAAAAAGAGGTGGTCGAAAACTTCCGTATCTGTTTGAGGGATTACCTCCGTTCCCTCTACTTTCCTTTCTCAAACCAGGGATCGGGAAAAGGGGAGAAACTCTCTTTTAAAAGAGGTGAGAGGGATGAAGAATAAGGAGCTTGCCGATCTATTTAATAAAATGGCAGATATCCTCGAATTCAAGGGAGAAAATCCATTTAAGATCAGCGCCTACCGGAAGGCCTCAAGAATCCTGGGAGACTTAACCCAGGATATTGAGGAGATTGCCAAAAAGGGTGAACTCAAAAAGATCCCCGGAATCGGCGAGGGGATGGCTCAAAAGGTGGAAGAGTACCTAAAGACAGGAAAGATTGCAAAATTTGAAGAGATTAGGCGGGGAGTCTCTGATGAATTGATCGCCATGATGGAGATCCCTGGAATGGGACCAAAAACTCTCTCCCTCATCCATAAAGAACGAGGGATCAGGAATCTCTCAGAATTAGAGAAGGCCTTGGAGAATGGTTCTCTCATTGACCTTCCTGGAATGGGAGAAAAGAAAGCTGAAAATATTAAAAAAGGAATTGAGCTTTTGAAACAGAGCAAGGGAAGAATGAATCTCGGCATGGCCTTCCCCGTGGCCAAAAGAATTGTGGAGACCTTAAGAGAAAGAACGGGCTCCCAGAAGATTGAATGGGCAGGCTCCCTTCGAAGGATGAAGGAGAATATAGGAGATATTGATATATTAGCGACCGGTCCAAAACATGAGAAAATTATAGAGACCTTTACTCACCTCCCCGAAGTGAAGCAGATCCTGGCCTCCGGAGAAACGAAGGCCTCTGTGATTGTAGAGGGCGGGCTACAGATTGACCTTCGAGTAGTGGATGAGGATTCCTATGGAGCTGCCCTTCAGTATTTCACAGGATCCAAAGCCCATAATATCCGCCTTAGGGGGATTGCCAAGGGAAAGGGGATTAAAATTAATGAGTATGGGGTGTTTAAAGGGGATAGGAAGATTGGGGGAAGAGAAGAAGAGGATGTCTATAAGGCCCTCGGAATGGTTTGGATAGAACCCGAACTTCGAGAGGATCGTGGGGAGATCGAGGCTTCGCAGAAGAGATCTCTCCCTATCCTTGTTAAAGAATCAGAAATCCGGGGGGATCTCCATGTTCACTCCAAATGGAGCGATGGGACTTCCTCCATCGAAGAGATCGCACAGGCAGCCCAAAAAAGGGGGTATCAATACATAGCGGTTTGTGATCATTCGAAATCCTTAAAGATTACTCACGGCCTTGATGAGTCACGATTGATAAAACAGATTGAAGAGATTGAACGAATCAATGAAAAAATGAAAGGGTTTAGAATTCTTAAAGGAATAGAGGTGGACATTCTCGGAGACGGAAGATTGGATCTCTCTGACCAAATTTTAAAGAGGCTGGATTGGGTGATCGCAGCCATCCATAGTGGATTTAGACAGGACAGGGAGAAGATGACCAGAAGAATCATAAAGGCTCTGGAGAATCCTTTTGTCCATGCCCTGGCCCATCCCTCCGGGAGACTTTTAGGGGCAAGAGAAGCTTATGAAGTAGACATAGAAGAGATTATGAAAGTGGCTAAACGTTTTGGAAAGGCCTTAGAGATCAACGCCTATTTCGAACGTCTGGATCTCGATGACCTCCATTGCCGAAAGGCAAAGGAAATGGGAATTCCATTGGCCATCGGGACGGATGCCCACCATCTGGACCAGATGTGGATGATGAGTCTGGGTGTAGCCGTTGCTCGAAGGGGATGGTTAGAATCTCGTGATCTTCTCAATACCCTTCCTCTCAATGAACTACTCAAGTGGTCCTATCGATCCAGATAGATTTGGTTAAAACCACCCGAAAGTCTTTTTGATCTCTTCCGCAAACTGAGGAAAAGGGGCAGGTGTAAAAGAGAGAAGAAAGGTGAGAAACATGAGGCCCCCTATCCATTTCCTCTTTCCATCAAGAGGAGTATGATCATCAAGAGGGGTGGGATGTCTTAGACCGAAAAGAATCATTAAGACAAGCATCAGGATCCATCCCGGATTATAAAAGATGGTAATGAAGGCCATCGCCCCGATCGCTATGATAAAAATCATCCGGCTCCATCTGCCAAATAGGGCGTATGCGATATGTCCTCCGTCTAACTGTCCCACGGGAAAAAGATTAAGGGCCGTGACAAATAGCCCCACCCAACCCGCATACCCGATGGGATGAAGCATTACATCTACATTTTCGGGGATCTCTCCCAACACGACTCGTTGAATGATAGAAAAAAGGAATGGATCGGCTAAACGGATTGTCCCCTCTTTTATCTGAGAAGTGGGAATAAGAACAGAGAGTTTAAGACCAATGGCAATGGCGGGGATGCTCAAAATGAGACTCATGAGGGGACCTGCAACCCCTGTATCAAAGAGAGCCTTTCGAGATGAAACCGTACTTTCCATTCGGATCACCGCCCCCAGAGTACCAAAGGGAGAAAAAGGGAAAGGCAAAAAGAAAGGAAGAGTTGCTCTCATGCCATGCCTTCGGGACATGAAATAGTGTCCCATTTCATGTCCCAGAAGGATGAGCATAATTGCGACGGAATAACTTAATCCCCCCGTCAACCAAGTGGAGGCGATGGTTAAGATGAAGAGAAAAAAGTGGATAGTATTCCGACGCATGAATCAATCTTATTTCTTTTTCTTATGACGATCCCGATCAAGCATCTTTTTGTGTTTGTGCTTACGCATCTTTTTTCTTCTCTTTTTGACCACACTTCCCATTGGCTCACCCCTTTCTATTAAGATCTATTAGATTCCCCTAACGACTTCATGAGATCTACTCTCCTTCCTAATCTACGATCACATTGGTCTGCGTTCTTAATACTCCAGGGAGGGCCTGAATCTTGGTTACAATGAAATCGCCCAAGATGTTGATATCCGGGGCTTCCACTAAAGCAATGACATCATAGGGACCCGTAGTGGCGTTGGCTCGTTTTACTCCGGAGATTTTTGTGGCCTCTTTGGCTACATCCCTGGCAGCTCCTGCCGTACATTCAATAAAGACATAGGCTGAGATTGGCATAAAATCACCTCCTTGAACAATAACTTACCGCAATCTTTTCCCAATTTCAAGCTTAAAATAGACATCGCTCATAATCAAAAAATTTTGTAATCTATCATATACATCTTTATATTAAATGAGTCTGTTCAATAACTCACAAATTATTGTAAGACAAGGCTTTGCAAGGACATTATTTTTTCACTTACCGCAGTCCGTCATTCCGTGCTTGACACGGAATCCAGGGTTTCCCGTGAAAACGGGAATCTAATTCCCTATATTTCCCTGCCTTTGCAGGCACGCCTCGTATTTGATACGGGGCTGAATTTCTGCTCCCTGCTTAAGACCTGCCAGGGCCAAGTTTCGCAGGAATGACGCCTTAAACCCCCTTTGCTATTGAACAGCCTCTAAATCAATTTCCGTTTCTAAGGGTTTTGGAAATACCCCAGTCAGGCCAAAATGATTCCAACCTTTCACCGAGGTTACAAAATTTTTTAATTTTTTTCCTTGACAAAGATTGAATTTTTGTTAGACTTTTTGGGTCTAAAGAGATGGGAGAAAATCTAAAAAAGAGAGGAGGTGAATAGAGGATGAAGAAAGGGTTGATTTGTACGGGGATTTTGGCGGGTTTCCTGCTATCCCTTATGGTCGCTTCCGGCATCTTTGCTAAGGATGTGGTGGAGTTTACCCCTTCCTATGGAAAGGTCACTTTCAACCATAAGAAACACGCCGAGACCCTAAAAATCGATTGTCTGAAATGCCACCACACCTGGAAAAAAGGCGAAACGAGCGGCAAACTCTGCAAGGATTGCCATAAAGCCAAGGCAGAGGGAAAAACCCTGAGCGCAAAAGATGCCTATCATAAGGACTGTAAGGGATGCCATGAAGAGGCTAAAAAGGCCAATAAACCTGCCGGCCCAATTGGATGCACCCAATGCCATGTGAAGGAAAAGAAGTAAAATAAAATTGTCTCTTCACTTTTTCCAAAAGGTAGTCTTTTTAAGTTTAGACTACCTTTTTTTTACCCTTTTCCCATAAATTTTAATCGGCTGCTCGAGCGGGAAGATGTTAAATTGACAATAAGTTACAGTATATGTTAAGTTTTTCAACAAGTTATCTGTCTTTACCTCCCCGTAATTTATATTGGATGGTAGTATATTTTTTATTTATAAGAAAAAATCGATGAAAAGAATTGATCCGAAAGTTTCTGAAAAAAAAGAGGTGAGACCTCTCGGATTTCTATACGATTTCTTTCGTTCCATTAAACTCACCATCTTCCTTCTCATCTTTCTTGCCATTCTTTCTATCATCGGGACAATTATTCCCCAGAACGCCCCAACCATGGAATATATTCAGCATTATGGACCTAATTTATACAATCTATTGAATTTTTTTGACCTCTTTGATATGTATCATTCCTGGTGGTTCAGTGCCATTCTTTTACTTCTCTCTATAAATTTAATTACTTGCTCAGTTCACCGCTTACCTTCTCTCTGGAATCAAATCTTTAGAAAGAGGGAGATCCCATTAGAAGACTCCTTTATTCAAGCCCTTCCTTTTACCGCAAAGGTTCAATCTAAGAAAAAGGTGGAGGAGATCTATTCCATCCTTCGAAAATGGTTCAGACCTATACAGGTGGATTCCCCTTCTTTTATTACTTATTATGGAGAAAAGGGTAGGTTTTCGAGATTAGGTGTGTATATTACTCATCTAAGTGTAATCATCATCCTCACCGGAGGTTTAATAGGTTCGATCTATGGGTTTAGAGGTTTTGTCAATATTTTTGAAGGTGAAACTGTAAATCAGATTTATTTAAGGGAAAGAGATCGGGACATCCCAAAACCGATTGATTTCTCGATTCGGTGTGATGAATTCAATATCCTTTACTATGATCTTCCCCAATTAGAAAAGCATGTCAGAGAATATTCCAGTGTCCTGACGATCATCGAAAATGAAAAAGAGGTTTTGAAAAAGACGATCAGGGTAAATCACCCCCTTCATTATAAAGGATTATCCTTCTATCAGTCGAGCTACGGCTCCGCTCACCATATCAGTTTAGGGGTTCAAAAGAAAGGAGATAAGGAAAAAAGGATCATCAACGTATGGGAAGGAGAGAATGTTCGACTGCCCCAATCGAATGCATTCTTCAGGGTATTGAGGTATGTCCCAGAGATTCATCACTTTGGAGAGGGGATTCAGATGGCTCTCTTTAAGATGGGGCAAGAACCCAAAGTCTTCTGGCTTTTGAAAGAGAGCACAAAATTGAATCCAAAAGAAGTGGATGGAGATTTCCTCTTTACCTTAGAAAAAGTCACCACCAGAGAGTACACAGGGCTTCAGGTGACTAAAGACCCAGGGGTCTGGATCGTATGGATTGGATGTGGGCTCATGGTCTTTGGTCTTATCCTTTCGTTCTTCTTTTCCCATCAGAGAATCTGGGTCAGAATTCCAAAGAAGTCTGGAGAAGAAATCCTTCTTGCCGGAACTTCAAACAAAAATAGAATAGGCTTTGAGAAGAAGTTTCATCATTTGTTAAAGAGTTTAACGTCTTAACGGAATTTAATTCAATCATTGAGATTTTGTTCCAATGAAAGAAGTTCGATCGATGGTTCTCACAGGCTATGGAATTAATTGTGAGGTAGAGATGGCTCATGCCTGTCGTTTAGCAGGCTCTGATGTGGTGGAGATTGTCCATATTAATGAATTGATTTACGGGGATAAGAAGCTGGATGATTACCATTTTCTAAATCTTCCAGGAGGGTTTCTGGACGGAGATGATTTAGGAGCCGCCAAAGCCGGAGCAAATCGTATCCGATACGCTAAGATACTCAAAGATACGGAGAGACTTTATGATCAATTTCTTCGATTCATTCGCGCAGGAAAACTCATCCTCGGGGTTTGCAATGGGTTTCAATTGATGGTGAAATTGGGACTCATTCCAAATCTGGAAGGAGGTGATGGAAAACAGGAGGTGACCCTCACCTTTAATGACTCGGGAAGATTTGAAGATCGATGGGTCTATTTAAAGGTCAATCCAGAGGCCCCTTCGATTTTTACCAAAGGGTTACGAGGGGTCTATCTCCCTGTTCGTCATGGAGAGGGGAAATTTATTCCCAAAGATGAAGAAACCCTTAAAGAGATAAAAAGAAGAAATTTAATTGTCCTTCAGTATTCAGATGAGTCCTATGAGAGACCTGTCATGGATTATCCTCTAAACCCAAATGGATCGATTGAAGCGGTTGCAGGTCTTTGTGATGCGACGGGACGCTTAATGGGCCTCATGCCTCATCCAGAGGCCTATCTCCATCGAACCAATCATCCTCGATGGACACGGGAGGAACTGCCGGAAGAGGGAATGGGAGTTGCCTTTTTTAGGAATGCAGTTCAATATATTCGGCAGAATCTACTTTGAGTTCTTGATAACCCTTTCTATCCGCCCCCCTTTCGAAAAAGGAAAAAAAGAAGGTGGAGGAGAAAGGAAAAGGGAGGAGTTATGAATAAAGCAGATCTCATTACAAGGGTTTCAGAAAGAACCAATGTCACCCAGAAGGTAGCGAAGGTCATTGTGGATACCCTCTTTAACAAAATGAAGGAGAGTCTTCAGAAGGGGGAGCGAATCGAGATCAGAGGGTTTGGAAGTTTTGTAGTGAGAAATTATGGGGGGTATAAAGGTAGAAACCCGAAGACAGGAGAGGTGGTTGACGTTCCTCCCAAAAAACTCCCCTTTTTTAAAGTGGGCAAGGAGCTGAAGGAGTTAGTCAACACCGTAAAACCTCAAGAAGGCTAAAGGCTTCTCCAGTATTTCTTTTGGATCTCCTTAATCTGTTCAAGGAACCTTTCGATCCGGGGATAGTTCTTTTTCTCCATTTCTAAAAGTTCATTTTTGTTGTTCGGAGAGACCCCGGCGAGCTCTTTTAATACCGCCTTTACCGACCTTCCTTGACCATTTACATCATATCCCCCCTCAAGGGTGATCACCATTTTCCCTTGAGCGGTAGTTTCGGCGATCTCCATCAGGATCTGAGTCATTCGGGCAAATCCTGCCTCTGTGACTTTCATCCCTCCCAGAGGATCATCGAAGTGAACATCGAAACCTGCTGAAACCAGAATGAGCTGAGGTTGATACTCTAAGGCAATCGGTTTGAGAATCTTCTCAAAAATGTTCCCATAATCTGCATCCCCAGCCCCTGTGGAAAGAGGCACATTAACCGTGAAACCCGTTCCTTCCCCTCTACCCACTTCTGTCGCCGAGCCAGTCCCCGGATAGAAGAACCCATACCGATGAGTGGAAAAGTACAAGACTCTCGGGTCTTCATAAAAGGAATTCTGGGTTCCATTTCCATGATGAACATCCCAATCCACGATCAGAATTCTCTCAAGAGAGAATCTCTTTATCGCATCATACGCTCCGATGGCGACATTGTTGAAAAGGCAGAACCCCATCGCTCGATCCCTTTCAGCGTGATGCCCCGGGGGTCTGATCAAAGCGAATCCATTTTTTAATCTCCCCTCCATGACAGCTTTAATCAACTCCAGCAATCCACCCACGGCAAGAAGGGCTGTCTCATAGGACTTAGCACAGGTCGAGGTATCCATATCGAGTCGGTAATATGGTTTTCCAGCTGTACTTGCGATGAGATCAATATATTTTGGTGTATGATTCATCTCCAGTTCTTCCCGATTGGCGAATCTTGGCTTCACTTCCTGAAAAATCCCCTTCATCTCTGGATCTTCAAGCATCTGATAGATGACTTTCAGCCGTTCAGGGCTTTCTGGGTGTCCCGGGTCCATCCTGTGATCCAGATATCGCTCATCTCTCACAATCCCAGTTCGATTCATTGGAAAACTCCTTTC
>CALIBK010000035.1 GCA_938045955.1 uncultured bacterium | reverse complement strand
ATTCGGGCGGGATAGTACCCACCAACAGCAACAGCAATGGTATAGAGGATAGTGCTTGGCAGTGCGATCCCGATCTTTTCCAGAACGAATGCTACTGCCATGAAAAAGCCACAGATGAAGAGGGAAAGGATTCTCAGGTCTCTCCACCAGGCCTTTCCTTTCACCTTCTCCCTTTCCAGTCTCGCCTTCATACCAGTCTCGGCAATGGACTTAATGATCTCCTGGATCGAAATTAGGCCGGGATCATACCGAACACGGAGGACCTCAGACATTAGATCCACCTGGAAAGATTCGAGTCCTTTCAGGCTTTTCATCTTCTTCTCAATTAGAGAGACTTCATCCTCGCAGTCCATTCCTTCTATGTGGAGGACTATTGACTTGGTCTTATCTTCGGCATCTACCTTATGGCCAAGTTTTTCAACGACCTGAATGATTGCTTGACGATTCACTTTCAGCCCTTTTCCCGCAATTATCAATTGCGAGGTCGCAATGTTATATTCTGCCGATTCCACGCCATCAAGCTTTTTCACCTCCTCCTGAAGGTTTGCAGTGCAGTTCGGTCAATCCACACCGGCAACTCTTATCCGTAATATTTCTTTTTCTATCGGAGCTTCCATGGTTAACGTCTTTTCTCCCCTTTTAGTCGAACATGGATTCCCTCCGCCATCTCCCGGTCCACTGCCATCTGGGAATGACCAATGCGGAATACGAAAGAAGGGAATCGCTGCAACATCTCAACCTCCACACCGGGCAGTATTCCAAGGGTCAGAAGTTTTTGGAGCCTTTGTGAGTTTCCGGTGCGCAAGTATGCTACTCTACCCCTATCACCTGGAGAAAGTTCGCAAAGCATAAGCACAACGCTCTTTGCTTCATAGGCATTCCTTTTGCAACATGATCCAATTGGAATCGGTTTGCCGTGCGGACATTCGCGGGGATGGCCGAGCAGTGTGCAGACATTTTCTTCGACTTCTTCACGAATGAGGTGTTCAAATTGACATGCATTTTTCTCAAGAAGGTTCTCTTGAATATCTAGAACATCCGCCATCAGCCGTTCAGCCAGACGATGACGTCTGACCACTGACTCCGCTTCTTTCAGGCCCTCGCCCTGAAGGGTCAAGTTTTTCCCGTCGTATTTTACAAAACCCAGTTTCAGGAGTTCCTTGATTTCCGGGGTGTCAGGCGAGTATTTTTTGTTTTTCAATTCCATGGGTTGATCCGATTCCTCCTGGGTCGTGACCCACAGCAATTCAAGGATTTCCTCCGCCTTTTGACTCAACATGTTTACTCCTCCATTTCTTAATCAATCTCTCAAGGGAAGATTCTGCCGGAAATTCATATCCACATCGTGGACAGTGGATAAGACCGCAGGAATGAAAAAGGCCACATCCCTTGCACACTTCTACCGCTTCCTCTTTTTCAAACTCCCATCCGCAAAGGCTGCATTTCATAATTTCACTTCTAAAATTAGCAACGCCTGATTTAGCAGACCGCCTATAAGAAAGGCAAATGGGAAGATGAACGCTAACATCCCGAGTGCCATCTTTATCCCCCTTTCCTTTATGGTCATGCATAACTGGGCAATACAGGGCATGAATAAGGCCATGGTCACAACGGAGACCACTAAAGGGATGCCGCTGAGGATACCAGTCTCTTTCAGGTCATAAAGGCCTGCTGCTCCGAAATCCCGGCGGAAAAACCCGTAAAGGAAAGCCTCTGCAGCTTTGTCCGGAATTCCAATCCAGTGAACGGGATAGGAGAGGACGCTTACGATCAGGTCAAAGATACCGGTGATCCTCCCGAGCCAGATCAGAATGCTCGCCAAGATAAACAGAGGCAATATCTCTTTGAAATACCATTCTACCCTAGTGTAAGTTTTGGTAATAACGTTCGAAAGTTTTGGCCACCGGAGTGAAGGAATTTCCATGTAGAATACCGGTTTCTCCCCGGGCACAAGTTTTGCCATCAAGTAACCTGTAAAGAGAAAAATGATTGCCATGACACCAATGAATATCCCCAGACCCCTCGTATTACCGGCGAGGAGGGCGAGGATGACTCCCATCTGGGCCGAGCAGGGGATGGCAAGAGAGAGCAGGAGTGTGGCTATGATCCTTTCTCTCTTAGTTTCGAGGATCCTTGTCACCATCGTTGCCATCGTGTCGCATCCAAATCCCAAAACAACAGGGATGACGGCCCTGCCATTTAGCCCGATCTTTTTGAAAAGCCGATCAATCAGCATGGCCAATCTCGGAAGATAGCCGGTATCTTCTATGATGGAGAAAGCGATAAAGAAAGTGGTCACGATGGGAAGGATAATAGCTATCGCATATCGGATACCAAGGGTGATGATGCCATACTGATCCACGAGAAGCTCCTGAGCGACTTTCCATGGAAGGATAGAGGAGACGACCCTTGTGGCGAGAGGATTGATGAACTTACCAAAGACCCCATTCTCAAAGAAATCCACGAGGACCTGTGCTCCCAGAACACCGACAAATTCATAGAGACCATAGAGGGAAGCAAGAAGTATCGGGATCCCTGTAAGAGGATGCATCGTCAGACGGCTTAATTCTTCACGGAGGTTTAAGGTTTTCTTAACGGAAGAATCGCTCACTTTCCCTATAATTCTCCTGACTTCCTTCTGCCTCGATAGGGCTATGATGTAGTTTAAGGGCTGTTCGTAGTGCTTCTTCGTCTCCTGCATAATATCTTCTAACGCATTGTAGCCCTTTTTCAACTCTTCCCTTATGAGTACTGTGATTCCCGAGTCTTCCTGAAGAAGCAGAAGGGCAATCGCCCTCTTTGAAAGACTGTACTTGCTGGGGAGGATTCTCTCGATTCTTTGTATCGCTGATTCCAGCGCTTCATCGTATTTGATGGATCTCGCTTCTTTATTTTCATACGCGGCGAGCCTCCCTTTGAGAATATCCATGCCAACGCCTTCCGTGGCCACAGTGGCGACAACGGGTATACCCAATTGCCTTTCGAGTTCTTCAAGATCGATCTTCATCCCGACTCCCTCGGCCTCATCCATGAGATTGAGGTCGAGGACGACCGGCATCCCCGCCTCAATAAGTTGCAAGGTCAAATGAAGCTCTCTCTCTATGTTCTTGGCATCAGTCACCTGAATAACTACTCCAGGACATTTTTCCATGAGCATGGACCTCGCTACACGCTCCTCCTCAGTTATCGAAAGCAAGGAATACATGCCAGGAGTATCGATAATCTCAAATTCCTTTTCACCAATCTTGCCTTTCCCCTTTGTTACCTCAACAGTAGTTCCCGGATAGTTTGAAACGGTTACATATTTTCCCGTGAGATTGCCGAAAACGACACTCTTACCTACATTTGGACTTCCTACAAGAATTATTCTCTTGAGGCCTTCCTCCTTTTCACTGGCGGTACTGTGACATGATCCTTTTCCCAACCAATGTCTTACAATTTCTGCTGCTTCCATCACTCCTCCTTTCAATTAAACATTTGAGCAAACATTCATATAATATCAAAAAATTTTTATGGGTTCTTCACATGCTCAAGACCTTCGGCGAAAAGGTTTCGGATGTGAATGTCATTCAGGGAATAATAAGCGATCTTTCCATCCTTTCGATACTTGACCAGGTCGAGATTACGCAGAACACGGAGTTGATGTGAAACCGCCGATTGGGTCTTCTTCAGCAGGCAGGCCAAATCACAAACACACAATTCATCCTGAGCAAGGGCATAAAGGATTTGGGTGCGAGTAGGATCGCCGAGAACCTTAAAAGTCTCGGCCAGTTTCTTGATGACCCCGTCCGTCTGCATCACTTTCCGAACCGCATTAACCTTCTTCTGGTTGATACATAAAATTTCGCAAATGTCCTTTTTATTCCTGGATGCCATTTTATATTCCTCGTATGAATATCTGTTCATATATTAATTCAAAAAATTTATTTGTCAAGACCAAATTTCTATTAGATTGGTTCAGCTCTTCTTTTCTTATCCCGTTACGCTTTCCTGGATATATTGAAATTCGTAGGCCATCGAGAGAAAAGCCTTTTCAAGCTCTCTTCCGAGGTACGCAGCATGGTCAAGCCTTGAGACGAGTCCACGCTCGATGGCCGTGGAGGCAATCAGAACCGGATCTTCTCCATAAATGATTTCGTTGAGGGGACCATCGTTCTTGTAATGCTCAAGGTAGATTCTACCTTCGTTTTTCTTAGGGTAGATAATAAAAAATCCTGATGGGTCAAGAACAAGTCTCACATGACTTCGGGCCTCGATTTGAGGGACTCTTTTTATCTCAAGAATTCTGTCAAACTTTCCCGGGTTATTCTTGAGGCAGGTGTGCACCTCTTCTTCGATTCTCGTGATGTCTTCAGAGCCGATAAGGTCAATAAGTTCCACCTGGGATCTGAAATGCTCGACCTCCGAAAACTCAAGATTCTTAAGGACAGGCCTTTGCCCTTTGGAACCAATAATCCTTTTTTCTTGGTTTATTCCCTTGCTGATAAGGGCAAGCAGACTCTGACCTGCCATGTGGCTTTTTGTATCCTTCCCACATATTATCAGAAAACGGATATGAGGATTTGATATGGTGTTTCTTACGACCTTTTCTATGCCAATATTTTCGGTATGGGTCTTTCCCATAATTGCAAACTTTCCCTTGCCCAACTTGTCTGCAATGATCTTAGGAAACGAATCACTTCCCAGTGTAGATATTGCAACAGGAGATGTTTGATCACCAATGATATACTCTCCCTGCTCTACGGGCCACGAAGATTCCTGCAATCCCCTTAAGAGAGAGACTTCCACTGGTTTGCATACAGACTCACAGGAGCAGGTGAAAGAATCACCTACCATTTCTAATAAAACATTAGAAACAGGCGCTGGATAACAGGGTTCACAGCCGAGACAGCCATGGCTTACCTCTGCCTTTACAATAATCTTTGCAAGTCTTTCTTCCGTCTTTGCGTCCTTCTGTCTTCTCAATATCTCTTTAAATTCATGGAGAACCTCATAAAAACACTGGCAGGTAACACAATTCTCGATCCCGGATATCTTCTCCAGCTCATTGATAAGTTCACTTATCTTTTTTATTTCATACATAAGTTATCTCTTTACAACCTGACCGTTTCTGATCTCAATAATCATGTTAGCTTCTCTTGCAATCTCGCGGTTACAAGTCACGTTGACTATCATCTTGCCTTTTGAATACCTTAAAAAGAGAAAAATAATTTTGTTTTTTTCTCAGTCTTTCATCGAGAGTTACTTTGCCTTAATTCTTAAACTTTTTTATGATCTCCTCTCTGATTTTTTCGATGGGAGTTTTCTTCTCATAAAGCCTTTTTGTTAGGAGGGCCTCCTCCTGGCATATCATTCACCCTGCACCGTGCTGATCAATGAAACAATCCAATAGATTTTCATGACCAAAGGGCTCACATTCACAGAAACACGGCACCTGGACCAAAACCTCAGGAATCTCTTTGGCAATTTGATAGGCTTGTCTGGCCTTTCCCCTGAAATGGTGGGGATCGAGTGTCTTAGGGAGGCCTGTTTTCGGGTCAATCGCTCTCTCTTTCATGATTTTAAATGCCTTTGGATCTGTCTCCTGGGTCAGTTTTTTAGGATGCTCACCATTTGCCAAAGCCAAGCTTGATGAGAGTGTCAGAAATATAAAAAGAAATAGAATTTTTTTAATCATGCTTGCTCCTAATCCATTAATTTATATTCTTGGAAGACCTGCTTCATCAAAAATGCCTTCAAAAAGTGCCCCTGTTAGATATCGCTCTCCTGAATCCGGTAGAACAACCACAATGGTTTTTCCATTGAATTCTCCGCTTTTTGCCAGTCTTAATGCAACCGCAATGGCAGCTCCAGAACTAACCCCTGAAAGGATACCTTCTTCTCGAGCAAGTCTTCGAGCATGTTCGATAGCCTCTTCACTTGTGACGGTTTCCACACGATCGACCATTGTTAAATCCAGGGTGTCAGGGATAAATCCAGCACCGATACCCTGAATTTTATGAGGGCCAGGTTTTAACTCTTGCCTGGCAAGCTTTTGTGAAATAACAGGACTTTCTGCAGGTTCAACAGCAACACTAAGAATTTTTTTCTTCTTTTCCAATTTAATATATCTTGAGACCCCTGAGATTGTACCCCCAGTTCCAACCCCTGAGACAAGAACATCGATTTGTCCTTCTGTTTGTTCCCATATCTCTGGTCCAGTGGTTTTAAAATGAATCTCAGGATTGGCAGGGTTTTTAAACTGCTGGGGCATAAAGTATTTTTGAGGATCAGAAGCGGCAATCCGTTCTGCCTCCTCGACTGCTCCCCTCATACCCTTAGAACCCGGAGTCAAGATCACATTTGCACCAAAGATAGAAAGGATCTTACGCCGCTCCATTGACATGGTATCAGGCATGGTCACATGGAGTTTATATCCTCTTGCAGCAGCAACGAAGGCCAAAGCAATTCCTGTATTTCCACTGGTTGGCTCAATGATCTCCACTCCAGGTTTAAGCAACCCCTTTTTCTCAGCATCCCAGATCATACTTGCTCCAATTCTACATTTTACAGAATAAGAAGGATTACGACCTTCGATTTTTCCAAGAATCGTTGTCTTAAGCCCCTCAGCCATTTTATTGATTTTAATCATCGGTGTGTTTCCAATTGAAAGCGAATTGTCATTAAAGAATTTTCCCATTAGCATCTCCTTTCTTTTTAGATGTTACCTTTTATTTTAGTTCATAATGAATTCCTGCCGTTCCCTTCTTCTCTCCAATCTTAAAAAGGATCATCACCTGATATTTCCCTTTTTCTGGTAAGTTAAAATAGGCATCATAACTCTTCATCGTCTCTTCGTATCTAAGGGTCTTAATCTGGTCTTTCCCTTTCGGATCCACAACCTTCATACTGATCTGTGCATTTGTAATTTCTTTCTGGTTTTTCTCATCTTTTAAGATTACTGTAATATTATGTGTTGTACCAGGTTCAATATCCTCTTTCATCTTCATTTCCTTAAGCATCTTTCGGTGCTCTTCATTGCCCATGATTTGAAAGGTTACTTTTACCCCTTCCACAATTACTTCGCGAGTATACATCTTCATAGGTGTTGAACCGTGTCCATGCCCATGTTGAGCTGAAGATAAAGATGAAAAAATTGATAAGGCTGCTGTTCCTATAATAAAAGACAAGACTACCTTCTTCATAAACTTTTACCTCCTTTAAATTTTAATCTCAGAGATTTTAAGTTTTCCTTTTCGCAAGGCTCTTTCTTTAACCAGGGCGAAGATGACCGGAGTGATAATCAAGACATGAATCGTCGAAGTCACCAGGCCTCCAATGATGGGTGTGGCAATTGGTTTCATTACATCCGCACCTACACCCGAGGACCACATGATGGGAACCAGTGCAATAAGCGTTGTTCCAACCGTCATCAATTTAGGTCGGAGCCTTAAAACCGAACCTTCGACCGTAGCCTCATAAATATCCTGTCTTGTTATTTCCCCTTTTATCAGTCGTTTATTTAAGGCCTCATGGAGGTAGATGATCATCACTACACCGGTTTCCACCGCAATTCCATAAAGGGCAATATAACCCACCCAGACGGCAACGCTGAAATTATATCCTAAGAGATACTGGAGAATGATCCCACCCGTCATGGCATAAAGAACAGCAACCATCAAAATGATCGATTCTGAAATCGAATGAAAGGTCATATAGAGAAGAACGAAGATGATGAAGAAAACAATGGGCATCAAGAGTTTTAGCCGCTCTTTTGCCCTTACTTGAAACTCATACTGTCCGCTCCAGGAGAGGGAATATCCTGTTGGGAGTTTAAGTTTTTCTTTGATGATCCTTTTCGCCTCCTCCACATATCCACCGATATCCCTTCCGCTCACATCCACATAGACATATCCGGTAAGCATCGCATCCTCATCCCGGATCATGGCGGGACCTGTCGTGTGGTTGATCTCTGCGAGTTGGCCCAGGGGAACATAGTAAACCGGTGGTAAGGAGCTGGCCATCGGCTGCATCCCTGAGGAACCTCTTCCTCGAACCGGAATGAGTATTCTTTTGATCTTTTCAAGGTCATCCCGAAGCTCCCTTGGATAACGGATATTGACCGGATATCTCTCCCTTCCCTCAATCGTCCGTGTGATATTCATCCCACCCAATGCGGACTGGATCACCTCCTGGACTTCACCCACCGTCAGACCATACCTTGCAATTGCCTCCCGATGAATCTTGATATCTGTGAAGTACCCACCTGATACTCGCTCGGCATAAACACTCCGTGTGCCAGGAAGCTCTTTGAGGATCATTTCGATGTGGATTCCTATCTCCTCAATCTTTTTTAAATCTGATCCCGAGATCTTAATCCCTACAGGTGTTCGAATTCCGGTTGTCAACATATCGATCCGCGCTCGAATGGGCATGGTCCAGGCATTCTGAACACCAGGGAATTGCATTTTATGATCCATCTCTTCAACCAACTCTTCATAGGTTATCGTTCGATGTGAACCAAATAGTTTTTCAGCGATGGGCCTTACCCATCCGGGAAGCCAAGAATAATCCTTTTTTACCTTCCGCCATTCCGATTTCGGTTTGAGGTGAACTGTCGTCTCCATCATACTGAAGGGTGCGGGGTCTGTTGAGGTCTCTGCCCGACCTGCCTTGCCGAAAACGGTATAGACTTCTGGAAAGGTTTTAATGATCTTATCTTGAATCGCAAGAAGTCTTCCTGCCTCGGTTACAGAAATTCCCGGGCTTGTGATGGGCATATAAAAGATTGTCCCCTCATAAAGGGGAGGCATAAACTCGCTTCCGATTCTTAGGAGAAGCACGATGCTGACGGGGATGATGAGGAAGTTGATAAAGAGTGCAGTCTTCTTAAATCTCAAAACAGAGTGGATGACAGGTTCATAGAGCCATCGAAAGAACCTTGAGACCGGGTTTTTGGCCTCGGGTTTGAGACGTTTACCTCTTAGGAAAAGGGTCATCAATACGGGTACAAGCGTAATCGCAAGGATTGAAGAGGCTGTCATGGCAAAGGTCTTTGTAAAGGCAAGGGGGCGAAAGAGCCTTCCTTCCTGAGCCTCAAGCATAAAGACCGGAACAAAGGAGATGATTATAATAATTAACGAAAAGAAGATGCCCCGTCCTACCTGTTGACAGGCCCGGATAATCGTGGCTGAACTATTCTTACGATTCTCCTCTGTCCCCTCGGAGAGATGGCGATAACCATTTTCGACCATGACAATTGAAGCATCCACAAGAACTCCGATAGAAAGAGCAATACCTCCAAGGGACATGATGTTCGAGGTTAACTTCAAAAGATACATCGGAATAAAAGAGGCAATGACCGCAATGGGCAGAGCAAAGATAGGCACAAAAGCCGAACGAAAATGAAGAAGAAAGACGATAATGACAAGGCTGACGATAATGATCTCTGTAAGCAGCGTTTTCTGAAGGTTTTTAATGGAGAGTCGTATCAGTTCGGAACGATCGTAGGTAGAAACGATTTTAACTCCCTCGGGAAGCCCGGGGCTCAGCTCTTTAATCTTTTCTTTGACCCGATCGATCACATTGAGGGCATTCTCTCCAAACCGCATCACAACGATTCCTCCAACGACCTCACCCCTTCCGTCCATCTCCACAATTCCCCTGCGGATCTCAGGCCCAAGGCTGATCTGAGCAATGTCCCGGAGAAGGATCGGAGTTCCCTGGCGGCCGCCAACCACAATCTTCTGAATATCCTCAATGGACTTAATGTATCCTCGGCCCCTCACCATATATTCTCTCCCGCCAAATTCCAGAAGCCTTCCTTCAACATCAGTATTTGACATTCGAACCCGATCCATCACCTCTCGGAGGGAAATTCCATAAGCAGCCATTCGATTTGGATCAATGGTTATTTGATACTGTTTCACAAATCCACCTACGCTTGCCACTTCAGCCACACCTTCTACACCTGCAAGGGCATACCTCAGATACCAATCCTGAATGGAACGGAGATAGGAAAGATCATATTTCCCGCTTTCATCTATTAAGGCATAAGTGAAGATCCATCCCACTCCAGTCGCATCCGGACCAAGCGTAGGGCTTGTTCCTTCCGGGAGTCTCCCTGTGATTTGTTGTAGATATTCGAGGACCCGTGATCTCGCCCAGTAGATATCTGTCCCATCCTCAAAGATGACATATACATAAGAAAACCCAAAGTCTGAAAAACCTCTCACCGTTCTTACCTTAGGCGCTGAGATCAGTGCAGAAACAATAGGGTAGGTGATCTGGTCCTCGATGAGATCAGGACTTCTTCCTTCCCACGGGGTATAGACGATCACCTGAACATCTGAGATATCGGGGACAGCATCGAGGGGAATATGCTTGATGGAATACACTCCTCCAAGCATAATGAGTAGGACCACCGTGAAAACTAAAAAACGATTCTTCGCACAGGTCTCAATAATCTTCTCAATCACCTATAGCTCCTATGAACTTTATAACTCCCGCTCATCCCTAATTAATCCTTTTCTATTCCTCCTTAACCTTAGGGGGATGAAGGGGGGGTTATAATGTTATAAGAGGGGGTTGAGGACATTATTAATGCGAATGTCCCATGCCACCCATTGCCTCTCTAAATTTTGACTCAGAGTCAATCAAGAAGTTGGCACTTGTGACCACTCGATCACCAATCTTAAGACCCCTGATGACTTCATAATAATTATCCACCTTTGCTCCCACCTTCACTTCTCTTGGTTCAAAGTATCCCTCCCCTTTGTCGAGGATCACAATCTGTCTTAGCCCTGTATCGATGATCGCCTCCTCTGGGACCACTAATTTTCTCCCCAAATGAACCCTGATCTCCACATTGGCGTACATCTCGGGTTTTAGCCTTCCATGAGGATTCGGAAACTCAAACCTTACCTTTGCAGTCCGGGTGTTGGGATCCAGAGAGGGATAGATATAGATCACCTTTCCTTTAAATGTCTCGCCAGGCAGATAAGATAATTGAATTGAGGCCTGCTGTCCCAAACGGATAAACGGAAGTTCATATTCATAGATGTCTGCATAGAGCCATACCACCGAGAGGTCTGCCAGTTTAAAGAGGGCCATGCCAGGCATCACATTCATCCCTTTGTAAGCCATTTTTTCCAGAACAAATCCGCTATAAGGAGCATAAAGGGTAAGCGTTTTTCGGGGTTGGCCACTCTCTTCTAAGGCTTTGATCTGATCATCACTGATATCCCAGAGTTTGAGCCTTCGTCTGGCAGATTCTGCAAGGGAGTTTCCGCTGGCTGCCACTTCTGGGAATGGACTTTTCATGAGATCTTTTTTTGCCCGAAGTGCGATGAGATACTCTTCTTGAGTAGAGACGAGTTCAGGGCTATAGATCGCAAGAAGTGGCTCTCCCTGTTTCACATATCTTCCCGTGAAATCGACATGGAGCTCTTCAATCCAGCCACTAATCTTTGGTGAAACCGTGACTACTTTTCTTTCATCATAATCTATCCTTCCCACAGTTCGAATTATTTTCTCAAGAAGTCTTGTATCGACCGTTCCAATTTTAACACCGATCAGTTGTTGCCTTTCCGGAGGGATATGAATTGTACCGGTAGAAACCTCCTTCATCTTTCCCTCTTTCTCAATCGATTCCATGGTAAGCCCTTTCAATTCCTCGGTAAGCTCATTTTTCTTTATAGACTCGATTTTCTTTTCCTCCTGTTTGATTTCCCCTTTATGTGAACTTATTTCTTTTGACTTATCACATCCTGAAATAAGCAGAATTAAAAAAATTATTGAATATATCGGTTTCTTCATTTATTTTCTCCCATTTTAGAGAGTTGCATCCCTACGATCGCCTCTAAATTTGCTACATTCTTTTCGTATTCAGAAAGAACTTGATAATATTCTAACTCATATTTATATAGTGTCATTTGACTATCCAGAAGTGTCATAAAATCTGCTTTACCCACTCTGTAGGCGCTCATCGCTGAACTTACCTGAAGGCTTGCCTGTGGGATGATACCCGTCCTATAAAGCTCCAGTTGTTTCTCATTCCGCTGGAGCATGGACGCGATATCGGTAATCATAAAACCGATCTCATTCTTCATCGCCTGATATTGAGCCTCAATTGTTTGGATGTCAGCCTTGGTCTCTGCAACCTTTCGATCTTGCTTAGATTTATGGAAAATAGGGATATTCATCTCCATCATTCCCGTGAGCATATCTCTTCGCTTCATCCCCGGACCGTTATCCCTCTGACCATAAGCAAACTTTAGAGTTAAATCCGGGTAATACTCTCTTTTGGCAAGTTCATATGCCTTTTCCTTTGCCTCAATCATTTTCTTCATCGCCTGCAGGGTGGGGTTGGTCGCAATTGCCATTTTTTGAAGTTCTTCGATAGAGAAGGTAATCTTTCTAAAAATCACTTCTTCTGGCCTTCCTATCGAACTTTCTGGAGGACGATTTAAAAGAGCTAACAATTTTGCCTCAAGTCCCCTCCGCCTCTGGTTTAACATCATAAGTTCATCTACCATTTTTGACACTTCGATATGAGCTTTAATCAAATCCTGCTGAATTCCCATTCCAACAGAATACTGGGTTTCTGCAATCTTTGTGAAACTTTCAAGGATTTCTTTATTTTTTTGAGCAGTCTCAATGGACCGATAGATGTAAGAAAGTTCAAAATAGGTGGTTTTTATTTCCTTAATAATCTTAATTGACTTTTCATTAATTTCATGAGAGACCGCTTCTGCCTCCTTTCCTGCCATTTCTCCCATCAATCTCCTTTTTCCAAAAAGAGGAAACATCTGTGAGATGGAGATTTCCTTCATTGTCATATCTTCATCCCTAAAACTGAAATTGGTAGGAAGGTTTACAATTCCAATTCCCAACATCGGGTCAGGGAGGGCACTGGCCTGAGGAATCTTTTCTTTAAATACCTCCCACTTCTTTTTATAAGCTAAAATTTCTGGATTATTTTGAAGGGCCTCTTCAATCAATGAATCTAAAAGAACTGTCTTCTGGGACTGAGCAAAAGAAAACAGAGGAATAAAAATGAACAAACATAAAAATATCTTTAAAAAAATAGGCCATCGGGTCATCATTTCGCTCTCTTTCTATGGACCCATTTTTTCATCTGTTCAAGGAAGAAAAAAGGCTCCTGATCTCGATAGCTAAACCTTAGGGGGGCGAAGGCTTAGTTATTTTGAGACCAGGAGCTCCAAGTTTTATGAACTTATTGATTGAACTCTGTTTCGAATTCTATTCAATACTTCCTCATGTGTTGGACAGAACTCATAAGACCCATCCAATTGGGCACGAATCATTTCTTCCTGCCAATGGCTGTTAAAGAGCCGACAATCTTGATTCTGGCAAAATGGATCATCGGTCAATTGGTAAAAAAAAGCCTGCATCGCATATCCTTTTAATACCTCTGTGGTCCTTGCATCATCATGATCAAGGAATCTCCCATGGTATTCTTTCTTCAGGATTTCAAGCGGTATACCCATCTGTCTCTTCAAATAGAATTCCCTTGGCCTGGCGGGTGCCATCACCAGCCCAGGGATAGAAATAATATGAGGGAAACCATAGAGACTGGTTCGAATATGATATCTCCAATCTTTTGGATCCCATGTCCCGATTAACTGATTGGTGATGAGAATCAAGCACTCCTTCGCATCGAACAATCCTCTTAATATAAAGTCCTCCAGGAGTTGTTGATATAAGACTCCTTCGTAAAGCATCCCATAGGGTTTCCAGTTTGGATCTCTCAGTCTCTCTTTTTCATAAGTCACTTCTCCTTCAAGGACTGACTTAAATAAGGACCCTTTATGAGGATCTTTGATTCTTAGCTGAGCCAGTTTTCGAGCCACAAGATCAATTTTTTCCAGAGAGAGTTTTTGATATATCTTTCCTTCCAGATATACTGGAATTGTAGTTTTCTCCTGGAGATACTCTTTTAACTCATTCAAATTCAACCCAGCATTTTCCCCTTCTTCGAAAATTCTAAAGCAGAAGGGAATACGGTTTAAGAAATCTTCCACTTTTTACCATCAATTGCTATTCATCCTTTTAAGAATGACCTGAGCCCCTTTTCTCCCCGAAAGTAACATCGCGCCAAAGGTTGGTCCCATTCTCGGAAGTCCATAAGTTGTTGCAACGGCCATCCCGGTTACGATTAAACCCGGGTGGACCTCGCCCGTGTGTTCTACGACAAGATCCTCCGATTGTTCGACCCACATGGCCCCATAGCCTGAAGTCTTAAGTAAACCTCTCTCTTCAAGTTTCTTTACCACACTGGCATCATGGCCCGTTGAATCCACAACGACCCGGGCCTCAAGAGCAATGGGGTCTACACAGGTGATTTCTCGCGGAAGGGCCTGCACAGGAGTCCAGTTTACCACTGCTCCACAGACTCGATTCCCCTCCTTTAAGATCACATCATCGAAGATCGTCATATTTGCAAATTTAACTCCTGCATCGCAAGCAGAGGCAATCAGTTTTGAACAGGCATGAGGGCCATCAGCAACATAAAGCCCCCGGGTTACTTTTTCGTAAGGAATTCTTAATTCCTCAAGAATCTCCTGACCCGGTTCTCTCACCGTCACTTTATTCATGAGATATCCACCTATCCAGAACCCTCCTCCAATATAATTATTTCTCTCGATGATTAAAGTTTTCAGTCCTTTTAAGGCCAGATCCCTGCCGACCATCAGGCCACTGGGTCCTCCTCCAATAATAAGGCAATCACTTTCCACGTATTCAATAAACTGCTTTGCAAAGCTATCCACGATGGCTCGAGTCACCTCTTTTTCGCTGATGGAAGCAAAAATCTTTTCTGGCATAAGAAAGAATCCTCCTTTTTATTTTTTAAATCGATGTGGTTGGAAGGGATACCTCCGTTCTTGGATATTTCAGTGAAAGCCTCTTTTTTCGTTTCTCACAGTCAGAACAGAACTCAGGATATCGTGATCCACCATCAGGGAAGACGGTCACAATGAGCCCGTGTTCTATTGATTCAGCTAATTTTAAAGAGGCCCATAAGGCTGCCCCTGAAGAAGGTCCCACCCATAAACCTTCCTCCCTCGCCAAACGCCCTGCCATTTCAAAAGCCTCTTCTGTTTTCACAAAGAGAGTTCCATCCAGAATAGATTCATCATAGATTCCAGGTCGAATCGCCGTGGCCATATGTTTCAATCCCTCAATTCCATGGAAGCCGCTATCAGGTTGAACCCCGAATAATTTAATCTCAGGATTAAACTCTTTTAATCTTCTTCCTATCCCCATCAAGGTTCCTCCAGTACCCACTCCCGCCACAAAATGGGTCACCCTCCCATGAGTCTGATAAATGATTTCTACCCCAGTGGTTTCGTAATGGGCTTTCCAATTGGAGGGATTGTTGTATTGATTGGCGAAAAAGTAGCGCGTTGGATCTTCCTGGTAAATTCTTTGTGCCTCGAGGAGGGCGCCATCCGAGCCTAAAATGGGATCGGTAAAAATAAGCTCCACTCCATAGGCTTCCAGAGCTTTTTTCCTTTCTTCACTGATATTCTCAGGAACGACCAGGATGACCTGATATCCTTTGATAGCCCCGATCATCGCATAGGCAATACCCGTGTTCCCAGAGGTAGAGTCGAGAATAATTTTCTCATTAGTAAGCTGCCCGGATTTTTCTCCGTCTTCGATGATTTTTAATCCGGCCCGATCTTTGACCGATCCTCCTGGATTGAGCCATTCGGCCTTTGCAAAGATTTGGACTCCCGTTCGTGATCTGGCCAATTGATGGATCTGAATCAGAGGGGTATTCCCGATATAGGAAAGGAGGGATAAAGATTTCCCTTCTCTTTCCTCTTTTGGAAATTCTCTTTGTTCATAAAAGGATCGAACTTCCATCATTCCCTCTCCATAAAAAGTTAAATGACCTCGATTTCCTCCGAATCGATCCCGTCCTTCCTGATTCGAAAGGCCTTCACGATCGGGACCTTCTCTTTTAACGAAATGATGATCGAAGAAATCTCCGGATAGAAGGCCATTTTTATATCCGTTTCGGAGGGATAGGCTTCTGTATGGGTATGAGAGTGATAGATTCCGATCATCTCAAGTGACTCCTTTTCCAGATTCTCAAATACCTTTATCTGGTCTTGGGGTGAGATTGAATATCGAATTGGACTCTGCTCCTGATTTCTCATTTCAAAGGTCTTCTCTACCACTCCATTTTTTCCTGCCAGTATCCCACAACATTCCAAAGGGGCTTCCCTTTGAGCGTGTTCGATCATGGCTTCATAGATAGACTTTGGAATCTTCATCGTCTTTTATTTTTTGGGTGGCCCTATTTCAATCGGTTCTGAGCTTCGACTCCATTCGATCCATGAACCATCAAAATTATGAAGTTTTTCGAGTGAATAACCAATTAAATAAAGACTCACCAAACTGTGAGCCGATCGGACTCCTGACTGTCAGTAAATATATATCTCTTTGTCCGGGGTGACTCCTATATCAGAAAATAGTTTCCTTATCTCTTCAGCGGATTTCCAGTATCCCTTATAGGGTCCCTCCTTGATAAGGACCTCCTTCCACTCGATCCATTTCACTCCGGGAATTCGGCCTGCTCGAACCGCTCCTGAAAGTTTTTCTTCTCCTAAGTATTCCTTGCTTGCTCTTACATCGAGGACTACTTTTTTGCTATCCTTTAAGGCCTCTTTTACCTCTGGCAAGGTACAGAGCAAGGGTTCATTGGATTTTCTCTTCCCAGGTAATTTAAATGGAGCAGGACTTACCTGAGGTGGAATCACCTCGGTGGGGTAGCCCTTTGCCTTCCATCCTTCCAGTTGGCCATCCAGGAGTTTCATCTGCCCGATCGGGAATCCATAATAAGCGAGAATCCACCAGAGCCTTGCTGCATCTGGTCCATCGGAATAGAGGATAAGGGTATGCGATAAACCAATCCCAAGTCTTCCCATTACCTCTTCAATTTGGGATTGAGGCGCCATCATTCCTGGAATAGGGTGATCCTTATCGGTTATATCGGGTCTCCAGATATTTACGGCTCCAGGAATATGACCTGAAAGATATTTGACTTTTTCCCTTATATCGATGATTCGGATATGAGGGTCTTTTCGGTCAATAAAATCTTTTAGCTCTTCAGGCTGAATCAAAAGTTCGGGCCTACTATAACCTCCATTTGGGATCCCCCAGGATATGGAGGCCAATAAAAGAACTGATAAACAGAAAAAAATGCGAGTAAGATTTTTAAAAATTTCAACTCGATCCATTTCTTCCCTTCCTTTCTCCCCCCTTCTTCAAACTGCTGCTTGTTCTTGATGTCCAATAGAACAAACTTCTTGATAAGAATTCAATTCTTTAATCTCTGGTTTTTCGCCACAAAGTGGACAGGATGGGTTCCTCCTGATGGGAAAGATCCTGAATTCCACATCCAGTGAGTTATAGACCAGGAACTGTCCAATCAAGGGTTTCCCTTTCCTTAAAATAAGTTTGATGGTCTCTGTCGCTTGAATTAAACCAACCTGCCCGGGCACCACTCCCAGGACACCTGCCTCGTTTCAGCTGGGCACAAGGCCAGGAGGAGGGGGCTCAGGGAAGAGGCATCTTAGGCAAGGCCCACCTTCTTTTGGAGCAAAAACACTTGCCTGACCTTCAAATTGAAAGACCCCTCCAAATATGAAAGGTTTTCCAGTAAAAAACGCAGCATCATTGACCAGATATTTCGTGGGAAAATTGTCCGATCCATCCACGATAATGTCATAATCTTGGAATATGTTAATTGCATTTTCTGGGGTAAGTCTTTCCTGATAAGGGATGACCTTAACCCCGGGATTAATCCTTTGAATAGCCTCTTTTGCCGATTCTGTTTTAGGCCTTCCTACATCCGTTGTCCGATGTAGAATCTGTCTTTGGAGGTTAGTAAGATCCACTACATCGGAGTCGATAATTCCCAATGTTCCCACTCCTGCTGCAGCCAAATAAAGAGCAGCAGGACACCCCAATCCTCCTGCTCCTACAAGCAGGACTTTTGATTCTAATAATCTCTTCTGGCCTTCCAGGCCGACTTCTTTTAACAAAATATGGCGGCTATATCGGGTGAGCTGTTCAGAAGTCAATCCATTATCACTGACCACCTCGAATCCAGCTTTTTTCCATCCTTCAATCCCTTCCTTCATTGAGAAAACCTGACGATAACCCATTTCCTTCAGTGTCTTAGCCGCAAGTATGGAACGAACCCCTGCAGCACAATAAACGATAACAGGGGTATTCTTGTCCGGTAGCATGGTTTCTGCTTTCTCTCTCAAAGTAGCTCTTGGAATAAATATAGAATCCTTGAGATATCCCAGGGCTAATTCATCCTTCTCACGGACATCCAGGAGGGTCACTCTTTCTCCTTTTTTGAGAAGCCGGTTTACCTCTTGAATGGAGATCTCAGAAACGTCCTTATGTTTTTCCTTTAATGCCTTTCTAAGAAAAGGACCCGTTATCTTCCAGAATAATTCTTTTACCCTTTTACTCATGATCGACCTCCTTCAGAAGGTTTCATTAAATGACCACATCCTTCTCAACCGGCTCGACCTTTACTCCAATCCCTTTTAAATAGTCCACAGCCTTCAGATATTCTTCCTCCTCTCCCTCTATTTCAAGTGTCACCCAGCCCACGTTTTCCGTCACATTTGCACTACGAATGTTTGTAATAATCTTAAAAAGATGACCGATGTTATAGATGACCGGCTCCTGGATTCGCTCCGGAGGAAAGGTAAGTGTCACCCGTCGCTTTTTTGAAGCCCCTCCAGCAATGGCCGGGATGATGGAAATTTGATCCCCCTCTTTCACCGGGGTTTCAAGGTTTTGAATAAAACGGATATCCTCATCGTTCACATAGATATTGATAAACTTCCTCAACTCACCTTTTTCATCCTTCAATCTTTCTTCGAGGGCTGGGTAATTCTCTGTGAGCCATTGAATAACCTCTCCTACGGTTTTCCCTCTGGCCAACAATACGTCCTGCTCTCCTGTTAGTTTCTTTAGAGGGGTTGGTATTCGTACACGAATGCTCATTTTTTTCCTCCATTTTTTAATTTGATAGGAGGATCAAATGGATTCCTCCTACTTGTTGTCTTTTGGTCTCACCTTCTTTTCAAAATCAGAGAATTTTGGTTCAATAATGAGAGGCCCCCCCACTCTATCTTGGACTGCTTCCTGGGTTTTCAATCCATTTCCTGTAATGGCAATTAAAACGGATTCATCTTTTGGAATAACCCCTTTTTCGACCAATTTTTTTGTCACCCCAACGGTGACTCCCCCAGCGGTTTCGGTAAAGATTCCTTCTGTCCTTGCCAGGAGCTTCATGGCCTCCACAATCTCTTCATCAGACACATCTTCAGCTGATCCTCCTGATTCCCGAATCGTTTTGAGGGCGTAATAACCATCCGCTGGATTCCCGATCGCTAAGGATTTGGCGATCGTTTTAGGATGTTGAGGCTTTATCCAGTCCAATCCATTCTTGAAGGCAGAAACAATGGGATTGGACCCTGAAGCCTGTGCCCCATGAATCTTGGTGGTGACAGAATTGAGCAAACCCACCTTTTCAAATTCCTTAAGGCCTTTCCAGATCTTCGTAATGAGGGACCCTCCTGCCATTGGCACAACTATATGTTGAGGGAGTTTCCAGCCCATCTGCTCAGCAATTTCGAAACCAAAGGTTTTGGATCCTTCTGAATAAAAAGGTCGAATATTAATATTGACAAAAGCCCATTGATAGTTTTCAGCAATCTCACTGCACAGCCTATTGACCTCATCATAACTCCCCTTCACACCAATGAGTTTTGCACCGTAAATCAATGTACTGAGTATTTTCCCCTGTTCAAGATCATGAGGAATGAAGATATAACTCTCCAACCCCCCCTCGGCTGCAAGGGCTGCAACCGAATTGGCAAGATTCCCTGTGGAGGCACAGGAGACCACTTTAAATCCAAACTCTATCGCTTTTGAAATCGCCACAGAGACCACTCGATCTTTAAAAGAAAGGGTTGGATAATTGACCGCATCATTCTTAAGATAAAGTTCCCTTAACCCGAGGACTTTAGCTAGCCTTTCAGCCTTTATAAACGGCGTAAATCCAACATTTTTTCCCACAGCAGGCTCTCCGTCTAAAGGTAAAAATTCTTTGTACCGCCACATATTCTTTGGCCTACTTTCTATCTCTTTACGGGAAATGCTCCTTTTTATCTTTTCATAATCATAGGCTACTTCTAAAGGTCCAAAACAGAATTCACAAACATGAAATGGTTTTACCTCGTATTCCCTACCACATTCTTTACACTTTAAAATTTTTAATTGATTCATTTTATGATCCTTTTTATAAATAAATTAATTTAATAAAGTTTACTATTTTAGTAAAGTATTTTTTTAAATAAAAAGGGGAATTTATATAAGGATCCCCCTAAGATTTACATTATCATAATTTTATGATCATATTTAAGAAGTTTTTCCATCTTTTATCCCCGAAAACTTTTTATTTTGAAGTTAGATTTATATATAATACATATAGGTTTTATCTCCCTCTCTTTCGATCCCCATCTCTTTAGCCATCTCACAAAGGTCTTTAATGGTGATGGAATTAAAATATTCTCTCAATTTTTTACCCGCTTCATCCCAGATCACCTGGGTGACACAATTACCTGATTTTTCACATGGTTTTTTTGATTCTTCGTTTCCTATGCAATTGACCGGATTGATATTGCCTTCTGTAACTTTTATAATTTCACCAATTGAAATTTCCTCTGCTTTTTTATTCAAGAAATACCCACCTGCAGGCCCCCGTTTACTTCCAAGAATTCCAGCCTTCTTTAATTTCTGGAAAATCT
>CALIBK010000034.1 GCA_938045955.1 uncultured bacterium | reverse complement strand
CCCAAATTGAGCGATTCTTAGTATTATTTAAAGATAAACCCCTTCTGGATTCCCGTTTTCACGGGAATGACATTTTCATTCATTGGGTGGCAGTAGTCATTCCTGCGGAAGCAGGAATCCAGGATATTTGATTCAATGAATGACGAAAAATCACTCAATTTAGGTACTACTAATTCAATAAAAATCGCTCAATTTAGGAAAAACTCTCGCATTCCTCTTGACGATTTATGCATAATTAATACATAATAATACATATAAAATAGAATATATGAGAGGAGGAGAAGATGAGGACAACATTAAATTTAGATGAGGAATTGCTTAAAAAAGCTTTCAAATTGACCGGCATAAAAGAGAAAACCTCACTGGTAAGATATGGGTTAGAGGCCTTAATTGCCTTAGAGAGTAGCAAAAGACTGGCTAAATTGGGAGGAACTGAAAAACAATTAAGAGGGATTCCTCGGAGGAGGGTCAAAGGAAAATAGATGGTTCTTGTAGATACTTCCATATGGGTTTCCCATCTCAGAAAAGGAAACGCAAAGCTTGGAAAATTGCTGAATCATGGAATGGTCGTTTGTCATCCTTTCATTATTGGTGAATTAGCTTGTGGAAATATTAAAAATAGAGGTGAGATTCTTTCTTTACTTCAAGCCCTTCCTATGGCCATTCAAGCCGAACACGAAGAAGTGATGAAGTTGATAGAGGATCAAGCCCTAATGGGAAAAGGTTTAGGTTATGGAGATGTCCATTTACTTGCATCTGCACTCCTTTCGGGGGTCCCCATCTGGACATACGATAAAAAACTCCTTGGGGTTTCTAAAATTTTAGGTCTAAATTTTATGGCCCAATAGTAGGTCTTCTTCACCATTATTCTCCGGATCAAAACTCCGCTTTCCTACCAATGGATTTATCTCCTCTGTTGACGCCTTCACCTATATGAGTTATTATGAAAACATTAAACTAACCGTTTCTATTCTAATATCCCTTCCTTTTAGAGCATGGGGCATGTTTAAGGAGATACCGGTCTGAAAATTCGCCTTATTGATCCTGCCTATGAACATCCACTGATCAGCCACTCTCAAAAAGTGATCAAAACGATCTGGTTTGCTCATCTCTCTCTCACTACCCTGGCCGCACTTACCCCGCCAGAGATCGAGGTCCATATTAGCGACGAGAATGTAGAACCAATCAATTTTGAAGAGGATGTAGATCTGGTAGGGATAACCGGCATGGTTATGCATTCCAGAAGAGCTTACGAGATTTCACAGATTTTTAGAGAAAGGGGGATTCCTGTCGTGATGGGAGGACCCCATGCCTCGAGTCTCCCCGAGGAGGCAAAAAAGTACGTGGATGCAGTAGTCATTGGTGAGGCAGAACTGGTCTGGAGACAACTCCTGGAAGATTTCAAAAAGGGTGACATGAAACCTTTCTATAAAGCAGATCGTTTTTGTTCCATGAAAGGGCTTCCTTTTCCGAGGATTGATCTTCTCCACAAGGAAGCCTACATGACCACCAATTGTGTTCAGACCACCAGGGGTTGTCCTTATCAGTGTGAGTTCTGTTATGTGACCCATTTTTTCGGGAAAACGTATCGTTGCAGACCCGTTGAGGAAGTGATCCGGGAGGTCAGCCGATTAGAAGGAGATTTTATTGTCTTTGTCGATGACAATATTGCAGGGAACCGAGCCTTTGCCAAAGAACTCTTTACTCAACTCAAACCCCTTAAAAAGAAGTGGGCGAGTCAGGCCAGTCTCACCCTCCCACAGGATCGGGAATTGCTGAGGCTCGCTGCAGAAAGCGGGTGTGTCTCTTTATTTGTCGGGATTGAATCTCTCTCGCCAGATAACCTCAAAGAGGTCAACAAAACCTTTAATCGAACCTATCAATTTGAGGAATCCCTGAAACTTCTCCACGATCATGATATCATGGTTTTGGCAGGATTCATTTTTGGATTGGATCACGATGATGAGGGGGTTTTTGAGAGAACTCTTCGATTCTGTGAAAAGAATCGAATAGAATTACCAAGTTTCTTTATTCTTACCCCTCTTCCAGGCACACGATTATTTCAAAAAATGGATTCAGAGGGAAGGCTTCTTCACAGGGATTGGAGTCAATACAATGGAGCAACGGTGGTCTTTAAACCCAAATTGATGAGAGAAGAGACCCTCCAGAGAGGGTTTAACTGGGTTTGTAAAGAGGCCTATTCCTGGAGTTCTATTTTCAAAAGGGTATTTCACCCTCAGCAGCGGTTCTATACCCGGGTACTCTCTAATATGGCTTATCGAAGCCTTGCCCGAAAAACACCCCAAAGTCCTATTCCAAGTTTATCTAAGATCCTTCAGCGAGTGAACGATACCATCCCGATCCAGAATCCCTGGAATCTTATCCAGCAAGTCGGAGAAAAAATTACCGAAAAAGGATTGACAATCAGTCAGAAATCTCCCGAAGCGCTCAGACTTTATTCCATCTATAATGAGCGACTGAAGACTCTGTTTATTCACCTCGAAGGTTCCCTGGATCGACACGGGGCAAAAGAACTGGCCAAAAGACTCAGGGAAACCCTCTCAGAAAAGATCGAACAGGTCATTATCGATTTCCAAAACGTAAGGGCTTTTTCCTTGGAAGCCATCTCATTTCTTTCCCGAAAAGGATTCCTCCAAAAGGATGAAGGGAAACTATGGATGGCTATTAATACTCCTCCACTCAAATAGCCTATATCCTTTACATTTCATTCTTTATTTCTGACAATTAGGGCAGGCATAGGTAATGCGACCCGCTTGACGGAAAAATTGAATCGAAGTTCCACACTCAGGGCAGGGCTTTCCATTTCTTCGGTAAATTAGAATCCAATCGTTTCGTTTTCCCATCTGTTTCATCCATTTTTTAAATAAAAGGAGAGTCCAATAGAGAAGTTTCTCTTTTTCTCTGTTGGATAGGGAAGAAACTTTTCGCCGAGGATAAATATGAGATCGAAAGAGAATTTCTATCCGGAGGATATTCCCCACACCTGCAATTACCCTTTGATCCAAAAGGGCTTCACCAATCTCTCTCGAAGGATTCTCTTCAAGTCGCCTGAAGAAGGTTTTCGAAGAAAAATCTGAGCGAAGGGGGTCCGGACCGAGATTTCCCCATTTAGGATTGTTCTGAAGCTCGGAAAGTTTAAATAACTTGACCACCGGAGCCGAAAATACCACGACCTCATGAGAATCGGTGCGAAAGATCACCCTTGATTGTTTGATTGGTTTATCCCAGGTCTCTCCCTTCCGGTAGATTCGCCAGGATCCCCACATCATCAGATGGATGAGAAGAACATGACCATCCGAAAGATGGATTCTAAACTGTTTCCCGTAAGCCTCCACGTCTTGAATGTGAGTATTCTTAAGAAGAGGATTCTTCTCATTCAGAGTTTTAATTCGGAATTCAATTTGAACGTCTTTCCCCCAAAGAATTCTTTTAAGCTGTTTCGTGTAATAATGAACCAGTGGACCTTCTGCCATTTTTTTTCTAAAATCCTTTAAATCTTCATCATCCGGAGGAGGACGAAATCGAAGATTCTTTTCCCACAACGGGAGAGGGTTGAAGGCTGAATGGGTTGATTCGCATGGCCAGGGAGAAAAGATAAGGGTAATTCCCCTTCAAGTATTCCATATAAATGATCCATTCCTGAACCAATAATTGATAAACCCTGACCCCATCTCCTTTGAGATGGTCTCGGTCACTTTCAGGGAGCTGGTCAAGATCTTTCCGATAGGATAATTCTTCGGTCAGATGAAAGGTCGCTTGAAGGAGGTCGGTGAAGGACTCATGTTCCATAAGGACTGGATTCTCTAAAAGGCGTGCGAAAAAATCTCTTTGGTTCGTTAGGAGTTCTTTGAGAGACTGGAGGTGAGTCTTAGAAATTATAATACTATAGCGAAACTGTTTAAGATGCCTGCCGATATTTTGAAAGTCCCTGGAGGTCCAGCGATCGTTAATCTCAAGGCCTCTCCGAATCTCCTCAGCATTAGGATCTGAAGCCACAAATAGTCGAATGAGGTGGTTTCCAACCTCGCTGAAAAATACACCTATTAACATATTCAATTTCCTCCTTCGTAACCACTTTTCCCGCCGTCTGAGTATGATCTCCGTGGTATTCGCAATAACTCCTAAAAAGGTCCCCACACCAGTGATAATCAATAGAATAGCAAATACCTT
>CALIBK010000033.1 GCA_938045955.1 uncultured bacterium | reverse complement strand
ATGAAAACGTCATTCCCGTGAAAACGGGAATCCAGAAGGGTTATCTTTAAATAATACTAAGAATCGCTCAATTTAGGTAATAATAATTCCTCAGTCATGGTTGAGAGATATACCAGTCGGGCCAAAATGATTAATTGAAGGATTTTGGTGAGTGGTTATCCTCAACGGATAGGAAAGAATGATTTTAGGTCTAATCCCGTAAAAGGGGAGATGAATAAACTATTGACAAAAAAAGAATTAAGTATCATTCTTTAGGGGGTTAAAAAGGAATCATTTCATTCCAAGGAGGTTATGCCTTTTATGATTCGAGCATTCAATAAACATTACAAAAAGGCAATCGATCTGATTGAAAGGGCTTCCCCAAGTGAAAAGATAGAGATGGCTGAGAGGATTCTCGAATGGTTCAGAGAACTTCCTGAAGAGTATCTGGTCTCTCTGGCTCTCTTTTTTAACGAGGTGATCGATGACCTTGGCGACGAAAGTTTAGAAAAGATCGATCTGAAATTGAGAAGAAGGAGGAAGGTCGAAGAGGAAGAAGAGGAAGAGGAATATGAGGAATACGAAGAGGAGGAAGAGGACTATTACGAGGATGAAGATGAAGAGGATTATTAACGATCGTCTTTCTATTTTGAAGCAGGAATCGCTCGATGATAGGCCCAGCGCTCCATTCGCCCTATCTCCTCCTTCATGGTGACCGAAAGAGGAACGATATTTCCGGCCGCAATCACAATATCCTGCTCCGTAAGGGTTCTTCCCTCATGAAAGGCTTCAATCATCGCCCCGTTGACTGCCTGTTCAATCTCAGCCCCATTAAATCCTTCGGTCACTTTGGCAAGCATATTTAGGTTCATTCTGGAGGGATCCACCCCGTTCTTTTTTAAATGAATCGAGAGGATGGATTTCCTTTCCTGAGGATTGGGGAGGGTGACGAAGAAGATTTGATCGAAACGCCCTTTTCTTAAGACCTCAGGAGGAAGAAGTTCAATCACATTGGCCGTTGCCGCAATAAAAACGAAGGCCTTCTTTTCTTGCATCCAGGTGAGAAATGAAGCGAAGACCCGGGATTGGGTCCCTCCGCCAGCCTTCTGGCTCTGGATGCTGATTCCTGCCTCAATCTCGTCAATCCAGAGGACCGAGGGAGCTACGGTCTCTGCCGTTTGAAGGGCAATCTGTAACGCCTTTTCAGGTTCTCCTGCTGTGCCATCGTAAAGTCTTGCCATATCGAGGTGAAGGAGAGGGATTCCCCAGAAGGAGGCGAAGGCTTTGGCGCAGAGGCTCTTCCCACATCCCGAGACCCCCGTAATGAGCACCCCTTTGGGGAGTGGGATCCGCTGGCTCTTTCCATTCTGGCTCAATACCCCCGCCCTCTTTCTCAACCAGTCTTTTAGATTTTCAAGTCCCCCGATCTCATCGAGGCTGGGTCGGTCGGTAATAAGTTTTAGAATTCCTGATTTCTTTATGAGCTGTCCTTTTTCTTCGATAATGGCATCCACGATCGTAGGATCGAGACTACTCCTTCCAATCAGGGCACTTCGAAAAGCACGAGCGACTTGATCGAGCGAGAGCCCTAAGGCCGCCTTGATCATCCGTTCCTTCAATTCTGGTGTAAGAGATTCAGCCATTTTAGGGAATTGAGGAGAACTCCTCAGGACATGGTCTAAAATCCGTTCTACCTCGGTGGCGTCAGGCATGGGAAGTTCATAGATAATCATATCACGGAAAAGTTCTTCTGGGACGATGATGACCGGAGCGATGATGAAGAGGGTGGAGTATCGATTCCTAAGAGCCCGATGCACATCCTTCATTTTTCTTCCCAGAAGTGGATCATCCTTCATAAATGAGTGAATCCCTTCAAAAAGATAGAAGGCCTGATCGCTCCGTCGAATCACCTGATCCAGAGCCTGAAAAGGATCTCTTGAATTCTCTATGGTCTCCTCTTCTCCTGTAAGACCCTGAAAAGGATTCCAGATGAAGAATTTTGGCCGTGGTTGAAAGGTGGCGGATAATTCTTTGAGAAGGGTTTCTACTCGATCCTCTTCGTCCGAGACGATATAGACAATAGAAACCCTGGAGAGAACAAGTTTCTTTAAATCTTGAAGGATCTGTTGCTTCTTAGAGATCTCATTCATGCTCAAAAATTATATATGAAAGCATTCGAATCGTCAAACCTTTCAGAGAGGAGACCAAAGGACCTTCAGGCGATCAGGTCAGGTCTTGGAATTTCGTGCTCGCAGGGAACACCCGTCTGGCAGAGACCGCAGGAAGGAGGTGGATCGGTTAAACCATATTCCACCCGCTTAGCCTTAAGGGGTTCGGAATGGATATACTCATAACACTTATCCTTGTCGTGTCCTTTTTCTGTGATTGCCCCGGCTGGACATCGATCCCTGCACTTTCCGCACCTCTCATTTCTAAATTGTAGGCAATATTCTTTATGATGGCGATATCTTCTATCCGTTGGTTTTAATTTGAGTGTAGTGACCACACTTCCAATTCGAACGGCCACTCCTTTTGGGGTAATTAGACCATCGCTAAGACTAAACGTGCCGAGGCCACAGACATAGGCGACGTGACGCTCTGACCATAGAGAGGCCCAACCCACCTTATGGTCACGAAAAAATTGGTAAGAGGGAAGAAGAAGGGGGGCTTCCGCCTCAAAGCCCAGATTCCTCAGAAATTGAACCACGTGGGCCCTCAGGGCGTTATTGCAGGCCTCTCCATAATCTCTCGTGTAGGCCCAGAATTTAGATGGATACTCGCTTTCCATTCGATTACTTCTTCGGGTGTCCTCGGAGGCCGGAAGAATCCATGAAATCACGCTGAGATCGTTAATCTCCGAAAGGAGAGAGATTTTCCCTTTTTCTCTCAGTGAGGTTGCGATGACCTCTCTCGGAGTAAGATGAAACGACCCGATGATGCTCTTCAGTTCGTAGAAAATGGGATCTGCTCCTGAGGCAAATCCGACAAGGGGTTCTTCCCAGTATCGCCCCCTATCGAGCTCGGTTCTCTGATTATACTGACTTTCTTGAATAAAGTTTTTGATGACCTGCTCGAGGACATGATTGGGATCTTTCAGGAAGCTGACTTTCTCCTCTTTTCTCATCCCCTTTTCCCTATTGCTTCTCCATTCCTTTGGAATCAAATCCCCCTTTCTCCTGGATCCCTGAAACTTTACATCGGTACTCCTCGAGGGCCATTTTGAGGGCTTCGGCAGCAATGGTGAAACAGGGAGTTTTTTCTTTTGGAAGTTGAGTGAGGATCTCTTTTACCGTTTCTTCTGAGATCTTTAAAGCCTCCTCAATAGTGGCTCCTTTAATCCGTTCGGTTAGGATGGAGCTCGTTGCAATGGCTGCACCACATCCATAGGTCTTAAATTTAGCATCCAGGATCTTACCCTCTTGAAGTTTTAAAAACATTTGCATGATATCCCCGCAGGAGGCATTTCCTACCGTTCCCACTCCATCGGCATTCGGAATCTCTCCCACATTTTTCGGATTCTGAAAATGTTCCATTAGGAATTTAGGATATTTTGCCATCTTCATTCCTTTCCTGATAGGCGTTGTAAACCTGGTTTTCTAATCGTTTGACCCGTTCTTCCAGTTTCTGATGAAGTTGAAGAAGCATCTTCATAATATCTGAGAGGGGGTCAGGAAGATTCCCGTGTTCAAAGTCAAGCTCTTCTTTTTCTGGAGTTGGAGTTTCGATGATTCGTCCTGGAACTCCCACCACCGTGGCTCCGGGAGGCACAGATTTGATAACCACCGACCCCGAACCCACCCTTGCCCCATCGCCAATGGTAATCGCCCCGAGGACGGTCGAATTGGACCCTATGATCACTCGGTTTCCTATGGTTGGATGTCTTTTCTTCTTTTCCAGCGTGGTTCCCCCGAGGACCACCCCCTTATAAATCAGACAATCGTCTCCAATCTCTGTTGTCTCTCCAATGACCACTCCCATTCCATGGTCGATAAAAAGGCGTCTGCCGATCTTTGCGCCCGGGTGAATTTCAATTCCTGTGATCCAGCGATTGAAATGGGAAATCAACCGAGCGATGGTGTACCATTTCCGCTGATAAAGATAGTGGGCGATCCGATGGAACCAGAGGGCATGGAGACCCGGATAACAGAGGAGTATCTCTATCATGTTTTTTGCCGCGGGGTCTCTCTCTTTAATCGTTCGAATGTCTTCTTTCAACCGTTCAAACATAAATCAGGATTCAATAGTTTTTAATAAGATATTTTGTATCAAAATACAACGAACTCTCACACCGCTGGGTAGAGAAGCTCAGAGATTCTGAAAAGAGAGGTCTGAAAAGGTCCCTGGAAGACTGGAGGGGTAGGGTTCCAAACCCTTCGAACGCGGACGTTTAAATTAATTTTTCAGAGCTATCAAAAATTTCACTTGACAACTAAACAAATGTATAGTATATATTACTCAGTTCGAAGTGGAGTTAGGGGGTTCGGAAAGTAATTTAAAAAACATAACGAGCTTAAAGTGAGAGGGACCCATGGAATTGACGGATCGACAGAGAGAGATTTTCAGTTTCATTACAAACTTTATCAAAGAGAGGGGGTACCCCCCTTCGATCAGGGAGATCGGGGCTTCCTTTCATATCTATCCTCGAGCAGTCTTAGACCATCTCAGGGCATTGGAGAGGAAGGGCTATTTGAGACGACGGGGGACCATGTCGAGGGGACTCGAGATCCTTGTCTTTCGGGAGGGGAGGGGATACGGAGAAGAAAAGCCATCGATCCGGGAGGTTCCGATTCTGGGGAGGGTGGCTGCAGGGAAGCCTCTCTTAGCGGTGGAGCATCTTGAGGGGAGCCTTCCACTTCCCGCGGAGTGGATCGAAGGGAAGGAGGTCTTCCTTCTGAGGGTGAAGGGGGATAGCATGGCCCCTTACATTCTTCCGGACGATGTGGTCATTGTTCGCTCTCAATCTACAGCAGACAATGGGGATGTAGTCGTGGTGCTGATGGGGGAGGAGGCGACGGTAAAGCGGTTTTTTAAAAAGGGGAATAGGATCGAGCTGAGGCCCGATAACGAGCGATGGAAGACGATTCGGTTTGAAGAGGGCGACGGAGAGATTCAGATCCTTGGGAAGGTCATCGGGGTGTTTCGGAAGTGCTGAAAAGGGCATAGAACATAGGAAATCAAGTCTTTCGGATGAGAGATGAACCCACCCATAAAGAGTTGGTTTGATGAGGTTTTGGTGAAGCTGAATCTTAAAGGTTCCTTCCCCAAGAAGATTCTCTTTTGGGGAGAAGGAGTTGGAGGGATTGCTTCTTATATGGCAGGCTGGATGGCAGGCAATGGAATGCAGGTCAGGATCCTAGATGGGGCCAATCGGTTCGATCCTTATATGGCCTCTTCTTTTGCCAGAAGGGCAGTGATTCCTCCGGAGAGGATCCTTAAGAGGATTCTTATTGCCAGGGCCTTTACCTGCTACCAGATGGCCACCCTGATAGAAAGATTGAGTTCCCTCGGGGGAGAGATTCATGACCCTCCGTTCCGAAAACCGTATGTCATTCTTCTTGGGCCAATCACTCCCTTTCTGGATGAAGATGTCTCTGAGAGGGAGGTTTGGCCTCTCTTTGAAAGATCTCTGAAAAGAATAGGGGAGATCGGGAGAGAAGGGGTTTCTCTTTTTCTGTTTCAGCCCTCTCTCGCCTTCAGTTTCTCTTTTCGGAAAGGGAGAACGGGAAGAGGAGTAGAATCGAGGGAAAGACGACTTCTGAAGAGACTCCTCCAATTTTCCGATCTGGTCTGGAAGATCTCTCTCGAGGATCAGGAGTTTCGGGTGACTCTCGTAAAAGGGTTTGCATTGAAGGAGCTCTATGGGCCGGACGGTTCTTCCTTTTAGCAAAATTCTGGAGGAGGAGTTTGAGGAGTGGAAGAAGTTTCGAAGAGGTCTGAGAAAAGAGGATCAACTATTTCTCGACCGTCTCTTCGAAAAGGCAAGACTTCATGTTCAAGCAGGAGTCTACGCTTCAAGACCCTGGCCTTTTGAGACCATCCTGATCTCCATTCTCCTGGAACATGAGAAGGCTCTTGCGGAACTGAAGGAAAGGATAAGGGCCCTTGAAAAAGCGCCGAGAGAGAACCTCCAGACGACTGCTACTGAGCCGTAGCCTGTAATCACAATGGAATTTCAGGGCTGGCTTTTCGACCTCTATCCCCTGGATTCGGTAATGATTTTATGGGTGAGAGGTGAAGATGGGAGGCTTCACCGTCTTCAAGACCCTTTCCAACCACGATTCTATGCCGAGGGGAAGAAAGGAACCCTCCTTTCTCTATTTCGCTTTCTTCAAGAGAGACGGTTCGCTTCGGGGTATCAATGGATCCGAAAGAGAGAGTTCTGGAGCGGGGAAGAAATTGAGGTCATGGAGATAGAGATCGTGTCCCCGGAGCGATACACCCAACTTCCAAGGTTGCTTCCTCCCTGGGAGGAGAGACTGAACTTCTACAACTGTGACATTCCAGTCGCTCAGCTTTATCTTTATGAAAAAGGGGTCTTTCCCACAGGTCGATGCCGGGTGGAGTGCGAAGAGAGTTGCCTCATTCAAATCCATCCTGATCCCGGGGAGTCGGTCTGGGAAGAGGACGAACCCTTTCCTGATCTTCGGGTCATGGAACTTCTAATTGTGAATCAGAATGGTTCGAATCCCTCGCTCGGAATCGAGTGTGAAGGATATCGGGAGGAGATGGATGTTTTAGATATCGAAGAGATTGTAAGACTCTTAAGACATTTCGACCCTGACGTGATCCTGACCGAAGATGGGGATGCCTCGCTCTTTCCTCTTCTCCTCTCACTCGAGAAAAGATGGAAGAGGTCCATTCCATGGGATCGCGAGCCCCATCCTCTCCAGAGGTCGATTCGGTCTGAAGGGCGTTCCTATTTTTCCTATGGTCGGACCTATTATCAGGCTCCCGCTCATCTTTTATTCGGAAGATGGCACATCGATCGCCGAAACTCCTTCGTCTATGGAGAGTCAGGGATGGAGGGAGTGATTGAACTTGCGCGGCTCGCCAAAATTCCCGTTCAGCGGATGGCCCGCACCTCACCGGGGACAGCCATTACCTCCATGCAGCTGGATAGGGCTTTTCAAGAAGGGATTCTTATCCCCTGGAGAAAAGGAGAACCGGAGCGGTTTAAGAGCGCATGGGATCTCCTCGTTTCCGACAAAGGAGGTCTTGTCTTTCAGCCCAAACTGGGAGTCTTTGAGGAGGTAGCAGAGATCGACTTCACATCGATGTATCCCACGATTATGGTTCTTCATAATATTTCTCCAGAGACGGTCCTCTGTCGATGCTGCGAGAATCACAGGGTTCCAGAAGTAGGTTATACCATCTGTGAAAAACGGGAGGGGATCGTTCCCAAGACGCTTAAACCGATCCTAAAAAGGAGGGCGTGGTTGAAGGGGAGGATGAAAGCGTATGATCACGAAATGGGGATTGGAGAGGGGAAGGCCGAAGGGGGGAAGCGGGAGATTTATAACCGAAAGCAGACCGCACTGAAGTGGATGCTTGTGACCTGCTTTGGATATTTAGGTTATCGCAATGCACGGTTTGGAAGGATCGAGGCTCATGAAGCCGTCACGGCCTTTGGTCGGGAGAAGCTTCTTCGAGCAAAAGAGATCTGTGAAGAAGAAGGGTTCGAACTCCTTCATGCCATCACGGATTCTCTCTGGATCCAGAAAAGGGGACTGAAAGAGGAAGAGGTTCTCGAACTCTGTGAGAGGATTAGCAAAGCCACAGGGGTGACGATGACTCTTGAAGGGATTTATCAATGGATCGCCTTTCTTCCTTCCAAAGGGAACAGAGAAAGCCCTGTAGCTAATCGCTATTTTGGCCTCTTCAAAGATGGAAAGCTCAAGGCGAGAGGTTTGGCCTTTCGAAGGACTGACGTTCCTCCGCTGATCCAGAAGGCCCAGATTCAAATGCTCGAGATCCTCTCGGAGGCAAAAAATGTAGAGGAATATCGATCGAAGGTCCCCGAGGTGTTAGAGATCTTTCTCGAGACCGAAATGAGGTTAAAGAGCGGAAAGATCGATCAGGAGGATCTCCTCATTTCGAAGAGGATTTCTCAGGAACCCAGTGCCTACAAGGTAGATAGTCTCACCGCCCTGGCTGCACAACAACTGGAAGATGTGGGTATGCCACCTCATCCCGGGGAGAGGATTCGCTATCTGATCAGGGACGGTGCGTCAAAAGATAAATCCCAGAGAGTAAGGGCTTTCCCCCTCGTGAGACCCGAAGATCCCCACGATGTCAAAAAATATCAGGAGATGCTCGCAAAGGCCACCGAAGAGCTCCTGATCCACTTCGGGTATGATACAACCCAACTCCTCGAGAATTCCTCATGACCGGGATAATGACTTCCCGGATAAAAAATCTCTTGACGGAATTCATCCTCAAGGTTATGAAATAAAAAATTTTTGGAGGTCTCTTTGGTTTCAGAAATTACTCAGTGGATTATGGATCTCATGAGGGCCCACGGGCAGCTCTCGGTCTTCATTGGAGTGATGATTGAACAGATCATCGTTCCTATCCCATCTCCATTAATCATCATGGGAGCTGGGGCCATCCTCATTCCCTCTGAACTTTCCACCCCTCAAGCCTTTGTTAAGATTCTCTGGATTATCGTCCTTCCTGGCACCATCGCTTCCACTTTAGGTTCTTATATAGGGTATCTGATCAGCTATTATGGTGGGAAAGCACTGGTCCTTCGATTTCAACATTTCTTAAGGGTGGAGTGGGCAGAGATCGAGGCCTTAGAGCGACGTTTCCGTGGAAAGAAAGAGGCCTGGAGTATCTTTCTTACCCGAGCGATTCCCGTCTTTCCGATTTCTTTGATCTCCATTTTTGGAGGATTATTAAGAATTCCAATTCGACCCTTCACGATTTATACTCTCCTGGGGTCAATCTTTCGATCTCTTTTTCTTGGTTTTTTCGGGTGGTGGATGGGAAGCACTTATGTAAAGGCTGCAACCCATTTGGATTCCATAGAGACGATCGTTTCGATTTTAATGCTCATGGGGATGGGTGCGGTATTTGTATATCTTTATTATAAACTTAGGTGGACCCCATTTCATTCAATAAGGAAGAGACAAGAAAGGGGATAAAAAAAGAGCAATCTTCCAAGTGGAAAGGAGGAGCGACTCATGAGAGTGGACTTAGATGAAGAACTCTGCATTGGATGTGAGGCCTGTGTAGATACCTGTCCAGAGGTTTTCGAAATGGAGGACGACAAAGCTCATGTGAAGGTGGAAGTGGTTCCTGAAGACCTAATCGATTCATGTCGAGAAGCGGCTGAAAACTGTCCAGTAGAGGCGATCCAGATCGAGGAATAATTTGCAGAAATAAAAAGGGGATACCCTTCACGAGGATATCCCCTTTGACCTGTAACCATAATTATTTAGTTTCATATTTTAATCTAAGTAATCTTTGATCTCCTTATAACGGTTTGGATCCCTCAATCGCTCGAGGGCTTTGGCTTCGATTTGACGGATTCGCTCCCGGCTCAGACCAAATTGTCTCCCGATCTCTTCAAGGGTACACTCCCCGTCCTCCCCGATTCCAAAGCGAAGCCGAAGGATCTTCTCTTCCCTCGGGGAAAGGGTGGAAAGCATTTTATTCACCTGGTGGATGAGATCCTTTTCAAGCAAAGCGTCGGCCGGAGAGAGGCTCTTTTCATCAGGGATGAGATCTTCCAGGGTGCTATCCTCGTCACCAATAGGCATATCTAAAGAGATAGGTTCTTCAATCAGATTGAGAATCTTCTCAACATCATGCTGTGGAATCCCACTATCTTTTGAAAGCTCCTGGGAGGTAGGTTCCCGACCTTCACGCTTCACCAGGTCCTTAAAAGACTTCATCATCTTTCCCTTAATTTCAAAAAGATAATTCGGGATTCGGATGGTCCTCGATTTCTCTGCAAAAGCTCTGAGGATGGCTGCTCGAATCCACCAGGAGGCATAGGTACTAAATTTATATCCCTTTGTATAGTCAAATTTAGCCATGGCCTGCATTAAACCTAAATTCCCCTCTTGAATGAGATCTAAAAAAGAGAGTCCTCTATTGGCATACCGTTTGGCAATGCTGACGACAAGCCGTAAATTGGCCTGGATCAACTCATTTTTAGCCTGTTGGGTTTCAATCACAGCCTGTTGATATCGATTCAGGAGTTGTCTATAAAGTCGAGCCTTTTCCCTTCTTTCAGAAAGGGTGAGTTTTGACTTTTTCCCATTCCTCCCTTTGCTTTTGTTTCCATTTCGAGAATCAGTCTTTTTCTTCCCGTTCTTAGGCCCTTGGGCTGGAAAAAGTTGATTTTTCAGTCTCTGAGCCCTAAGCTCAAGGCTCCGTATCTCTTTCTCCCCTTCTTTGATTCTTTTAGCAAGTTCAACCTCTTGCTCAGGGGTTAGAAGGGAAATCTTTTCAAGACCCTTTAAATATTCTAAGGTAATATCGTTGGTAAAGAAGGTTTCTTCATCGAGACCTTGATCAGAATGAAAATCCTCCTTATCCTCAATCTCAACCTTCTCTTCAGGAATATGGTACTCGAGATCCTCTAATGCTTCATCCAATTCTTTAGGATTATAAAGAATTGGATCCAATGAAGAAAAAGAAGAATCTGTTTCTTCTAAGAAAGAAGGAGAAGGTTCGAGGATGAGTTCTTCTCTTTTCTTTCCGTTTACCTTTCCCTGCCTCACTTCAATAATCTCCTTTCTTTTTAGAACAAAAAACCCCTTCCATCTTTTTAAATTATGGAAAGGGGAAGAAGCCAAAATATTTTAGAGATTTTAAATCACTTTTAAATTTCCAAAACCTAATAATAGTATATTCAATATATTATTATTTGTCAAGAAATTTTTTTATTAAAATTATTAAATAATTTCAAATAGTTATAATATTACTGATTAATTTACCTAAATTCAGATAGGAATTACTAAAGTTTATTTTCATCTATTTTGTGAAAAAATACACAATAATAATTTCCTTTCAATGTATGTTCAGAGAATATTTCTATTCCTCTACAGCGTTTGAATTAAGTATACCCTATATGCCTATTCATCACTAATGGCTGATGGGTTCAGGAGACCATAATCTCAGGGTTGATTTATATATTCATATCTTTTATAAGAAAAGAAAATATTTAAAAAATTAAAACTTGGTCGAAAAATGGGCTATGTGGATCTTCACATTCATACGTCTGCATCAGATGGAGTGATGACTCCTTCCGAGATTGTCAGATATGCTAAATCAAAGGGACTTCAGGCAATTGCAATTACAGACCATGATACGATTGATGGGGTCTCAGAAGGATTGGAGGAAGGAAAAAAGATCGGGCTCGAGGTGATTCCTGCCATTGAAGTGAGTGTAGAATATCATCACGGTTCTATGCACCTTCTGGGTTATTTTATTGATATCCATCATCCCCTTCTGAATGAAAAATTAAAAGAGTTACAAAAGGCAAGAGCAGAGCGGAACCCCAAAATGATAGAAAAATTGAATCAATTAGGAATTCCAATTACTTATGAAGAAGTTCTTAAGGTTTCCGGAGGTGGCCAGGTTGGAAGACCCCATTTCGCCCAGGTTCTGCTTGAGAAACATTATGTGGGAACCTTTCAAGAAGCCTTTGAGCGTTATTTAAAAAAAGGGGCACCTGCCTATGTAGACAAATTCAGGTTTACACCAAAAGAAGCGATCAAATTTATTACAGAAGCCAATGGAGTGGCTGTACTCGGTCATCCAAATACCTTGGGTCTTAATGGGCCGAACGACCTGGAGCAACTTCTTATCAATCTGATTCAAGAAGGTTTAAGAGGAATTGAAGTCTATTATCCTGAGCATTCCTCTGCAGAAACTGCTCAATATAAATCCCTTGCCGAAAGGTATGGGCTTGTGATTACAGGGGGAACGGATTATCATGGAATAGATAAGAATGGAGTAGACTTAGGAATTGGTAAAGGAGAGATGAGACTCCCTTATTCAATGGTCGAAGCTCTAAAAGAGGTTCGAAATTCCTGTAAGGATTCAGGAGGTAGAAGTGGTTGAATCTCTATTAATTGCCACAGCTCTTTTATGGGGGGCGACTCCAATTATTGAGAAAATAGGGCTTGCTCGAGTCGATCCATTGATTGGGGTCACCGTAAGAAGTTTTATCGTCACGGTCGGTCTTTTTTTCTTAACCTTTTTATTAGGCAAGGGAAGGGAATTAGGATCTATCGATGGAAAGAGTATCCTCCTTTTCGGACTGAGTGGTCTAATGGCAGGACTTCTTGGAATGTGGACCTATTATTCGGCCTTGAAAATAGGGGCCACCTCTAAGATTGTTCCGATTGCAGCAAGTTATCCTTTGGTGACTACCCTTCTAAGTTTGTTGATTCTAAAAGAAGGGGTCACTCTCACGAGGGCAATCGGTACTGCATTCATTGTCATAGGGATCTGGCTGGTTAAGTAATTCTTCATTGGTTTTGGAAAAAATATAAAAGGAGATATCTTCAATGAGGAGGCGAAATAAGACCAACCGATTAAAGGCTGCTCTTAAACATAAGAATATCAGGAGGTCCTTAAGAAAATCGAAGGGGGAAAGGAAATATCCTTCCTGATTTCCTCTTTTTCCCTATCCATCATTTATGATAAATGGGAAGACCCCTTACCTTATTTTTTCTGATTCGTCGGGTCGTATTTTTAATCACCCTTCACTGAGAATGGCTGTAAAATCTGGGGATAAGATTTCGATCCCAGAGTCCTCGGAGATCCTTCCCTTACCCCAAGGAAGTCAACTCTTTAGCCTTCCTGGAAGAGTTCCCATCGGATGGGATGAAGAGGAGGGGAATTTTACTCCCTTAGAAAGAGTAAGAATAGGGGGGAAAGAGATTCAACCCGTAGGGGTAGCTGCTTTCCTCCCCCCGGGTTATGTTCGGACTCATTTACCCGCTACCCGAATTGAACCAAAAGCCCCTACCCTTCCCCTTTGGGCTTATTCTGCAGCGGGATGGAAGGATGGAAGGTTTTGGGTTGCTGCGTTCCTTCTCGATCCAAATCCTCATTGGAATCCAAAATATTTTAAAAATGATCGGCGATTGAGCAAAAGGGTGAGTTCCTTTTTAAGACGAAATCCGACCAATCGATTATTGAGGCATCTTTCAAGATGTGCCCTGGAATACCACTGTTTTGCTGCAAAAAATCTCTTCTTTCGGAGATGGGAATGTCCGCTTCCCACTTCTTCCACCTGCAATGCGAGCTGTCTCGGTTGCATTTCCCTCCAACCCTCCGAGTGTTGCCCGGCCTCCATGGAAAGGATTTCTTTTGTTCCCACAGTCAAAGAAATTTTAGAGGTTGCTCTCCCTCATTTAGAAAAAGCAGAGGATGCCATTGTGAGTTTCGGTCAGGGTTGTGAGGGAGAACCCCTCCTCCAATCCTCACTCCTTGAAGAATCGATCAGAAAGCTTCGAGAAAAGACCGACCGGGGGACGATCCATCTCAATACTAACGGTAGTTTTCCAGATCGGGTAGCAAAACTTTGTGAAGCTGGGCTCGATAGTATTCGGATCACTCTCAATAGTGCCAATCCAAGATATTATCATCTGTACCATCAACCCAGAGGATACCGTTTCAGAAAAGTAAAGGACTCTCTTCTGATTGCCAAGGAAAGGGGGATTTATACTTCCATCAATCTCCTGATCTTCCCAGGAGTGAGTGATAGAGAAAAGGAAATTGAAAGATTGATCCGGTTTATCCAGGAAACGGAGGTCGATCTCATTCAAATGAGGAATCTTAATATCGATCCTGATCTCTATCTGAAGGCCATGGGAAAGGGAGAGGGGATAGGAATAAGAAGAATGATGGACATTCTAAAAAGTGAGTTTCCTCGCCTTCAATTCGGTTACTTTAATCGAACCAAAGAAAACTGTTTCGAATCCATCGGCTAAGTGGTAAGGGAGGTTAAAATGGAGGATCCTCCAGTGAAGAATGGAATGATCGACGCTCTTCCCATTGTCTTAGGTTACCTTCCGGTGGGAATCGCCTTTGGACTCTTGGCTCGACAGGCAGGGCTTACCCCGATGGAGATTGGACTGATGAGCCTTCTCGTTTATGCGGGAGCTAGCCAATTCATTGCCGTGGAAATGATATTGAAGGGAATTCAGTGGGCTCCGATTATCATTACCACCTTCCTCATCAATCTCCGACATCTTCTTATGAGCTCAACCCTTTCCCTCTTTTTTACTCGACATCGACCGTGGATCCTTATCCTTCTCTCCACCCAGCTTACCGATGAGTCTTTCGCAATGGCTATGTCCAATCCCGCCAAGATTGAGAACCGACCTCGATATCTCTTTGGACTTCAGGGCACCTCCCATCTTGCCTGGATCACGGGTTCAGTCCTCGGAGCCTTTTTCGGAAGATTGATTCACCCCCAATCCTATGGGATCCCATTTGCCCTACCGGCTCTCTTTATCTGCCTCCTCATGCTTCAAGTTCATAATCTTCTCCATCTTTCTCTCATAGGAATGGCTGGAGTCCTCTCCCTACTTTTCAAATCGTTTCTACCGGGAAATTGGTATATAGTCCTGACCGCCCTCATCACCTCCGGACTGGGGGTCATGATGGAAAAGAAGATGGGTCCTTCCAGAGAAGGATTGAAAGGAGGGATAGGAAGAGATTGAGATTAAATATTTTCTTTCTTATCCTTGGAATGGGGATCGTAACCTTCCTGACACGAATTTCCCCCATGGTAGTTTTGACCCGATGGGCCCTTCCGGAAAAGATTAAGAGAGGGTTGGAATATATTCCCCTTTCGATTTTAAGCTCCATCGTCTTTCCTCTATTTTTCTTCAATGGAGAAGGGGAAATAGAGATCCAACTTCATCCTCTTCTTTCTTCGTTCCCGGTCTTTCTATTCGCGTGGAAGGTAAAGAGCCTCTGGGGATCGGTCCTCCTTGGAATGTTGATCTACTGGGGGTTAGGACTGATTTTCTAAAATGGATACCTCCCTACTTTAATCACATGGTTTGCAATCTGTCGCCGGAGAGAAACGGTATTGACCGGATTGAATCGCGTGAGTTTTTTCAGGGCAGAGAGTTGTGTCCGGAGAGTATCCCCTTCAGAGATGGCTGAAAAGATCTGCTTGGCGAAATTTTCAATTCGATTAAAAGCATCATTGACGTAAACCTTGACCATGGCTTTCTGGATCTCGGCCCTCTCGTCCCCAAAACGATCCATCGTTTTCTTCGCCCGGAGGAGTGCACTCTCCATCGCAAAAATCTCAATGACCATATCACTGAGCCATCCCAGGATCTCCTGCTCCTCGGCCAGTTTCATCATGTATCTCTGGACGGCTGCCCCTGCAGCCAGAAGGGTGATCTTTTTCGCCATCTCAACCATCTCTTTCTGAAGGGTAAGAGCCTCATCGTCTGAATCAACCGTTGGCCGAAGGGAAAGGAGTTCACCGGCTAACCTCTGGGCTACGGGAAGAAGAGGGAGACGATTTTTCATGGCCCGTTTGGTCAGCATATCCATAATCAGAAGACGATTGATTTCGTTTGTCCCTTCCCAGATTCGATTGATTCGAGAATCCCTGTAGCCCCGTTCAATCGCATAGTCATGGATGTATCCGTAGCCTCCGTGAATCTGAAGGGCTTCATCCACAATAAAGTCTAACATCTCAGAGGAATAGACCTTGTTGATGGAGTCCTCAATGGCATATTCCTCTATTCCATTGGCCATCTGCATTCCAACATCCTCTGCATGGGGGTCAATTCGTTTGAGAATCTGGTCAATCATTCCTGCTGTCCGATAGACCATACTTTCCATTGTAAACGTACGGATGGCCATCTCTGCAATCTTATGTTTGATCAAACCAAATTCAGCAATCGGTTTTCCAAATTGAACCCTCTGCTTGGCATAGCTCACGGCATCCTGGAGGGCACTCTTTGAGGAACCCAGACAGCCTCCTCCCAATTTGAAGCGTCCAATATTGAGGGTATTGAAAGCCACAATATGTCCCTTTCCCACTTCACCCAGGACATTTTCTACCGGGACCTTAGCATCTGTAAAGATGACACTTCGGGTAGAAGATCCCTTCATCCCCATCTTATTTTCTTCCTCATCCAAAGAGACTCCCTCAAAGTTTCTTTCCACAATAAAAGAGGTAAATTTCTCTCCATCGACCTTTGCATAAGTGACAAAAAGATCAGCAAAGCCTGCATTGGAGATGAATTGTTTCTGACCGTTTAGAATATAATACTTTCCATCCGGACTCAGGGTAGCAATGGTCTTTGCGTTTAAAGCATCAGAGCCTGCTTCAGGTTCCGTAAGAGCATAGGCCGTGATCATCTCTCCGGTTGCAATTTTCGGGAGGTAACGTCTTTTCTGCTCTTTATTCCCAAAGAAGATAATCGGAAGGGACCCAATCCCTGTATGGACCGCATAGGCGACCATGAAGGATCCCCCTCCCTGGGAAAGCTTCTCCATCAATAGAAGGGCACTCACTTTGTCCAGTCCCTGACCTCCATATTCTTCCTCAATATCTCCTGAAAGGAGTCCCAATTCCCCTGCCTTTTTGACCAGACTTGGGAGAAGGCCTTCTTTTTGGGCCTCAATCTCTTCCATCACCGGTTGCACCTCACCCGTGACGAACTCTGTCGCTGCCTGAGCGATCAATCTCTGTTCTTCACTGAACTCTTCAGGAGTAAAGATTTTCTCCGGGGAAATGGACTCAATAAGAAATGCTCCGCCTTTTATGAATTCTTCCATCGTCCTCTCCTCCCTTTAGAAGTTTATTTAGCCTCAGGGTTTTCAAAAATACCCGCCGCTCCCATTCCTCCACCAATACACATACTCACCAGGCCATAGCGAACTCCCCTTCGTTTCATTTCATAGAGGAGCGTGGTGGTCAATTTAGCTCCGGTACATCCCAAAGGATGTCCAAGGGCAATCGCCCCTCCATTGACGTTGACGATTTCAAGATTTAACCCTAATTCACGGATCACATAGAGGGCCTGGGAGGCGAAGGCTTCATTTAATTCAATTAAACCGATCTCGTTGAGGGTAAGCCCGGCTTTCTTTAATACTTTAGGAATCGCATAGGCAGGACCCACTCCCATAATTTCCGGTGGGACCCCTGCGACCGCAAAGGCTCGAAAGACTGCCAGGGGTTTTACATTTAACGACTCCGCCTTTTCTCGGGACATCAAAACTAAGGCCGCGGCTCCATCACTCGTTTGAGAGGAATTCCCTGCGGTGACCGTTCCTTTTGCTTTAAAGACAGGTTTCAGAGCAGCCAGAGCCTCGAGAGAGGTATCGAAGCGGACCCCTTCATCTGTATCGAAGGGAACTTCTTTGACAATCACCTTTCCATCTTCTCCGATCTCTTTGACCTTTGCCGGAATGGGAATGATTTCTTCCTTGAATTTACCTTCACGGATGGCACGGGCTGCCTTCTGATGACTGAGCAGGGCAAAACGATCCTGATCCTCTCTTGTAATCCCAAACCTCTCGGCCACATTTTCAGCAGTGAGTCCCATCGAAATATAGGCCTGGGGATAGTGCTCCACAAGATATGGATTGGGAGAAGGGGTGAGTCCCATGATGGGAACCTGGCTCATAAATTCGACGCCTCCTGCCACCATCACCTCTGCTGCTCCTAACATGATTTCATAAGCCGCTGTCGCAATCGCTTGAAGGCCAGAGGAGCAAAAGCGATTGACGGTTTGTCCAGGTACCGTATAGGGGAATCCTGCCCTTAAAGTCATGACTCGAGCGAGATTGAGCCCCTGATCCGATTCGGGAAAGGCGCAACCAATGACCACGTCATCCACCTCTTCCATTTTGAGGCCAGGGACTCGGTGGACGGCTTCTTTAATGACGATGGCTCCGATCTCATCAGGTCGAGTATCCCTGAGGATTCCCCGTGGGGCCTTTCCTACAGCAGTTCTTACAGCAGAAACCACCACTGCCTCTTTCATTGTAGAGTCCTCCATTTCTTAAGAATCAGGATATTTCAAAGGGATAAATTTTTCATCCCTCCTCTGAATTCAGGGAATCATAACTTATTTGAGATGATGGAATCCATCAATTGCGGAGGGGTTTTCCTCTCCTGAGCATATATTCGATCCTCTCCTGGGTTTTGGGTTCTCCGCAGAGACTCAGGAAAGCCTCTCTCTCTAAATCCAAAAGGTACTGTTCGGTCACCTCTGCTCCATCAGGAAGATTCCCACCGGTCATAATATAGGCAATCTTCTTGGCTATATGTTGATCATACGCACTGATATAGCCTCCTTCTTTCATATAAAAGAGCCCCATCTGAAGAAGGGCATATCCTCTTTCTCCCATCACTTTTATCATTTTAGGCCTGGGAGGCCGATACCCCTCCTGAACTAAATTTAGAACCGTCTGTTTTGCATCATAAAGGAGGTAATCACGATTTACCGTGATCTGGTCCGTCATTCTCATATAACCTAACTGTTGAGCTTCCCTGGCACTCGTCGACACCTTGGCCATGGCGACCGTTTCAAAAGCTCTCCTGACAAAAGGAAGGAAATCTACCTCCATCCCCGGGGGAATAGCTTCGATGGAACGCAGGAGCATTTCCTTTGTCCCCCCTCCAGCCGGAATCAAACCGACCCCGACCTCCACTAACCCCATATAAGTTTCTGCACAGGCTCTCATCCTTGAAGCTGCAAGACAGATTTCGCAACCCCCAGCCAGGGTAAGGCCGAATGGGGCAGCCACAATGGGTTTTTCAAAATATTTGATTCCCATGAGGGTATCCTGGAAGGCTTTCACTGAGGCCTCGAGTTCATCCCAGTTTTCATCCTGGATCTCAAAGAGGATGAGCATCAGGTTTGCCCCTGCGGAGAAGTTTTCCCCTTGATTTCCAATCACCAACCCTTCAAATTTTTCATCCACTATTTTTAACGAGTCTCTCATCATTTTAATCGTGTCCGCTCCGATCGTATTCATCTTAGAATGGAATTCAAGGCAGGCGACTCCATCCCCTATATCAATTAAACTGGCCCCTGGGTTTGAAAGGATCGTCTTTTTTCGTTCCTTCAAACTCGGTAAAAGAATGATCTGGGGTTTTTCTTCGATCGGCTGATATTGGTCCCTATGGAGATCAAAGTAGAAGTGCTGTCCCTCTTTCTTTTCGTAAAAGGAGGTATATCCTTTTCGAAGAAGGGCCTCCACCAGGGGAGGAATCCTTTCGCCCTCTTTCTCCATCCTCCTGACCGAAGACTCCAACCCAATCGCATCCCATTGTTCAAAAGGACCAAGTTCCCAGTTATATCCCCATCTCATGGCCCGATCCACATTCACGACATTCTCTGAGATTTCAGGAATCTTTTCCGCAGAGTATATCAAGATCTTTTTTAAAACCTTCCATGCAAATTGACCTCCGCGATCAGGGCTTGTGACCAGGGCTTTAATCCGTTCTCCCACATCCTCAATATTTTTCCCCATCTCGATGGAGGGAAAACTCACTTTCATCGGAGGGCGATAATCCATTAGCTCATAATCGAAGACCAAGATTTCTTCTTCTCCTTCCTTCTTGATCCTCTTATAGAAGCCCTGTTTGGTCTTATCCCCTAACCATTGGTTCTTAATCATCGTCTGAATAAAGGGGACCGGCAAAAAGTACTCCCTTTCTCCTTCCGGGAGGGCCTCGTAAAGATTTTTTGAGACCATCGAGACCACATCCAGACCCACCAGATCGGCAAGTCTGAAGGTCCCCTGCTTGGGTCTTCCCATCGGAGGTCCGGTGATCTGATCCACCTCTTCAATCTTGTATCCCTCTTCCATCATAATTCGCATCGTGATAGCGCTTGCAAAGGCTCCAATCCGATTCGCAATAAAGTTAGGAGTATCTTTGGCAAAGACGATTCCTTTTCCAAGCCACCTCTCTCCGACCTGAGCCACCCTATCTATTATTTCCTTTTTGGTTGAGGGAGAGGGAATGATTTCTAAGAGTTTCATATATCGAGGGGGGTTGAAGAAGTGGGTTCCTAAGAATCTCTCTTGGAAGTCTTTAGGAAAACCATCGATTATCTTTCGAATAGAGATTCCGGAGGTATTGGAGCTGATCATCGTGCCTTCCTTTAGAAAGGGAAGGAGCCTTTTTAACAGGGCTCTTTTGGCTTCCAGGTCTTCAATGATCGCTTCGATCACCCAGTCCACTTGAGAGACCCATGAAAGATGATCTTCAAAATTTCCAGTGGTAATGAGCTCAGCATCTTCTTTTAAATAGAATGAAGCAGGCCTTGATTCCTGGACTCTCTTTTTCCCCGAAAGAGAGAACCGGTTTCTCACCTCCGGGCTCTCAAAGGTCAACCCCTTCCTTCTTTCCTCATCGGTCAATTGAGGAGGAACCATATCCAGGAGAAAGGTTGGAATCCCAACATTGGCCAGATGGGCCGCAATGGCGCTTCCCATCACCCCTGCCCCTAACACTGCGGCTTTTCGAATCCTCGGATTCATCGCTTCGCTCCTTTTTTCCTATTTTTTTCAATCGATCAGCCAATTCGATCTTTTCAATTATCCAAAATTCCTTTCAAGGATAAACTCAATCCATTCATTGGAAGGGTTGGCATGTTGGCATTTGTCGGATTCGGTAGAGTTCCTTTTCATATGGGAAAAGACCTAAATCGAATTCATCGTGGGGCACTTAACATCAACCTAAATTGAGCGATTTTCCGTCATTAATTGAATCAAAGATACTGGATTCATGCTTCCGCAGAAATGATGACTACCCCATAATGAAGGAAAATGTCATTCCCGTGAAAACGGGAATCCAGAAGGGGTTTAACTTTAAATAATACTAAGAATCGCTCAATTTGGGATCAAAAACCATTTTAGGTTTTTAGTTTCTATCATTTTTAATCCTTCTTGTCAATTTTTAAACGAGTGTTACGTAACCCTTCCCCAAAAAATTGTTGACAAAGGTTGCGCTTTTTGATTTATTTAATTCATCCCCAATTTTTAAATGAAGGAGATGCACAAGAAAAAAGTAGTCCTGGATACCGATCCTGGCGTTGATGATGCAATGGCAATTATTCTTGCCTTGCGATCTCCTGAGCTGGAGGTTATTGCCATTACCACCGTAAGTGGGAATGTCAACGTCAACTTCTGCCTGAAAAATGTTCATCGATTGATTTCGCTATTGAATAAGAGGCGAATCGATTCCTAAATTTTTCTCGGAAAGAATAAAATCATAGAAATTTCATATGATAATTGGAAGGGTAAATCACTCTGGGTCTAAACCAGAATAAAGCAAAGAAATTACAGAATTGATCCTTTGGAGAGTAGCAGGAAATGGCAAGATTGCCATTGAATAGGGAAATGATAGAGAATCGGCTTACTAACATTCGGAATAATCTCATTGAGATGAACAAATTTGCCAGACTTTCCAAGGATGAATTTTTATCCGACGTGAGGAATTGGGCTGCTTGCGAGACCTTCTTACGTCATGCCTTGGAAGATATGTTTGACATTGCCCGACATATTTTGGCAAGGATTGGTGGATTTGAGTTAGGTTTTGAATATAAATCGATCGCAAAAGGGCTGGAGGTTAAAGGAGTGGTTTCCCAGAAAATGGCAGAGAAATTGATCCCCATCGCTGGTTATCGCAATCGGCTGGTCCATTTCTACCACGAGATTACCCCTGAGGAACTTTATGAGATTATCCAGAGCAACCTTCAGGATATAGAAGAATTCATTACAGAGATTGAAGGTTTTTTGAAAGCAAATCGGTAAGGAGATTTGCAAATATGACGAGACGAGAGAGGTTTGAAACAGTTTGCAAAGGCTATGGTGTTCGGTTAGCCTTCTTATTTGGATCTCTGGCAGAAGCTGGTTATAAGTTCCTCCAACAAAAAGGAGAAGTCTCTCCTTTAGATCCTTATAGCGACCTTGACCTGGGGATAGTATTCTTGAACCCCGAGATTTTAAAAAACACGAGAAAGAAGCTTAAGCTTTATGGCTATCTTTTTGATGATCTGTCAGCACTCTTCTCCATTTTTAAGTTGGATTTGGTCTTTCTGGAAGAGACAAGCTACTTGATTCAATATGAAGCCATCAGGGGGATAAATATCTTCAAAGAGAATGATATTTCTCTTTCCGACTATGTGGAGCATGTCTTGAAATATGCCCCCGATTGGAAGTTCGAAGTAGATCGCTTTCATCAAGAGGTGATGGAGGCAATCAGAGAGGGATATGTAGTGGTGGATTATCGAGGAATGACTCGCTGAGGAAGAAGCAAAAGAAACATGGGAGGCTCATCACGATCTCCATTCTGAAATCAATCCAGAAGAAGCTAAAGGAGTCATTGAATTAAGTGAAAAGATGGTAAAAATTCTATCAAAAATAATACTCTCTATGAATAATGGAGTTTTTGGGGAGGAGAAGTTATCATACATTTCGTTTGGATAGGATTTATCTATCATGCATTCCAAGAAGATTAAAAGTTCTTTAAACCACCCCCAGACCCACCCGATTCTTCGGACAAGGCTTACGACGACTAAGCTCCTGAAGCGCAAGCTCCCCTCTCATTAAGCTCCTTGAAACGATAAAAACTATCCCGTGAATAACCAATGGTCCGAAGGCCCCGGAAATGTTTCCCAACTCCCTGGTTAACCTCAAAAGCCCAACCTTCCTCTTAATCACTTTCTCCTGCATCGTCATAATCCCATTCCCTCTTTCTCAGCCTAGGGCTCAAGTTTTAACTAATTCATCCCCCCATTTCATATCATTATCAGGGGAATTGTTTTGAACCTCATATTCACTTCTTAAGTAGAATATCATGACCCCTTGATTCTTATTAATTCCTAAATGAAAGAGGTATCTTCTTCAGCCTGAGTCGGGTGGGCCTCTGACGGAAGCACTTAATGGGAAGGATGTGTGAAGCCGAGAGAGGGGTAAATTCCTTTCAACTTGACAAACTTTCGGTTTTCACTTAGTTTTTTAAGGTGTCAAAGAGATTGATCCTCGCTTCCTCATCTCCGAGAAGATATGAGTTGCTCAAGCGATTGGCCATCGAGTTTGATGTGATTCCAAGCAGGGTCGAAGAGGATTTTCTTCCAGAAGAATCCCCGCGAGATCATGTCCTTCGATTAGCTGAAGCGAAGGCCTCGGAAATTGCAGAGAGATATCCTGATCGATGGGTTCTTGGGGCAGATACCATCGTCTACATCGAACACAAAATATTGGGAAAACCAAAGAATTCAGAAGAAGCCCGATCCATGCTTCGTCAACTCAGTGGGAAGGAACATCAGGTTTTTACAGGGGTTTCCATAAAACACCTGAAAAGGAAAAAGATGGATCGAAAGGTCGTTAGAAGTCTGGTCAGGATCAAAAAGCTTGCTCCTTCCGAAATAGACTGGTACATTCAAACAGGGGAGCCTTATGATAAAGCCGGAGGATACGCAGCCCAGGGCATGGGTTCGTTTATGATCGAATCGATCAGAGGATCTTACACCAATGTGATTGGTCTACCTCTCTGTGAGGTGATCCAGATGCTTCTTCATTTAGGGGCTATAAAATTTTCAAAATCCGGCATCAGAACGATCAATTGAAAGAAGGAATCTTCAAATAGAATATTAGAATGTCAACGATCAGGGAAAATTTGGTCCATGTGATGGAAAGGATAGAGAAGGCTGCCCGAAGGGTCGGAAGAGACCCGAAAGAGGTGAAACTGGTGGCGGTCTCCAAAACCGTAGAGGTTAATCGAATCAAGGAAGCCATTGCTGCAGGGATTTCAATCCTTGGCGAAAACTATGTCCAGGAGGCCAAGAGAAAGATCGAAGAGATTGGAAGACAGGTAGAGTGGCATTTCATCGGCCATCTTCAAACGAATAAGGCAAAGTATGCGGTTCGCCTTTTCGATATGATCCATTCAGTGGACAGTCTTTCCCTGGCTGAAGAGCTCAATCGAAGGGCTGAGAAGGAAGGTCAGGTCATCAAGGTGATGATGGAGGTCAATCTCTCAGGAGAGAGGACGAAATTCGGAACCGAAGAAGAAAAGGCATTTGAATTGGCCAAAAAAATATTTGAGTTAAGGAATCTTTCACTTGTGGGACTAATGACCATGCCTCCTTATTTCGATTCTCCGGAGGCAAGCAGACCCTATTTTATCAAACTTCGTGAGTTAAAAGAAAGATTGGAGAAAGAAGGGATTCCTCTAAAAGAACTTTCGATGGGGATGTCCAGCGATTTTGAGATTGCCATTGAAGAAGGCGCAACCTATGTAAGGGTGGGAACGGCCATTTTCGGACCCCGTAGTAAATGACGAATAAATTCGAAGCTCGAAATTCGAAATCCAAAAATTATTCTTTTATATTTAAATTATCTTGTTTATTGTCTCTTATCTTCTTTCTGGGAGGGGCATGCGGGAAGAAAGGGCCTCCGGTCCCATGGTCGACCGTTGTTCCTAAGAGGATTGTTGACCTTGAAGCAAGATCAAGAGAAGGAGGGGTTCTCTTAGAATGGACCCTTCCCAGAGAGAATACCGATAAGTCTCCTCTGACCGATTTATCTCGATTTAAGATCTTGAGCTCAGTGGGAGACCTGATTGGCGAGGCATGCAGGGGTTGCGGGGAGAAGACAGAAGTCTTCTACGAAGGAAAATTAAATTCAGAGGACAGGGGAAAGAGGATGTCCTTTTATCTTGAGGATCTCACCCCAAAAAAAGTCTATGTGTTTCAGGTCATCACCGTGAATCGAAGGGGGGATTTGAGTTCTCCTTCAAACCCGGTCACCCTCTTTTGGGATGAACCCCCTCCCATGCCTAAATTGATAAGAGTAGAAGGTGGGGATAAACGAGTGGATATCTCCTGGGAGCCTGTTCCGGAAGCCACTGGCTACAACATTTATCGAAAGGAAGAAGGAAAGGATTTTCTCCCCCACCCCTTGAATCGTGAACCTCTTACTCTCAACCAGTATACCGACTTCAGTGTTGAGAATGAGAAAAGATATGTTTATTCCATAAGGGCATTAAGGCGAGTCGTAAAAACGGATATCGAAGGGAAGGGGACTCTGACCCCTCCGGTCATTCCAACAGATCTGGTTCCGCCCAGTGCCCCTTCGGAATTGGTGGCTATTCCCCTGAAGAATGGGATTGAGCTCCATTGGAGGAGAAATTTAGAACCGGATCTATTAGGATACTATGTCTATCGGAGAAGAGCAGGGGAGATAAAATTTGAAAGATTAACACCGGTCCATCTCACCAAGGAACTCTATCTTGATACTGATGTGGAAATAGGACAAGATTACGAATATGTGGTCACTGCGATTGATCATTCTCCGAGAAGAAATGAAAGTCCTTTTTCCGAAGAAGTCAGGGTGAGGTATCTATATTAAAAAGGATCGAATTTTAAAATCTTGAAACAAGAAAAAAGGGACTAAGAAGGCAGGAGTATAAGATGCATTATTTTGAATATAAAAATGGGGAGCTCTATTGCGAGGGGCTTCCCATCAGAGAGATAGCCGAAAAGATCGGGACGCCATTTTATCTTTATAGCTACAATACGCTGGTTAGACATTTCAGGGTATTTGACGAGGCCTTCGATGGGATTCCCCACCTGATCTGTTATTCAGCCAAAGCCAATTCGAATCTGGCTCTGCTTCGTCTCTTTGTGAATTTAGGAGGAGGGGTAGATGTGGTTTCTGGAGGAGAACTTTACCGGGCCCTGAAAAGCGGAGCTGACCCTAAGAAGATCGTGTTTTCAGGGGTCGGGAAAAAAGAAGAGGAGATTGAATCTGCCCTTCAAGCAGGGATTCTCCTTTTTAATGCAGAGTCGTTTCAGGAGATCGAGAAGATCAATGAGATTGCTGGCAGAATGGGGAAGAAAGCTCCACTTTCCATAAGGGTCAATCCTGACATCGATCCCAAGACCCATCCCTATATCTCTACCGGCTTAAAACAGAATAAGTTTGGGATTGATATTCTTCAAGCCCCAGAGGCCTACCGGCTTGCCTTCCGGTTGCCTCATCTAAAGGTGATCGGGATTGATTGTCACATCGGATCGCAACTGGTCGAGGTTGAACCGATCGTGGAGGCATTAAGAAAATTGAAAACTCTGGTGGAGCGTTTGAGAGAAGAGGGAATGGAGATCCAGTACCTGGATCTTGGTGGGGGATTAGGAATCACTTACGAAGATGAAGAGCCCCCTCATCCGGTTGAGTATGCCGCAAACATTCTGGATGAGATTAGAGGGTTTGATTGCACCCTTATTTTAGAACCGGGAAGGGTTATTGTTGGGAATGCAGGGATCCTGGTTTCGAAGGTTCTCTATACAAAGGAGAATGAGGAGAAGCGTTTCGTCATTGTGGATGCAGGGATGAATGATCTGGTTCGACCGAGTTATTATGGATCCTATCATCAGATTCTTCCTGTGAAAGAGGAGATGCGAAAGACCCGGGTGGTAGATATTGTGGGCCCGATCTGTGAGTCAAGTGATTTTCTTGCAAAGGGTCGGACCTTACAGGAACTTCAACCGGGAGAGCTCGTTGCCGTGATGAGTGCTGGAGCCTATGGGTTTTCAATGTCTACGAATTATAATTCACGGCCTCGAGTGGCGGAGGTTTTAGTTCGAGATACCGAGATGTTTATCATTCGAGAAAGAGAGGATTATGAGGATCTGGTAAGGAAAGAGAGGATACCGGACTTTCTATTGATGTAAGGATTATTTTTCGCCCGACGCCTTACCCCTGATGGCTAATGAGCAAGAGTTCGAGATGAAGATTCCTTTTACGAAGATGAGTGGAAGTGGAAATGATTTTATTCTGATTGATCATCGGAGCCCTTTTTTATCCGAAGACCGGATAAAGGAATTTACCCGAAAAGTATGCCGGAGAAGATTTTCTGTCGGTGCAGATGGACTGATCCTTATAGAAAACTCAACCCGAGCAGACTTCAGGTGGCGGTTCTTCAATGCCGATGGAAGTGAAGCCGAAATGTGCGGCAATGGTGGAAGATGTGCCGCCCGGTTTGCTTTTGTGAAAGGAATTGCTCCGGCTCAGCTTCAATTTGAAACCCTCGCAGGGATGATTCATGCCCAGGTGGAGGGAAAGCGGGTCAAATTAGAGATGCCAAAGCCTCATGATTTAAAGATGGATGAAAGGATTTTTATTGAAGGAAAAGAATTGACCATCTCAAGGATTAATACCGGTGTTCCCCATGCGGTCTTGTTCTTAAAAGAGATCGATGAGATGGAGGTGGTCGAGATGGGGAGGGCCATCCGCTTTCATCCACACTATGCCCCCTCAGGAGTTAATGCAAATTTTGTTAAGGTAGAAGGGGATTCCAGCCTCTCTGTGCGGACCTATGAACGAGGAGTCGAGGATGAGACTTTAGCTTGCGGGACAGGGGTGGTGGCTTCTGCTCTCATTTCGGCCATAAAAGGGTTTGTAAAATCCCCTGTCTCTGTCAGGACGAGAGGAGGAGAGATCCTGAACGTCTATTTCGAGATAGAAAGGGATCAAATCAAGAGGTTATTTTTTGAGGGAGAGGTTCACATCGTCTATGAAGGAGAGATATGGGAGGAGGCTTACTTATGAGCGAAAAGATCGGAGTGATTGTAGTTGGTGCAGCAGGTCGAATGGGAACCCGAATCATTCACGTCCTTCATGAGACCCCATCCATGAGATTGGTTCAGGCGGTGGAGAGACCTGATCATCCTTCTCTTGGAAAAGATGTGGGAGAGATCGTCGGGCTGGGAAGATCAGGAATTCCATTGGAGGGAAGAATAAGAAAGGGAGAGGGAGAGGTCATTATTAACTTTTCTACCCCCCAGGCTTCTCTTGAGAGTCTCGAGTTTGCAAGGGAGAATGGAGTTGCGATTGTGATCGGAACGACAGGGTTTCGTCCAGAGCAGATGGAGAGGATCAAAGAACTTTCGAAGGAGGTCCGTTGTGTGCTCGCCCCCAACATGAGTGTGGGAATGAATGTGATGTTTCGGATTGTTCAGGATGTGGCGAGGGTTTTGGGACAGGACTATGATATCGAAATCCTTGAGGCTCATCATCGACTCAAAAAAGATTCTCCCAGTGGAACCGCGATCAAACTCGGGGAACTCATCGCCGAGACGATCGGGAGAGATTTCAATCAGGTAGGGATTTATGGCCGGAAGGGGATGATTGGCGAAAGAACCCGGGAGGAGATCGGGATGCAGGTCATTCGGGCAGGGGACATCGTGGGAGAACATATGGTCCTCTTCGGAGGGGTAGGGGAGAGATTGGAAATCATCCATCGAGCCCACAGCCGGGACAACTTCGCCCGGGGAGCTATAAAGGCTGCCCTATGGATTATTCATCAACCCAATGGGCTCTATGACATGCAGGATGTCTTAGGGTTAAGGTGATCCTATGAAGATTGCACGATACCAGGAGGGTTCAATAACCAAATGGGGGATCATTGATGGAGATAGAATCCAAGAGATGGAAGGTAATCCTTTCGTAGAGTTTTCTTTGAAGCCTGTAAAAAAGGACCTAAAAGAAGTTAAACTTCTTTCTCCCTGTCTTCCCTCGAAAATTGTAGCTTTGGGGTTAAATTATCGGGATCACGCCGAAGAGGTAAAGTTACCCATTCCTCAGAAACCCCTTCTTTTTATGAAGCCCTCAACCTCTGTGATCGGACCGGGAGAAGGGATCGTCTATCCTAAAATGTCTAAACGGATTGATTATGAGGGTGAACTGGCCATTGTGATTCGAAAAGTTGCTAAAGCGATCCCAGAAGAGAGGGCAGGGGAATACATCCTCGGGTATACCTGTTTCAATGATGTCACAGCGAGAGATCTTCAACCCAAGGATGGGCAATGGACACTCTCAAAGAGTTTTGATACGTTTGCGCCCATCGGACCGTGGATTGAAACAGATCTTGATCCCTATCATTTAGAGATTTCCACCTATTTGAACGGGGAGAGGCGTCAATATTCAAACACGAAGAATCTTATTTTCGGTCCCCATTATCTGGTGAGTTTCATTTCTCAGGTAATGACCCTTTTACCGGGGGATGTGATTGCTACAGGGACTCCTTCTGGAATAGGACCGATGAATATTGGAGATCGGGTAGAGGTCGTGATTGAAGGAATTGGAAATTTATTGAATACCGTTATTGGAGAGTAAGGAAGACTATGCCAGGAGGCAGAGGGCAGAAATATTAATCCCTTCGTTTCCAGTTTTCGGGGCGGAGTTCCCTTACTTTTTCACCTGCCTTCCACATCTCCATATTCGCCATCTCGGCAAGCTCGGCGTTTAGTTTTTCTCGGTAGTCAGGCTGGCTATTCTTCTCAAGAACAATTTTTGCCTCAGTTCCATCGGCCACCCTTTCGTAAAGTTCTGCGAAGAGAGGTTCCACAGCCTTTCGAAATCTTCCTTTCCAATCCAAGGCCCCTCGTTGTGCGGTGGTGCTACAGTTCGCATATAGCCAATCCATTCCCTTTTCCGCCGCCAGTCGGATCAGGCTCTGAGTAAATTCTTCCACCGTTTCGTTGAAGGCCTCGCTGGGGGAGTGGCCATGTTTTCGGAGCTCATAGTATTGAGCTTCCATGATCCCTTCGATGGCTCCCATTAAGACCCCTCGTTCTCCTGTAAGGTCACTGAAGACTTCTTTTTCGAACGTCGTTTCAAAGAGATATCCTGATCCAATGGCAATCCCCAATGCCAGGACTTTTTCCTCAGCCCTTTTGGTGTAATCCTGAAAGATGGCATAACTGCTATTGATTCCGCTTCCCTCGAGAAAATTGCGACGGACGGAGAGCCCGGAACCCTTTGGAGCGACCATGACGACATCAATATTGGGGGGCGGGATGACTCCCGTGAGATGTCGATAGGTAATTGAAAACCCGTGCGAAAAGAAGAGGGTCTTCCCCTCCGTGAGATGGGGCTTAAGGAATGGCCAGAATTCTTTCTGTCCCGCATCCGAGAGGAGATATTGAATAACCGTTCCTCTTCTGGAGGCTTCCTCCAGGGGGAAGAGGGTTACTCCTGGAGCCCAGCCATCTCTGATTGCCTTATCCCAGGATGACGTGTTTTCTCTCTGACCGATAATGACTCGAAATCCATTGTCTCTCATATTCAAACTTTGACCCTGGCCCTGGACTCCGTATCCAAGGACAGCAATCGTTTCGTTTTTAAGAACTTCTCTTGCTTTTGAAAGAGGGAATTCATCCCGGGTGATTACTTTTTCATCCACTCCACCGAAATTTATAATCGCCATGGTCAACTCTCCTTAAATTTTTTATCTATATAATGGATGAAGAAGTAAAAATCAAGCGAATGGAAATCCCCAGCGCAATCATCCCTCGATGAAGGGTGGGGTCATTTTGGCCTGACAGAAGTATTTCTGAAACCCTGAGAACGCTGAACCCCTCATCACCGATGAAGGATGGAGGTGGTAATTTTCAGAAGAAAAAATGAAAAATATAGGTTATATATATTGAGCCAATTTCTTATAAAACTCTGTGAGGGGGAGAAAGAAGATGAATCGGAAAAAATCGGTGAGCTTTTATCGTCGGGCCTCAGGGCTTCTTCCCGGAGGAGTAAACAGCCCCGTGAGGGCTTTTAAAGCTGTGGGACTTTCGCCCATTTTTATTGAAAGTGCGAAAGGGTCGAAGGTATGGGATGTGGATCGGAATGAATACATTGACTATGTGTGTTCCTGGGGGCCCATGATATTGGGTCATGCTCATCCTAAAGTCATCGCTACATTAAAGAGGGTTCTTACCAGGGGAACAAGTTTTGGAGCCTCTACGCCTCTCGAAATCGAACTTGCTTTACGAATTAAAAAGGCCTTCCCTTCGATAGAATTAATAAGAATGGTGAATTCAGGGACAGAGGCAGTTATGAGTGCCATCCGGTTAGCCAGAGGTTATACAGGAAAAAATAAGATCATTAAGTTTGAAGGCTGCTACCACGGTCACGGGGACAGCCTTTTGGTTAGGACAGGTTCAGGGGGAGCTACGTTCGGTATTCCAGATAGCCTCGGGGTCCCGGAGGATTTGGCAAAGCACACCCTTTGTGCCCCTTATAATGATTTAGAGAAAGTGGAGGGTCTGGCCAAACAATATCCCGGGGAGATTGCCTGCATAATTGTAGAACCCATTGCAGGAAATATGGGGGTGGTGCTTCCGGAAAAAGGATTCCTGGAAGGATTGAGAAGAATATGTGATGAACATGGGATTCTTCTGATCTTTGATGAGGTCATCACAGGGTTTCGGGTAGCCTATGGAGGGGTGCAGGAGTTATATGGAATTAAAGCAGATCTGACCTGCCTGGGGAAGATTATTGGAGGGGGACTCCCTGTAGGGGCCTATGGTGGGAAGGAGAAGATTATGGAGAAGGTTGCCCCCTTAGGAGGAGTTTATCAAGCAGGAACCCTTTCAGGAAATCCCCTGGCCATGGCAGCAGGAATTGAAACTCTGGATACCCTGAAGTCCCAGAAAGTGTACGGAGAACTGGAAAGGAAGACTTCCTATCTCGCAGAGGGAATTCTTGAATGTGCGGAAGACCGGGGGATACCGGTCACCCTGAATAAAGCCACGGGAATGTTGACCCTCTTCTTTACCGATAGACCGGTAAAAGATTTTTCTACTGCAAAAATGAGCGATACCAAACGGTTCGCTCAATTCTTTAACGAGATGCTAAACCAGGGGATCTATCTCCCCCCCTCTCAATTCGAGGCCTGGTTTCTCTCCACCGCTCATAACCAGAAGGATCTGGATCGGACGATCGAGGCTTGCGAGATAGCTTTCAGGAGAATATGATTCGAATTTATTTAGCAAGGCACGGAGAGACCATCTGGAATGTAGAAGGAAGGATCCAGGGAAGAAGTGATCCAGAACTCTCCCCACGAGGAATTGAGCAGAGTTTAGCCCTGCTTGAACTTCTTAAACATCGACCTCTTTCAACGATCTATACCAGTACCCTCAAGAGATCGATTCTGACCGCCCAACCTATTTCCCGTTACTCTGGACTCCCCATCCACAAGCGTGCTGAATTGGACGAGATGGCCTTTGGAATTTTAGAGGGGAAAAGGATCCTTTGTCTGGATGATGGACTGCGCGAAGAATGGGAGAGATTTAAGAAAGCGCGATTCACCTATCGTCTTCCTCAGGCAGAAAACTATACTGATGTCATTCACCGGGTTTCGCCCTTTATTGAGGAAGTCCTTCGGAACCATCAAAATCAGGAGATCCTTATCGTCGGGCATCGGGTCGTCAATCTGATGATTCTTGCTCTCCTTCTCCGGTATCCTTTGGAAGAAATCCCGAAGGTAAAACAGGACAATGGAAGGCTATATTTAATTGAAAAGGATGGGGAGATAAAGGTTTACTATCCACAGGATGGGACCATGGTAGAAGGTCTTCTAATAGAAGCAGAGGCAAAAGTTCTTTAAAGGGGTAAAACATTTGTGGAGGACCAGACTCTGAAAGGAAAGGTTCGTTGTGTCATCTATGATTGTGACGGAGTTCTCTTCGATTCCTTTGAAGCGAATACACGATTATACAACGATATCTGTCTTTCTGTAGGCAGGGAGCCCTTAAAAAAAGAAGAAATGGAATATGTTCACGCCCACACCGTCTATGAAGCCATCCATTTTCTCTTTGGCAGGGATAAGGAATTGGAGAGAAGGGCTCTTGAATTTATGAAGCAACTGGATCTCCGGAAATATATTGTCTATTTAAAGATGGAACCCTACCTGCTGGAGTCCCTGAAGAAACTTAAGGAGGGCGGTTTCATCCGATCGATCTGTACCAACCGGACGACCTCGATGAAATATATTATGGAAGGATTTCATCTCTGGCCTTATTTCGATATGGTGGTGACCGCTCTCGATGTAAAGCATCCCAAACCTCATCCCGAATCAATTGAAAAGATTGCCTCTTCCTTTCAGCTTGAGCGCCATGAGATTCTTTTTGTAGGAGATTCAGAGGTCGATCAGCAATCCGCTCGAGCCGCCGGAGTCCTCTTTGTGGCTTACAAAAATAGAAATCTATCAGGAGATTTTCACATTGAGAACCATCTGGAGCTTCTTCGTCTCCTCAAAGAGGAACAATTTCAGTAGAAGTTGAGATCGTGTTGAGAAGTCAGTAAGGACATAGACGAGGTAGAGGGGCAGCTCTTTACATCAACCCGAGAGGACCCAATACCTCTTTTGGACTGGTAATCAGTTTCTCCAGTCCCACCTCTTTTGGATAAGCCCCAAAGGAAAGCCCCATGATCTGGGTAATATAAAGAATAGGGAGTCCATAACGAGCATGGTAGGTTTCTTCAATCTGTCGCTGTCTCCCGTCCAGATTGGCCTGGCAGAGAGGACAGCAGACGATGATCGCACTGGCTCCTCCTTCCTTGGCCTCCCTGAGGATCTCATTGGAGAGTTTGAGAACAATATCCGAAAAGGTAAGAGTCATCGAAACTCCGCAGCATTCCGTCTTATAGGACCAGTCAATGGTTTCGCCCCCCAAGGCCTGAATAATGGAGTCCATACTCTGGGGATTTTCGACATCATCGAATTGAGCAATTTTTGGAGGCCGGGTAAGCACACATCCATAATAACAGGCGACCCTTAATCCTTTTAGTTTCTTTTTCACCCTTGCTCGAATCTGATCCAGTCCTAACTCTAAGAAGACTTCCAGGGGGTGATAGACCCTCACCTTCCCCTGGTAAGGGTAGTCAAAGAGTTCGTGGATCTTTTTCCTCAACGGGTCATTACTCTTCATCTCCACATTGGCGGCCTTGAATCGGGAGAGACAGGCCAGACAGGGGGCAATCAGTCTATCGAAACCCTCTTTCTCTGCATGGGAGAGATTAAGCACGGGAAGGGCAATTGAAAGGAGATGGGAGGTGGCATGGGCAGAGGATGCCCCGCAACAGACCCAATCTTTCACCTCGACGAGCTCGATTCCTAAAGCACGTGCCACATATTGAAAAGAGAGATGAAATTCAATTCCTGAAGAACTGAGGGAACATCCTGGATAATAGGCATATCGCATCGCGTCTCTCCTCGGTCTAATTCTCTAATTTTGATTCTTCTAACTTTCTGATCCTTTCCATTACCTGCTGGAGTTCTTTGACTCCCTGGCTTCGATGAGGGAGGGGTTTCATTTTGCCACGAATGAACATGGGATAGGCCATGTCCATATCTTTGAAAGGGGAAAGCATTCTCAGGTTGATAAGAACGGCCAAACCCAGCTCGTAAATCCTTCCAAATCGTTCAACTAAACTGAGAAAGATACGGTGAAATGCAGGGATGACAGGGTAAGGATTGTAGTAATTGACCTCTTTGGATCTTTCTCTTAACCCATCGATCACCCTGAGGATATTGATCCCCTGTGGGCAGCGGGTATTACAGGTCTCGCACGAAAGGCAGATCCAGATGGTCCCTGACCAGTAGATCTCTTCTTCCTGGCCCAGTTGAATGGCTCGCATCAATTCATGGGGTTTCATTCTCATTCGATAAGCCGAGGGACAACCCAACGTACATTTCTTACATTGGTAGCAGAGCATGACATTTTCACCGGTCATCCGTTGAAGCTGATGGACCAGATTAAGAGTATCTCTGGATAGCACGATATTCATCATCAATTCCTCTCTTGATTTCTTCTTGATGCATTAACATGGATGAAAGTCGGTCCCGGTCTCTTTAGGAAGGAGGACGGTAAAGGTCGTTCCCTTTCCTTCCTCACTCTCCACAGAGATGGAACCCAGGTGAGCATCGATAATGCTCTTCACGATTGAAAGCCCGAGCCCTGTGCCCACGATCTGACGTGTCTGTGGGGTTTTCACTCGATAAAATTTATCAAAGATTCTCTGGAGATCTTCCTTTTTAATCCCAATTCCTGTATCTGAAACCGTGACCTTCGCAAATCCACCCTCCTCGTTGAGGGTAATCCGAACCCTTCCCCCTTCCGGGGTATATTTAATCGCATTGGAAATGAGATTGGTAAAGACCCCTTCCATCCCGCTTCGGTCGGCGTGAACGATAGGGTTCTGGGCAGGAGGGAAGAATTGAAGATCCACCTTTTTTTGTTCTGCCTCCGTCCTCATCAATTCGACCACTTTCTCGATCACCTCTCGAAGGGTAAGAGGTTCCTTGTATTGGATCATCTTTCCCGCCTCAATCTTTGAAAGGTCGAGAAGGTCTCGAATCAAGTCCAGAAGTCCCTTGGTTCTCTCCTTGGCCCGGGAGAGGAGTTGCTCCTGTTTTTCAGTGACCTCTCCGGCCATTCGATTAAGAATGACGGTGAGTTGCTGCTCCACAGCGGCCAGAGGGGCCCGGAGTTCGTGGGCCACCATTGCGATGAATTCCGATTTCATCTTATCGAGCTCCTTGAGATGGCTGATATCCTGAAGGACCGTGACCGAACCGATTGTTTCTCCCAGATCGTTTCTCACAGGCGCCGTGTGGGCTCTCAGAAAGGTTTCCCCCGTCTCCCCAACGCTTAACTCTTGAGAGATAGAGATATAATTCCGGTCTTTTACATTTAGACTCTCTTCGATGGTTCGAAGAAGTTCCGGGTTTAAAGGGCATTGGGAAACGTAATTTCCGATCAAAGACTCTTCCGGGATTTTTAACAATCGGCTTGCTGCTGGGTTGGAGAGAACGATACACCCTTCCCGATCACAAACGAGAACCCCATCCCCCATGCAGTTGATAATTGTTTTGAGTTTTGATTTTTCTGTGGCAATATCTCTAAGTGACCTTTCCCTCTCTCTTCGAAGGAATTCAGCCTCTTTCTGGAGGGTCCTCTTCTCTAAGGCCCTCCGGACCACGATCCGGAGCTGATCGGGAGTAAATGGTTTGGGAATAAAATCATAGGCTCCCTTTTTCATTGCCTCCACAGCCGATTCCACCGTGGCATAACCCGTAATCACGATCACAAGAAGGTCCGGATAATTTGTACGGATTTGTTCAAGGACCTCCATCCCGCTCATTCCTGGCATCATGAGATCAAGGAGAATGACATCGGTTTCCCCGGAATGGGACTGAAGATGTGCTAACCCTTGTTTTCCATTTTCGGCTGTAAGGACCTCCCACCCATTCTTGGTGAGGATCCGCGTACACCCATCCCGCATAATCTGTTCGTCGTCAATCACAAGAATCTTTGCCCGTTCCAATTCAGGTCTCCTACGGGAGGAATCTCCTTAATTGCTAAGATTATTTTGAGAGTAAAGTTTCAATTCTTCTGACAAGGACTTCGGGTTCAACGGGTTTATCAATATAGTCATCCGCCTCTGTTTCAAGTCCCGCAGCCTGGGTATAACGGGTGGTTGCTATCTTTGAGACCACTGCGGTGAGAAGCAGCACAGGGATCTTTCTGAGTTCCGGGTCTGCTTTCAATTCCTTACAAACAGCGTATCCATCCTTATCCGGCATCATCACGTCTAAAACAATGAGGTCAGGATTTTCTGTTTTTGCTTTTTGGAGTCCCTCGATTCCTCCATAGGCTGCAGCCACTTCGTAGTTCTTCGATTCCAGGATCATGGACACTGCTTCGACTAAATCAGGGTCGTCATCCACAATTAAGATCTTTTTTGGCATCTTCGTCCTCCTTTTTTATGAAGGCATCGCCCATTAAGTATAGCGCATAGAGAAAGTTCTTTGCCCTAAGCGCTTTGCCCTATGCCTCTCCAAGGCTGGGTCTGGGAAGGAGTCCTGCGGCTTCGACGATCTCCCGGACCTTCTCTTCCCATTCTATGGCCATGATATGGATCCCCCGAACCCCGGGAATCTCACGGAGCCTCTGGATCGTCTCCACACAGATCCTGATCCCCTCCTC